>JARRKQ010000157.1:0-11925 GCA_037387885.1 Alphaproteobacteria bacterium | reverse complement strand
GCGCCCGTCGCAACAAGCTGCTCGGCATGTGGGCGGCGGAGCTGCTGGGGCTGTCCGGGGATGACGCCACGGCCTATGCGCGCGAGGTGATCGAGAGCGATTTCGATGAACCCGGCGACGATGATGTGCTGCGCAAGGTACACGGCGATCTCTCGGCCAAGGGTGTCGACAAGAGCGAGCACCAGGTCCGCAAGCAGATGGACGAGCTGATGGACGTCGCCCGGCGCCAGATCATGGAAGAGGTGACCGGCAGCTGATCGGCTGGCCGGACCGGCCCCTCAGGCCCTAACCGATAGGCTCAGCTGCGCGGTTTCCAGCGCGAGATCCGCTTGTCGAGCTCGCTGCGCTGTTCGGCCGAGAGCGCGGCGGCGGCGCGGTTGCGCCGTTTGCGGGCGCGGTTGTCGCCCTTGCTAACCGAAAGCGCGAGCCAGAAATACGCCTCGGCGTTGTTCTGGGCGACGCCCTTGCCGTCGAGGTAGCACAGTCCCATCCAGTGCATCGCCGTCGTCGAGCCGCGCTCGGCCGACTTGCGGAACCAGCTGACCGCCGTGGCGTAGTCGCGCGCCACGCCCTTGGCGTTGAAATAGAGCGTGCCGAGGTTGTTCATCGCCCCGGCATGGCCCTTGCCCGCGCCGCGCTCGTAGAACGCCTTGGCCGTCTTCGGGTTCGCCGTGATGCCGATGCCGTACTCGTAGATGCGGCCCAGCTCGAAATACGCCCGCGCGTTGCCCTGTCGTGCGGCCTTCCGATACCACTCGGCGGCAATACGGGGATTTTTCGCCACGCCGCGGCCATTCAAATAGGCGTAGGCGATGTCGGATTGGGCGTCGTGATGCCCCTGATTGGCGGCCCGCCGGTACCAGGACGCCGCCAGAACATAGTCCTTTGCGACACCCCAGCCGTTCAGATAAAGCCGGCCCATCAGCCACTGCGCGTTGATGACGCCGCGCTCGGCGGCCTCGCGCATCCGTCGCGCCGCGGACGTGTAGTCTCGCGCGCCGGCGGTCCCGTCCATATCGAACCGGGCCAGCATGTAGAGCGCAAGCGCATGGCGCTTTTCCGCCCCTTGCGTGAACCAGCGGCGGGCTTCCTTGAGATCGCGTGTCACGCCATGGCCGTGCCGATAGGCCATGCCCAGATGGAAGGCGCCCGAGGGACTGCCGGCCTCCGCCGCGCGCCGCGCCCAGCGCACCCCCTCGGCTGGCTGGTTCGCCTTGAAGAGCGCGCGGGCGTATTGCGCCATCATCCGTGGTGCGCGCGGGTAACGCTCCGCGGCCGCCTTGCAGACCGAGCTCGCCGTGCCGTCGATGGCGCCCAGGCGGACGCCTGAGGCCTTCTTTGACGGGTCCCAGGGATCGGCGGCCAGGTCGTCGCAGCGATGCTTCGGCGGGTCGACGACATTGCTTATCTTCCCGCCACCTGACCCCGCATCGGGGATCAGCAGCACGGCTGCGATAACGCCCGCCACCACGACCACACCGCCGCCGCCCATGAGCGACCATTTGACCGCCGGCGACATGCCGGCCGTTGCCGGCTTGTCGCGCGCGCCACCGACCATCGGCCGCCGGTCGGTCGGGGCGCCCGGTTCGACGATGCCGGGCGCGCTGGCTTCGGCAGGAGCCCGGCGCTCGGTGACGCCTTCGAAGAGCGCCCGCCAGCTCGCGATATCGGCCGGCCGGTCCTCGGCGCGCACGGCCAAGCCCGCATCGATGGCGGCGAGGAAGTCGTCGTCGTAGCGGCCCTTGGCGGCGACGCTGGCCGGCTCCATCGTGTCTTCCAGGATGCGCGCCGGCGCCTCGGGCGGCGGCTTGCCGGTGGCGCAGCGATAGAGCACCGCGGCAAGCGCATAGATGTCCGTCCACACGCCCTGATGCCCGCCGGTGTAGTACTGCTCATAAGGTGCGTAGCCGGCGGTGAAGATGCTGGTGAGGCTTTGGCTCTTCTCGCCGAGCGCCTGGCGGGCGGCGCCGAAATCGAGCAGCACGGGGGAGCCGTCGGCGCGCACATAGATGTTCCCCGGCTTGATGTCGCGGTGCGCCCGCATGGTGGACCGCGTCGAGCGCGTGGAGCAGGGGGTAGAGCAGCTCCTCGATCTCCGACTGGGGCAGCGTGCCGGCGGCCTGCAGGATGTCCTTGAGGCTTTTGCCGTCCTCGTAATCCATCACGAAGTAGGCGGTGCCGTTGGCCTCGAAGTAGCGGCTGATCTGGATCACGTTGGGATGGCGGAAGCGGGCGAGCGTCTGGGCTTCCTGGGTGAAGCGCTCCAGGCCCCACTGGAAGGTGTCCATGTCGCTCGAGGACTTCGCCTCGACCGTCGAGCCGTCGACGCGGACGGCGACGTCGTTGGGCAGGAACTCCTTGATCGCCACCTTCTTGTGAAGATTGTTGTCGGTGGCGAGATAGGTGATGCCGAAGCCGCCATGCCCCAGCACGCTCTCGACTTGATATTCGTGAAGGCGGTAGCCGGGGGTTAGGGCTGAACGATGTTCAATGGCCATGAGGGGCGGGGGTCAGCCTGCGGATCGCGGTTTCGAGTGAACCCTGCGTCAAAGCTGTTCGCGGCGCAACCGCTTTAGCGCGCGTCCGCGCTGCCGAAGACGCGTTTGAAGATCGTCGGGGCGTGCTTCAGGTGGTAGTCGAGCCCGAATTGGGCGTCGATCTCGTCCGTCGAGAGATGCTTGGTGATCTCGTCGTCACCTTCAGCATGTCGACGAAGCTGCCGCCGCTTTCCCAGGACGCCATCGCATTCCGCTGCACGGCGCGATAGGCGTCCTCGCGGCTCATGCCCTTTTGCGTCAGCGCCAGCATCACGCGTTGTGAGTCGTGAAGCCCGCCGAGCCGCTCGAGATTAGCCATCATGTTCTCGGGATAGACGACGAGCTTCTCGACCACGCCGGCGAGGCGCGCGAGGGCGAAATCGAGGGTGACGGTGGCGTCGGGGCCGATCATGCGCTCGACCGAGGAATGCGAGATGTCGCGCTCGTGCCACAGCGCCACGTTCTCCAGCGCCGGCACCACGGCCGAGCGCACCACGCGGGCGAGCCCGGTCAGGTTCTCGGTCAACACCGGGTTGCGCTTGTGCGGCATGGCCGAGCTGCCCTTCTGGCCCGGCGAGAAATACTCTTCCGCTTCGCGCAGCTCGGTGCGCTGCAGATGGCGGATCTCGACGGCCAATCTCTCGATCGAGCTTGCGATGACGCCGAGCACCGCGAAGAACATGGCGTGTCGATCGCGCGGGATCACCTGGCTGGAGACCGGCTCGACGGCGAGCCCGAGCTTTTCGGCGACATAGGCTTCGACCCACGGATCGATATTGGCGTAGGTGCCGACCGCGCCCGAGATGGCGCAGGTCGCGATCTCCGCACGCGCTGCTTCGAGACGCGTCCGGTTGCGCGCGAATTCGGCATAGTGGCCGGCGAGCTTGATGCCGAAGGTCGTCGGCTCGGCGTGGATGCCGTGGCTGCGGCCGATGCAGGGCGTGTCGCGGTGCTCGCGCGCCCGTGTCTTGAGCGCGGCCAGCAGCGCGTCGAGATCGCCGAGCAGGATATCGGCCGCTTGCGTCATCTGCACCGAGAGGCAAGTGTCGAGCACGTCCGACGAGGTCATGCCCTGATGGACGAAGCGCGCCTCGTCGCCGACCTGCTCGGCGAGCTCGGTCAGGAAGGCGATAACGTCGTGCTTCACCTCGCGCTCGATCTCCTCGATGCGGGCGATGCGCTTGTCGTCGTAGAGCGACTTGGCCTTCTTGCGCACCGTCGCGGCGGCGGCTTTGGGGATCACGCCGAGCTCGGCCTGCGCCTCGGCGGCGAGCGTCTCGATCTCGAGCCAAATGCGGAAACTGTTGGCCGGCTCCCAGATCGCGGCCATCTCGGGTCGGGAGTAACGCGGTATCATGATTGACGCTTTGCGCAGAAAGGAGGCGGCCGGATCATAGCCGACCGGCCGGCGAAAGCCAGCATCGGGCGTAGGGCGTGAAAGCTGGCAAAAACAACCATGCCCTGTTCTGTCGCGTAGGGGGTATGGGCGGTGCCCGGCGGATCGTAGGCGTAGCAGCCCTCGAACAACTTTTCCTCGCCTTCCAGATAGCCCCATTCGCCCTGCAGGGTTACCGTGGCGACAACGCAACGGTGGTTGTGTCTCGTAATGCGTTTGAGCGGATCCTGGCGGAACAGGAAGTCGACCCGGTGGTGGCCTTCGTCGATATTGAGCACCTTGATGTAGTTGCCCGGATTGCTCTCGATCTCCCGCCAATCGACCAGGGCCGGATTGACGTTGACGATGCCGTCATATTCGGTCCGCGCGAGGGTTTCCAGAATGCTCATGGGACACGTCCTCCATGGGCCACGACGTAAAGGCTACGACATAAGGCTAAGACAAGAGCGACAGACTAGACTATTTTCCTCGTCCTTGAAATCGGCGCCGATCAAGCCTTTGTGCAGCACTGTGCTATATCGGGGCGCCCGAGCCGGACCATGAACCATCCGTCCCCCACGCAGCGCGCGCAAGACGCGTCTCTGATCGCGGCCGTCATCGACGGCGACGACGTCGCGTGGGCGGACTTCAAGGCGCGGGCGCGCGATCCGCTCTACCGGGCGGCGCGGCGCTACTACGAGGATCCGCTGGCGGCGGGCGAGGCGCGGAACCTCCTGCTCGATCTCCAGGCCGACGATTGCGCGGCGCTCAAGCGCTTCAAGGGCGGCACGCTGGAAAGCTTCGTTGCGATCGTCGCCGACAGCCTCCTGGGCGCGCGCCTGTCGGCGCTGTTCGGGGACGACCCGCGCACGGCGTGGGACGCCTTCGAGCGGCGCTTTGCCCAGGAGATCCGCGCACGGCTGCAGCGGCGCTTCCGTTTGATGCCGGGTCAGACCCTGCCGAGCGGGCGCGATCTCGAGGATCTCTACAGCGACTTCGCCGCGCATCTGATCGGCAAGAAATACAAGCCCATCCGCGCCTATACCGGCAGCGGCGATGCGAGCTTTGCCTGGTATCTGCTGAACCGGGTGCTCGCCAACTGGGCGCTCGACGAGCATCGCCGTGAGTATCAGCGCTGGCGGCCGCCGGAGGCGATCAAGAAGCTGGATCAGCTGGAGCAGATGATCTTCAAGATGATGGATCGCGACAATATGTCGGCGGGCGAGGTCGCCGCGCGGCTGACCGATGAACCGCCCGAGCGGATCGAGGCGGCGATCGAGCGTGTCTATCGCACCTGTGCGCCCGGGACCCGGGGCCGGCCGGCCAAGGAATCGCTGTCACAGGTCGGGCCCGACGGTCAGGACGGCGAGCTCGATCTGCCCGACACCGAGCCGTCGCCCGAGGCGGTGCTGGCCGATGCCGATCGGGCGCGGCAGGCGGCCAACGCACTGGCGCGACTCGACGAGGAGGAGCGGCTCATCCTCATCCTCTGGCTCGAGCACGACGATATGAGCGCGGTCGCCCGGTCCTCGGGCCGCAGCCTCCCCGTGGTCCGCCGGATCAAGGAACGCGCGGTCCGCAAGGCCCGCAAGATGATCGAGAAAGGCGAGGTCGGGAGCGGCGCGGAAGCCCCCGAGCTTGTCCGTCTTTTCTCCCCAGGGAGTGGTTAATGGCCAAAGCCAAAGACGATCCATTGCTAAACCGGCTTTTCGAGGGCCCGGACGGGGGTGAAAGCTCTGCCGAGGGCAGCGAAGCGGCGCGGAATGCCTTGCGCCACGACGTTCTGGGTATCCTGGATGCGTCGGGCGACGAGGCCGCCGATGCCGCTGTTGAGCCGCTCGATGACGGCCTCATATCCGCCTATCTTGACGACGCCCTCGACGCCCCCGAACGGGCCGCATTAGAGGCGCGGCTGGCCGCATCCTCCGTGCTGCGCGAGCAGGTCGCCGCGGCGTCCTTGGCGCGCGAGGCGGGGCTGGAAAGCGGCCTCGCCATGCCGCCGGCTTTCGCGGCCGACTTCGACGCCGTGCCCGGGCCTGCCAAAGCGTCAACGGGCACGACGAAGGAACGGCCAGCTGGACTTATAGGACGGCTGTTCGGCGCGCCGATGCCCGCACGGCGCTGGCTCGCCGCCAGCCTGCCGGTGCTGGCTGTCGTGGTCGTGGTGGCCGCGCTCGGCCCGCAAATCGTTGGCGAGCGGGAGGCGCTCAAGTCGCCGGGCGAGGGTGCCGGCATGAGGGCCCCCAAGCCGGCCGCTGACGCCGAAGCGAAGCTTGAACGCGCGGAGGAACGCGAGGCCGACCGTCCACCACCGTCGTGCCGCTCAGCAGCGAGTTGCGGGATGCCGTCGTTACCCTGGGCCGAAGCCAGCAAGGCCTGAGTGCCGCCCTGCCGACCAAGAAACAAATGGAGAAGCGGTCCTTCGCTATGCCGCGTCCGTCAACCGGATCGAGCGCGGACAAGGCCGCCCGTGAATCGCGATCGGACAAGCCGGTCTCCGGCATGCTCTCGCAGCAGCCTGCCGGGCAGACGCCGGGCTACATCGATGTGATCAATCGCGCCGTCGCCCCCGATTGCACCAAGGACCCGACGTCGTGTTGCGGCAGCCACCGGGTCGACGACAATCTGCTGAACCGCCTTCTGACCAGCGAGCCGGTCCAGTCGGTCAAGGTCCTCCACCTCTCCAGCCGCGCCTGTTATCTGACGCTGCCGTAGAACTGCCCGATAGAACTAGGCTTCAAGCGCGCGGCCGATCACTAAATCAGCCCCATCCCCTTCATCGACGCGTGGTTGTCCGCACCGATCACGATGTGATCGTGGAGCGCGATGCCGAGCTTCTCCGCCGCGGATTTGACCGCCTCGGTCATCTCGATGTCGGCGCGCGAGGGCGTCGCGTCCCCTGAGGGATGGTTGTGCACCATGATGAACGCCGCAGCCCCCAACTCCAGCGCCCGGCCGACGACCTCGCGCGGATAGACCGGGGTGTGGTCGATGGTGCCGCGCTGCTGGACCTCGTCGGCGATCAGCCGGTTCTTGCGGTCGAGGAAGAGCAGGCGAAAGGATTCCCGCGTCTCGTAGGCCATGCTCGCGCGGCAGTAGTCGAGAACCTTGTCCCACGAGGCCATCACCGGCCGCTCCATCGCCTCGGCCTTGGCCAGACGCAGCGCCGCCGCTTGCGCCGTCTTGATCGCGACGATGCCGGCTTCCTTCAGGCCTTTGACCTCGGCAAGTTGCTGGGGCGGGGCGCTCAGCACCCGCTGGAAGCTACCAAAGCGCTCGATCAAAGCCTTGGCCAGGGGTTTGGTGTCGCCGCGGGGGTTCGATGCGAACAGCATCAATTCGAGCAGCTCGTAGTCGGGCAGGGCGTCGCCCCCGGCGTCAAGAAAACGCGTACGCAGCCGTTGGCGGTGGCCGTGATAGTGCGGCTTGGGTTTCTTGTCGCCACTGCTCGTCATGCGGCGCCGGCCCCCGCGTGTCAGTCGGACGAGGTCGCGCTGACCGGCAGCAGGCGAACGTCTTCGGGATCCTGGCGCGGCTTGATCCGCGGGTTCGGCCGGCCGCGGCCGACGATGCGCAAGGCCGCCTTGGCGCCCTTATGCGCCGGATTGATCCGCAGAACGTGGCTATAGTCGGCCGCCGCCAGGGTCCGTTGGCCTTGGAAATGCCGGACCAGCCCCCGCAGGTAATAGCCGTGGTACTTGTTGGGGCGCATCGAGATCACGGCGGTGGCATCGGCGTAGGCTTGGTCGAACCGCTTCAGGCGCAGGTTCATCAGGCCCCGGACATAATGCGAGGTGAAGGTCGGGCGAATGCTGATGGCCGTGTTCAGGTCCTCGATCGCGCCCAGGTTGTCCTTCTGGATGCCGCGGACGAGGCCCCGCGATTGGTAGGCGAGGTGGTTCGTCGGATCGGCCGTCAGCGAGGCCGTATAGTCGGCCCGCGCTGCGGAAAATCGGTTCGTCGAGTGATAGGCGAGGCCGCGGACGAGATAGGCAAGCGACAGGCCGCGCGGCCGCAGCCGGCCGGAATTGATCGCGTGATTGGCGAGCCGGATGGCGTCGCCGTAATTCTTGCGCTGCCACGACCGAAAGGCGACCAGGACAGCTGAGCGCGGCGTCAGGCGTATCCGTCGGCCCTGCCGGTCGGTCGCCTGGAGAGAGCCCTCTTCATAGGCCGTGACCCGCGAGGTGCCGCCCGCGCAGGACGCGAGGACGCCTGCCGCAATGCCGACGGCCGCGAGCGTGCAAACACCCCTGATCAACCGTGTCATGGATACTCCCGTATTCATCGGTGGCCATCGAGCGGCCCCGAACGGGTTGCATTGTCAGCTGCCACTATCGCGCGCGATCCCGCCGAATCCAAGCCCCGGCGGCCGTCACGATTTCGGGATCAGCCTAAATTGTAGGGCGGTTTGTGGAGGTTTTTAGGCGACAGGGTAAAGATTTCGACCCCGTCGGCGGTAACACCGATCGAATGCTCGAACTGGGCCGAGAGCTTCTTGTCCTTCGTCACCGCGGTCCAGCCATCATCCCAGAGTTTTGTCTGGGGTTGGCCGGCATTGACCATCGGCTCGATGGTGAAAATCATCCCTTCCCGCAGGACAAGGTCATGGCCCGGCGGGTAGGCCAGCTCACCTTGCCGGTTGCGGCCACGAATACGCGAAGTGTGGAAATGCAGCACACTGGGCGCGTCGTGGAAGATCTGGCCGACCCCGTGGCCGCAAAACTCCTCGACGACGGAAAAGCGCTCGTTCTCGACATAGTGCTGAATGACCCGGCCGATCTCCGAAAGCCGCGAGCCGGGGCGCACGGTTTCGATGCCCATCATCATCGCCGTGTGCGTAACCTCGATCAGCCGCTGGGGGAGCACCTTGATCTCGCCCACCGGGAACATCCGGCTGGTGTCGCCGTACCAGCCATCGACGATCGGGGTGACGTCGATGTTGATGATGTCGCCCTCGCGCAGCTTTTTCTCGTCGCTCGGAATGCCGTGGCAGACGACGTGATTGACACTGGTGCAGATCGACTTCGGAAAGCCGCGGTAATTGAGCGGTGCCGGTATCGCGCCGCGGTCGAGCGTGTATTCGTGGCAGATGCGGTCGAGCTCGCCCGTCGTCACCCCCGGCTTGACGTAGGGCGCGATCATGTCGAGCGTCTCTGCGGCCAGGCGTCCGGCGCGGCGCATGCCCTCGAAACCTTCCGGGCCGTGCAGCTTTACCGAACGGGTTTCAGCGGCGGCCGTGGCGATGTCTTGCTGGTTCATGGCGCAGATGGACGTTGGGCGGGCGGTTACCGACGGAAATGGGATGCTGCTCGGCCGATCGCAAGTCAGCTAAGGCGCATTGAACGCCTTCGCTGAATGCAATGCAAGTCGCGCGCCATTATCACGCGTATCAGGCGAGTAAATTGTTAAGAGCTGTGATCTTTGAGGCTCGCTATCCCTGATCAGGTCCGAATCTCAAGGGAATCCGAGACCGCAATGCCATCTGGATCGAGGGAGCAGCGCACCGCCAGCGTCTCGACGCCGGCCGCCGTCGCGTGCTCCAGAGCCTCGGCATAGCCGGGATCGATGTCGGCCGCGACCGCGAACTGTCCACAATCTGAGCGCTGGGCCAGGTAGAGCATCACGGCGCGGGGGCCCCCGGCGACCATCGCCGCGAGCTCGCCCAGATGCTTGGCGCCGCGCTTGGTGACCGCGTCGGGAAACTCGGCGATGCCCATCTCGCCGCCGTTGCGCCGCATGGTGACGCTCTTGACCTCGACATAACAGTCGGGCCGGCCGTCGTCCTGAAGCAGCAGATCGATGCGCGAGTTGACCCCGTAGCGCACCTCGCGGCGGATCGTGCCGTAGCCGGCCAGAGCGGCGATCGCTCCGGCCTCGATCGCCTCGCGAGCGAGGTCGTTGGCCCGGTTGGGGTTGACGCCGACCAGGCCGCCCGGCGTTTCTATGAGCTCCAGCGTGTGAGAGTGCTTGCGCTTGGGATTGTCGGAATGCGACAGCCAGACCCGCGATCCCGGATCGCTCACCGACAGCATCGAGCCGGGGTTCGGGCAGTGCGCCGTCACCTCCTCGCCGTCGTCGAAGCGGACATCGGCCAGAAAGCGCTTGTAGCGTTTGATCAGGCGGCCGCGGCGAAGGGGATCAGCGAAGCGCATGGCCGGCGGATCCTATCGGCGGCGGCCTGTGCCGGCAATGCGTCGACGTGTCGGCCGCGCACTGCTTTCGCATATGTCAAGCGGTGCGGTAAGATGCCTGGTCCCTCCCGCGACGGTCAGCGCTTACGGTCAGGAACTACGGTCAGCATATATGGCTACGCCCGACGACGTTGCGAACGACGCCAGCGCGCCGCCCGGCACCGCAAAGCCGGCGACGGTCACGGCGTGCATGATCATCATCGGCAACGAGATCCTCTCAGGGCGCACCAAGGACAAGAACCTCGGCTTTGTCGCCGAGCGCATGAGCGAGTGGGGCATTCGTCTCATGGAGGCGCGGGTCATCCCCGACATCGAGGAGACGATCGTCGAAACCGTCAACGAATGCCGCGCCCAGTACGACTACGTCTTCACCTCCGGCGGCATCGGGCCGACCCATGACGACATCACCGCCGCCGCGGTCGCCAAGGCCTTCGGCGTCGAGATTTACCGCCATCCCGACGCCCTCAAGATCATGCAGCGACAGCACAAGCCCGAGGACCTCAACGAGGCGCGCCTGAAAATGACGTATGTGCCCGAAGGCGCGACCCTGATCGACAATCCGGTGAGCGGGGCGCCCGGCTTTCAGATCGGCAATGTCTACGTCATGGCCGGCGTGCCGATGATCATGCAGGCGATGCTCGAAGGTTTGCGCCACAAGTTGGTCGGCGGCGCGCCCGTGCTCTCGTGCGCGGTGCGCGCGTTCCTGCCCGAGGGCGTGGTGGCCGAGGGGCTCGGCGCGATCCAGGCGCGCTACGGCGAGATCGACATCGGCAGCTATCCCTTCTTCCGCAAAGGCCGGTTCGGCACCAGCCTGGTGCTGCGCGGCACCGACGAGGCGGCGCTGGACGCCGCCCGCGGCGAGGTCGAGGCGCTCGTCCGGGAGCTGGGCGAGACGCCGGTCGAGGATCCCGACGACTGAGCATGGCGGGATATCTACCCTACCTCCTGGGCGCGCTGGCCGGCGGCGGCGCGCTGGCGGCTTGGTATGGCCTTCAGGCCGTGCGCGAGCCAGACGCGAGCACGGCCAAGCGGCGGCTCGGGCTCGCCGCCGTGAACATCGGCGTCATCATGATCGCGGCCAGCCTCTTCTTCCTGTCGCGCAGCGGCTGAGCGACTGAGAGTTCTTCGGCCGGCTGCGTCAGTCGTGCCGGCCGGGTCGGCGCCAGATCAGGCGGGCGACTAGGATCGCCACGATCCAACCGGCCAGCGGCACGATGAAGATGTAATTGAAGGCCGGATGCTTCGGGCTGCCGCCGGAAACGACCAGCACGCCCACCATCCAGATCGCCGACAGCGCATAGCCGATCCGGATCCAGGTCTGGCGGTCCTTGAGGTCAAGAGCCATGAGTGCGCTTGCGGGTGCGGCAGGGACGGGGAGGGCGAACGGTAGCCGCCGCGCCGGAGACGCACAACGGCCATCGCTGCGGCTCCGGTTGCCGGAGCTGCGTTCGGCCCATGGTTCGGCCCATAGTTCGGCCCATAGTTCGGCCCATGGTTCGGCCCTATGCTGCTTGAACCGGCCAGCGCCGGGCACTACCGTCTAGAAGGCTCACGCGCCGCGGGCGTGGCGGAACTGGTAGACGCAACGGACTTAAAATCCGTTTCCCTTCGGGGAGTGCAGGTTCGAGCCCTGCCGCCCGCACCAAAATGACTAGATTGTAGCGCTGCCATGCCCGGATTTCGGTTCGACGAAACGCAGACTTTTGAATCCAACCTCGAGGCCTTCCTCGGGGAGATGGATCGCGTCGATCCGAAATCCGGGCATGGCAGCGCTACAATCTAGTCATTTTGGTGCGGGCGGCAGGGCTCGAACCTGCAC
>JARRKQ010000156.1:0-5715 GCA_037387885.1 Alphaproteobacteria bacterium | reverse complement strand
TGACCCAGCTCCGCGCCGGCGCCTCGCTCATCGATATCGTCGATGTCGACGGCAAGCTCGGCAAGATGGGCGGGTCGCCGCCGGGCGACACCGCGCACAACATGGACCATTTCTGCCTGTCGATCCGGCCCTGGGACGAGGCGGCGCTGCTCGCGCATCTGGAAGCGCACGGCGTCACGCCGGGCGAGATCGGCCGGCGCTACGGCGCCGATGGCTACGGCCAGTCGATCTATCTGAAGGATCCCGAGGGCAACTCGGTCGAGCTCAAGGGGCCGGGCGAGGGCCCCGAGGCGGGCTAACCCTAAAACCCGCCCCGGCCCTCCCCGTCAAATCCCGGGATTAGTCCAGCCGGCAGACTTGGTTGGTCCGCTTCATATAGGCCTCGTAGCCGCCGACATCCCGGCAATAGGGCTGCTTCTTCTCCACCGGCATCGTCTGCTCCGGGCGCTGCGCGCTCTGCTCGACGCGCCGGCGCGCCTTGGCCGCGGCGGCGGCCGCGCGCGCCCGTGCCTTCTCTCGCTCTTGTTCTTGCTCTTTGGCCTTTTCTTCGTTCTCCGCGCGGATCGCCGCGACGATCTTTTCACGCTGGGCGATCGCCGCCTCCTGCTCGGCGCGCTTCTTCGCCAGACGCGCGGCCTCGGCCCGCATCTTCTCCCCGTGCTCCGCCAGAACCCGGTTGCTCGCCTCCACGTCCATGTAGTCGGCATAGGTGAGATAGCCCGCGCCGACCAGCGCCAGGAAGACCATGGCCGCGATCCCGCTCTGCACCCAGCTCGCATAGGTGACCGGCGGTTTGGGCGGCGCGACCTCCGGCTCCAAGGCCTCCTCCTCCAGATACGGCACGACCGTTCCCGGCCCCGCCGCCTCGCCGCCCAGCATGCGCCGGAAGATCGAGATCTCCTGCGGCCGGTCCTTGGGCTTCACCGCCAGCGCGTGGTCGAGCGCGTTCAGCAGCGCGGCGCTGTAGCCCTCGCCGATCAGCTCGGCGAAGGGCGAGAACTCGTCGCTCAACAGGCGGTCCGGCGCTTCCGGCGCGTGCCGGCCCGAGATCGCCCGGTAGATCGTAGCACCCACCGCATAGATATCGGTCCACGGCCCCTGCTTGCCCTTGCTCGAATACTGCTCGCCGGGCGCGTAGCCCGGCGTGAGCGCCACGGTGAGGTTCTTGGCGCGCTCGCCCATCGCCTCGCGCGAGCAGCCGAAATCGAGCAGCACCGCGTCGCGGTTGGGCCGGACGATGATGTTGGCGGGCTTGATGTCGCGGTGAAGGATATCGTGCGCATGCACCTCCTCCAGCGCATCGAGGATCGGATCGAAGATCTCGCGCACCGTGTCCTCGTCGAGCCGGCCGCGCCGGTCGAGCACCTCGGCCAGGCTTTCGCCCTCGACATACTCCATCACCATGTAGGAGGTGCCGTTCTCCTCGAAGAGGTCGGTGATCGGCACGATGCCCGGATGGCTGAACTGCGCCAGCATGCGCGCTTCCTTGGTGAAGCGCGAAAGGCCCCATTTGAACTTCTGCTCCGCGCCCAGGCGCGGGCGCACGGTGATGCTGTCCTCGTTCCGAAGCGCGAGGTTGTCAGGCAGGTATTCCTTGATCGCGACCGGATGGTCCAGACCGACATGGTGGGCGAGATAGGTAATCGCAAAACCGCCGATGCCGAGCACCCGCTTGATGCGGTAAACGTCCCGCAACACGGCTCCCTTCGGCAATCTATGTTTGCGTTTCGCCGCCGCGTTTGAGTCTTTAGTTCGCGATCGCTTCCGCGATTGCTGGCTGCTCAATTTGTGCTCCCGGTGTAGCTGTTAAGCTCGCACCCCCCGGAACTTCTTAAAGTTTCAGTAATAATGAATAAAACGTTACCTATTGGCAAGTTGAACTCAAATACATGGTTAACATAGCGCGCAGCCTTTGCTTGCTGCGGCTTTCCGCCATTTTTACCCGCATGATCGGGTGCCTCCGCCTTCCCCTGGCCCCTATACTGCCGCCAACCAGGGAGGATCAGATATGGAAACCGTGCTGTCCGAGCGCACCGGCGCCATCCGCACCATCTCGCTCAACCGGCCCGACCGCCTCAACGCGATCAGCACCCAGCTGGTGATCGACCTCAACGAGGCCTTCGGCGAGGCGATGGCGGATGAGGCGACCAAGGTGATCGTCTTCCGCGGCGCCGGCCGCGCCTTCTGTGCCGGCGACGATCTGAAGGAATTCGACGCCCAGCTCGGCCAGAAGGACCAGGTCGATGCAATGGTGCACCGCCTGCAGGACGTGACCCGCAAGATCGTGCTGGGCGACAAGCTCGTGGTCGGCGCGATCCATGGCTGGGCCGTCGGCGGTGGCCTCGAATGGGCGATCAACTGCGATCTGCCGATCTGGGGCGCGGGCGCGCGCGGCTTCTTCCCCGAGATCAATCTCGGCCTTTTCGTCACCGGCGCCGTCACCACCCTGCTGCCCAAGCTCGCCGGCCTCCACAAGACAAAGGACCTCATCCTCTTCGGCGAGCGCTTCGATGCGGCGACCGCGCTTGAGCTCGGCATCGCCTGGAAGGTCGTGCCCGACGAGGCGCTGTTCGACGAGGCCCAGGCAACCGCGGAGCGTATCGCCGCCCTGCCTTACGAGCAGGCCTGCGACGTCAAGCGCGTCATCAACCGCGCCTGCCATCTCGACGCCGAGGGCGCGATGGCGCTCGAGACCAAAGCCACCATCGCCGCCGCCCTCGACCCCGCGACCGAAGGCCGCGTGAAGGCCTTCGGCGGATAACGCACGGCATTGTGACCGGCCGGCCTCTGGAATTACGGACGGGACCGACTTTATCTCACCGGACGATCGCGGGTCCGGCCATTACCGCTTGGCCGGGTGACGACGGCGTCCTGGAGGGAGATCGATGACGTTTCTGAAGCCATACAGCGAGCAGCTCTTGAGCGTGCTCCGCATCATGTCCGGCCTGCTGTTCCTGCAGCACGGAACCACGAAATATCTGAGCCTGCCCGCCACCAAGATCAGCGGCGCCTCGCCCCTCACCCTGAGTGGTGCGGCCGGCGTGATCGAGCTGGCCGCCGGCGTGCTGATCGTCATCGGATTGTTCACGCGGCCGGCGGCCTTCGTGGCGTCGGGCACGATGGCGGCCGCCTATTTCCTCGCGCATTTACCGAGGGGCTTCTTTCCGCTCCTGAACGGCGGCGAGCTGGCCGCGCTCTACTGCTTCGTCTTCCTCTTTCTCGCGGCGGCCGGCGGCGGTGCCTGGAGCGTCGATGCGCTGATGGGACGCAATAAGCAGTAAAGACAAAAAACGCCCCGGCCGGGGAGGGTCGGCCGGGGCGCGGGGTCAGGCCGAGGACGGCGTCCGCGGGCCCAAGGCTCGGGGTCTAAGGCTTGGGGGCCTAGAGCTTACCCTTCTTGTGCTGGTCGTAGATGTAGCCGCCGACGGCGCCGGCACCGGCACCGATCGCGGCACCGCAGGGAATGCAGCCGCCGGTGATCGCGGTGCCGACCGCACCGACACCGGCGCCGATCGCGGCACCGCCGCCGACGCGCTGGGTGGTCTGCGAGCACGCACCGAGGCCGATCGCGGCGATCAGAACGATGGGGAGAGCGAGTGTGCGCATTGGTCTTTCCTTTGCCTTGAAACGTTTGAAAAGGTCTGACGGGCGCCAGGGAGGAAGCGCCCGCCGAATCTGGAACCGACCAGAGGCGCATGCCGCCCGGCTGGCTGTGACCGGCGTCACAGGGTTGTTGTTTTCGGTGCTTATTTTCGCCGCCTATTTTCGTTGTCTGCTTTTTTGGAGTCTCAGAAGCGGGCGGATGGGTTATGTCTGTCCACCGGCTTCCGCCGCCGCCTCGCCGCTCACGCTGCCCGCACGCCCATCGCCAGCCAATCGCACGTATGTCCTTCCTCGACCGCATCCGCGAGTGCAATCAGGTCAATCTCCGCCGCTTTCGCCCCTTCATCGTCGTGGGCGCGCAGGTAGGATACGTGCGCACCGATATCGCGGCGCTGCTTAAATATTTCCGCGACACCTTCGATGTCACCCGCGAGGCCGTGATCCTCAGCCCCGACCTCGCCGATTTCGACGAACGCAGCGCCGCGATGAAGCCGGTGGTCGAAGCCCTGGTCGAGGACGGCGCGATCACCAAGCCGCGCGGCGAGCTTTATCCCGTCGCGACCCACTTCACCGCGGCGCCCCTCATGGCCCTCGAACGCGCCGCCGTGCCCGCCTTCGGCGTGCGCGCCTACGGCGTCCACATGAACGGCTTCGTGCAGCGCAAGGGCGGCATCGAGATGTGGATCGGCTTTCGCGCCAAGGACAAGCCGACCTTCCCGGGCATGCTCGACAACATGGTCGCCGGCGGACAGCCGATCGGCATCAGCCTGCAGGAAAACCTGATCAAGGAATGCGCCGAGGAAGCTGCGATCCCGCGTGAGCTTGCGATCCTCGCCACCTCGGTCGGCGCCATCACCTACCGCACGGAATCGACCGAGGGCCTCAAGCCCGACGTGCAGTTCTGCTACGACCTCGAGCTGCCCGCCGATTTCGTGCCGCGCAACACCGACGGCGAGATCGAGCATTTCGAGCTCTGGCCGATCGAGCAGGTGATGGAGACGGTCGCCGAGACCACTAAGTTCAAGTTCAACTGCAACCTCGTGATCATCGACTTCCTGGTCCGCCACGGCCTCATCCCGCCCGACGATCCCGATTACCTGGAGATCGTGCGCGGTCTGCGGCAATAAGGCCGCGGCAAAAAAGGCAGACGCCGCGGCCCCCACTTGCTACCGTTCGGGCAAGCAACAAGACGTGACACCGGGGGGATAGCATGACCACGACCGATCTCGCGCTGGCGCCGGCGACGGAACTCGTCGCGCTCTACAAGGCCGGCAAGGCCTCACCCGTCGAGGCGACGCAAGCCGCACTCGCCCGCATCGAAAAGCACAACCCGGCGCTGAATGCATTCAACCTGATCGACGCCAAAGGCGCGCTCGACACCGCGAAGGCGAGCGAAGCGCGCTGGGCCAAGGGCGAGCCCGCCGGCCCGATCGACGGCGTGCCGACCTCGATCAAGGACATCGTCTACACCAAGGGCTGGCCGACGCTGCGCGGCTCCAAGACCATCGACCCCGACCAGCCCTGGGAGGTCGACGCCCCCTGTACCGCGCGCCTACGCGAGGCCGGCGCCGTGCTGCTCGGCAAGACGACGACGCCGGAATTCGGCTGGAAGGGCGTCACCGACAGCCCACTCACCGGCATCACCCGCAACCCCTGGAACACCGACATGACGCCCGGCGGCTCCTCGGGCGGGGCGGCGGCGGCCTGCGTCACCGGCATGGGCGCGCTCCACATCGGCACCGACGGCGGCGGCTCGGTGCGTATTCCGGCGGGACTGACTGGGCTCTTCGGCATGAAAGCGAGCTACGGCGTCGTCCCCGCCTGGCCGCCCAGCCCCTTCGGCACCCTCGCCAATGTCGGGCCGATGACGCGCACGGTGGGCGACGGCGCGCTGATGCTGACCGTGCTCGCCGGGCCCGATGCGCGCGACTGGTACGCCCTGCCGCCGCTCAACCGCGACTTCACCCAGGGCCTCGACAAGGGCGTGAAGGGTTTGAAGATCGCCTACGCCCCCAACCCTGACGGCGTCAATGTCGAGCCCGACATCGCCGCGCATGTCGAAAGCGCGGTCAAGCTGCTGGAGGAGCTCGGCGCCACGGTCGAGCGCGCCGA
>JARRKQ010000155.1:0-6847 GCA_037387885.1 Alphaproteobacteria bacterium | reverse complement strand
GGGCGACGTCGCCTTCCCATACTTCGGCAATATCGAACATGAGCACTTCGCCTCAAGCGCCCACGAAAGCGTACTGGAGCGGAAGGTTCCGGTGAAGCGTGTCGCGCTCGCCGACGGCGAAGCGCTGGTTGCGACTGTCTACGATCTCTTCCTTGCCAATTACGGCGTTGATCGCGGCTTCGGCGGCGGCAATGTGGCGAAGAACTCCGATGACGACACGCCGTATACGCCAGCTTGGGCCGAAAAGATCACGGGCATCTCGCGTGACAAGATCATTGCGGTCGCGCGAGAGTTCGCGCTGAACGCGGAGAAGACCCATGGACGCTCCATGATCATCATCGGGGCGGCGATGAACCACTGGTACCACATGGACATGAACTACCGCGGCGTCATCAACATGCTGGTGATGTGCGGTTGCGTCGGTCAGTCAGGTGGAGGCTGGTCGCATTATGTGGGCCAGGAGAAGTTGCGCCCGCAGACCGGTTGGCTGCCCCTTGCGTTTGCGCTCGACTGGGCGCGCCCTCCGCGGCAGCAGAACTCCACATCGTTCTGGTATGCCCACACGGATCAATGGCGCTACGAGACGCTCGACGTGAAGGAGATTCTGTCCCCCACGGCTCCGGCAGGCGATTGGGACGGCGCGCTGATTGACTATAATGTCCGTGCCGAACGAATGGGTTGGCTTCCGTCTGCGCCACAGCTTGAGGAGAACCCCCTCACGGTCGCCGAAAAGGCGAAGGCTGCCGGCATGGAGCCTAAGGAATATGTCGCGTCAGCGCTGAAGTCCGGCGATCTGAAGCTGTCCTGCCACGATCCCGACAATCCGAAAAACTGGCCACGCAATCTCTTCGTTTGGCGCTCCAACCTGCTCGGCTCGTCCGGTAAGGGCCATGAGTATTTCCTGAAGCATTTGCTCGGCACCTCGCATGGCGTAATGGGCAAGGATCTCGGCCAGGACGGAAAGGAGAAGCCGAAGGACGTCGTCTGGCATGAAACCGCGCCGGAAGGGAAGCTCGATCTCCTTGTCACCCTCGACTTCCGCATGTCGACTACGTGCATGTACTCGGACATCGTGCTGCCAACCGCGACTTGGTATGAGAAGAACGATCTCAACACCTCCCGGTGGATCCGGTCTGGGGAGCACGCAGCGACTGGGAGATTAACAAGGGTATCGCCAGGGCCTTTTCCGAGGTTGCTCCAGAGGTTCTTGGCAAAGAGACCGACGTCGTGCTGACACCGATCCTGCACGACACTCCAACCGAGATCGCCCAGGCGCTTGACGTCAAGGATTGGAAGCGCGGCGAGGTCAAGCCAATCCCCGGCAAGACCATGCCGCAAGTCGCGGCGATCGAGCGCGACTATCCGAATCTCTATCAGCGGTTCACGTCGCTGGGCCCCCTGATGACTAAGCTTGGCAATGGCGGCAAGGGCATCGCTTGGAACACGGAGCACGAGGTCGAATTCCTCGGGCGTCTCAACGGCACTGTTGAGGACGGACCGAGCGAAGGACTACCTCGGATCGAGAGCGATATCGACGCCGCCGAGGTGATCCTGACGCTCGCACCAGAGACAAATGGCGAGGTGGCGGTCAAGGCTTGGGAGGCCTTGAGCAAGGCGACGGGCCGCGACCACGTTCATCTCGCCATCCCGAAGGAGGACGAGAAGATTCGTTTTCGCGATTGCGTCGCTCAGCCACGTAAAATCATCTCCTCGCCGACTTGGTCGGGCCTGGAGTCGGAGAAGGTCTGCTACAACGCGGGATATACCAACGTGCATGAGCTGATCCCGTGGCGAACCCTCACCGGGCGGCAGCAGCTGTACCAGGATCATCTGTGGATGAGAGCCTTCGGCGAAGGCTTTTGCGTCTACCGTCCGCCCATCAACACCAAGACTGTGAGGCCCGTCATCGACCGCAAGCCAAACGGCAATAAGACCGTAGTGCTGAACTTCATCACACCCCACCAGAAATGGGGCATTCACTCCACCTATACCGACAATCTCTTGATGCTCACCCTGTCGCGCGGTGGTCCGATCGTATGGTTAAGCGAGGTCGATGCCGAAAAGGCTGGCATTGTCGACAACGACTGGATCGAAGCCTTCAACACGAACGGCGCGCTGGTCGCCCGCGCTGTCGTCTCCCAACGCGTCAAGGAAGGCATGTGCATGATGTACCACGCACAGGAGAAGATCGTGAACGTGCCGGGCTCCGAGCAAACCGGCCAGCGCGGCGGTATCCACAACTCGGTCACCCGCACCGTGGTGAAGCCGACACACATGATCGGCGGCTACGCTCAGCAATCGTACGGCTTCAACTACTACGGCACCGTCGGCTCCAACCGCGACGAGTTCGTTATCATCCGCAAGATGGTGGACGTCGACTGGCTTGAACAACCGACTGCAGATCAAGCAGCCAAAACTGTCAATCTGGAGGTCGCAGAATGAAAGTCCGTGCCCAAATCGCCATGGTCCTGAATCTCGACAAGTGCATTGGGTGTCATACGTGCTCGGTCACTTGCAAGAACGTGTGGACCAGCCGCGAAGGCATGGAATACGCCTGGTTCAACAACGTCGAGACCAAGCCGGGAATCGGTTATCCGAAGGAGTGGGAAAACCAGGACCGCTGGCATGGCGGCTGGAGGCGCAAACGCAACGGCAAGATTGAGCCGCGAATCGGCTCTAAGTGGCGTGTACTTGCCAACATTTTCGCCAATCCCGACTTGCCCGAGATCGACGACTATTATGAGCCCTTCACCTTCGACTACCAGCACCTGCAAAAGGCGCCGGAGATGCAAGCCATGCCCACGGCACGGCCACGTTCACTTGTGAGCGGCGAGCGTATGGAAAAGATCAAGTGGGGACCGAACTGGGAGGAGATCCTCGGCGGTGAATTTAAGCAACGCTCGGCCGATGTCAATTTTGAGGGAGTGCAGAAGGAGATCTACGGGCAGTTCGAGAACACGTTCATGATGTATCTGCCACGGCTGTGCGAGCACTGCCTCAACCCGGCCTGCGTTGCGGCGTGCCCGTCCGGTGCCATCTATAAGCGTGAGGAAGACGGCATCGTCCTAATTGATCAAGACAAATGCCGCGGCTGGCGCATGTGCGTATCTGGTTGCCCTTACAAGAAGATTTATTACAACTGGTCCAGCGGAAAATCGGAGAAGTGTATTTTCTGCTACCCGCGCATCGAGGCCGGCCTGACCACCGTCTGTTCCGAGACATGTGTTGGTCGCATCCGCTATCTCGGTGTTGTGCTTTACGACGCAGATCGCATCGAAGAAGCCGCAAGCGCCGCCGACGAGCAGGATCTCTATGAGGCGCAGCTCTCGATCTTTCTCGACCCCAACGATCCTGGGGTGATCGCGCAAGCGCAGGCCGATGGCGTTCCGCAGAGTTGGCTAGAAGCTGCAACCCACTCGCCGGTTTGGAAGATGGCGATGGATTGGAAAGTCGCGTTCCCGCTGCATCCAGAATACCGCACTTTGCCGATGGTCTGGTACGTGCCGCCGCTGTCGCCGATCAATGCAGCCGTGGAAGCCGGGAAGATTGGGCATGACGGCGAGATGCCTGACGTCCGCAGCCTGCGCATTCCGCTCAAATACCTCGCCAACCTACTGACTGCCGGAAAAGAGGAGCCCGTGGCGGCCGCACTTGAGCGCATGCTCGCCATGCGCGCTTACATGCGGGCAAAGACCGTGGATGGCGTGGTCGATGAGAGCATCCCCAGGCGTGTCGGTCTCGAGACGGAAGAGATGGACCACATGTACCAGACAATGGCGATTGCGAACTATGAGGATCGCTTCGTCATCCCCACGGCCCATCGTGAGCTCACCGAGGATGCGTACGACATCCGCGGCGGCTGCGGCTTCTCCTTCGGCAATGGCTGCTCGGGCGGGACGTCGGAGCCCAACCTGTTTGGTACCCCGAAGAAGCACAAGACGCCGCTGGAGGTTGGCTAATGACGAAGACCTTCAAGGTCCTGTCAGCGCTACTCAGCTATCCGTGCTCAGATCTGATCGGTGCGGCGCCTGAGCTGCGAAAGGCCCTCGACGAGGAGAGCTTGCTGCCACCCGAAGCACGGTCCTCGTTGGACGCATTGATCACCGATATGGCGGCCGGCGACGTCTACGATCTGCAGGAGCGCTACGTCGAGTTGTTCGATCGTACGCGGTCCTTGTCGTTGCACCTTTTCGAGCACGTTCATGGCGAAAGCCGCGACCGCGGCCAAGCGATGATCGATCTCAAGGCACAGTATGAACAGAACGGGCTGACTCTCAGCGCGACAGAGCTTCCTGACTATCTTCCGGCATTTCTCGAATTTCTGTCGACGCTCCCGCTGCCTGAAGCGCTCCAGATGCTGGGCCAGACCACGCACATTTTGAACGCGCTTGCCGAGCGCTTGCATAAGAGGGGGGCACTGTACGAGGTCGCGTTCCGGGCACTTGAGGCGCTCGCCACACCTGCCGCCGATTTAGCGGAGATAGAGATCGTGCCCGAAGGTCCCGATGTCGACCCCAATGATTTCGCTGCGCTCGATGCCCAGTGGGAAGAGGAAGCGGTAACGTTCGGCCCTGACGCCGCTCCAAGCTGCAAGGATCGGCTCGTGGCTCAGATCCGCGCCGGTCGACGCCCGGTTTCCGACGTGCCTGTAAAAGGAGAAGCGCCATGACCACCATCAATCAGCTTCTCTTTGGTTGGTATCCATATCTATGCATCACGATCTTTCTGATCGGCAGCCTCCTGCGCTTCGATCGCGAGCAATACACATGGCGCTCGGGATCGAGCCAGCTCCTACGGCGCAAGCAGCTCACCTGGGGCTCGAATCTCTTTCATGTTGGCATCCTCATCATCTTCATCGGCCACTTCATAGGCTTGCTGACGCCAATCGCCATGTTCGACTTTCTCGGCATTTCTCATGGTTTCAAGCAGATGATGGCCATCGTTGTAGGCGGCATTGCCGGCATCGCCTGCTTTATCGGGCTAACGCTGCTCGTGCATCGGCGCCTATTCGACGCGCGCATCCGCAACAATTCGTCCTTTGGCGATATCGCGGTTCTCTTGCTGCTCTATATTCAGCTGATCCTGGGGTTGGCCACCATTCCAATCTCGCTCGAGCATTTGGACGGTGGGGAGATGCTGAAGTTCATGACCTGGGCGCAAGGGATCATGACGCTACAGCCGGGCGTGGCCACCCTGGTCGCCGACGCCAATCCCATCTTCAAGCTGCACCTGTTCCTCGGCATGACGATCTTCCTCATTTTTCGGTTTACGCGCCTCGTGCATATCTGGAGCGCGCCGGTCTGGTATCTCGGGCGGCGCGGCTATCAGGTGGTCCGCACCCGGGAGCAGATAGGGCGTTACGGTGGGCAGCAGGGGCTGCCACCGCGGCGCCCTGGCGATCGTCCCGTGCCGGCGGAGTGAGCGGCGTGCCTTGCGCGGCGCACACGACGGAACTACCCGAGCGGTGCTCAGTCAGCGTCAATGGCGTGGATATTCCGCACGAGGCGATTGCTCGCGAGGTTCAGTACCACCCCGCGGCGAAGCCCATCGCGGCATGGCAGGCGGCAGCCCGCGCACTCGTGGTCCGCGAGTTGTTGCTCCAGGAGGCGCGCCGCCTCGGCATCGAGCCGGCCCCCCTCACTGACCCAAGCGGACGCCGCGAGGCGGAAGAAGAGGCCCTGGTTCGAGAATTGATCGAGCGGGAGGTGACGACGCCGGAACCGGACGAAGCAAGCTGCCGTTGCTACTACGAGCAGAACAGGCGCCGCTTCCGCTCGGAGCCGATATACGAGGCCGCGCATATTCTGTTTCCAGCGCGAGAGGACAATGCGGAAGAATTCGAGGCGGCCGAACGCGCGGCCGACCTGGTACTTGGGGAGTTGAAAAGCCAACCCGGCCGTTTTGCCAGTTTAGCTCGGGCCCATTCCGCCTGTCCGTCGGCAGCCCAAGGCGGCAATCTCGGTCAGATGACAGCAGGCCAGACCACGAGGGAATTCGAGGAAGCGCTCGCCGGGCTAGCCCCTGGGGCGATCAGCCAAGAGCCGGTGAAGACGCGGTACGGACTTCATATTATCCGCTTGGATCGCAGGATCGAAGGACAGGATCTGCCGTTCGAGCTGGTCTCTGACCGGATTGCGGACTACCTTCGCGAGAACGTCGCCCGTCGCGCCACGGCACAGTATGTCGCGCGCCTCGTTTCGCAGGCCGAGATCTCCGGAATAGCCCTTGCCGGGGCACCGGAGCACCAAGTCAGCTGACCTCCTACTTTAGTAGCCCGAGAGCGAGCCTTGGCTGTTTTGCAGCCGATTTCGGGGAGCTGTGGCGTTTGACCTTGTGGCACTCTGATCGCTACCCTCCGAGGCCATCCAGAGTGAAGGGCCTTGGGCGGATGACAAAGTTGGACCGCAGCATCATCCATGGGCTGCCGATCTTCTGCGAAATGGACGAGGGCGAGCTCGATGATGTCGTCACCCATGCCAAGGCGCAGCGCATTCCAAAAGGGACCGCGGTGTTCCAGCAGGGAGAGCCCGCCAAGGCTTTCTTCGTGCTGTTACATGGCCGCCTGAAGGTGGTGAAGGTCACTCATCACGGGCAACAAGTCCTCATCCGCTTCGTCAATCCTGGCGATATCTATGGCATCGCCAAGGCACTCCGCCGTGATGACTACCCGGCTACGGCGACAGCAGTCATTGACAGCGTAACCCTCGTTTGGCCGAGTGAAGTCTGGGACGACTTCATGACGTCGCATCCTTCCTTGGCCTTGAACGTCATGCGGATGATGGGCGATCGGTTGCAGGAAGCGCATACCAGAGTCAAGGAGCTGTCGACCGAGGAGGTCGAGCGCCGC
>JARRKQ010000154.1:0-7509 GCA_037387885.1 Alphaproteobacteria bacterium | reverse complement strand
CCCAGCCGCGCGATCGCCTCGATGAAGACCTGCTGGCCCTTCCAGCGCGTCAGCCGGCCGGGCAGCATCACCACCGGTATCCCGTCGGGCAGCCGCCATTTTTCCGCGGTCGGGATGAAGCGGCCGGGTGCCACCGCCTGCGGGTCGAAGATCGAGAGATCGACGCCGCGATGGATCACGACGACCTTGGCCGGGTCGATGCCGTAGGTGCTGCGCACATGATTGGCGATGAACTCGGAGATCGCGATCGTCCGCACGCCCTTGGTCATCACCCGGTTGTACCAGCGCTTCAGCGCGTTCTGAGCCCCGTAGGTGCCGTGGAAGGTGGTGACGAAGGGCCGGCCCGTGCGCCGCGCCGCGATATAGGCGCTCCAGGCCGGTGCGCGCGAGCGCGCATGCACGATGTCGATGTCGTGCTTTTCGATGATCGCCTGCAGGCGGCGGATGTTGCGCACCATCACGAAAAAATTTTTGCTGTGCGCCGGCATGGTGATGTGCGTCGCGCCGACCCGCGCAAGCGTCGTCTCCATCGGCCCGCCCGCCGAAGCCACGAAGGCGCGGCCGCCCGCCTCCGCCAAGGCCTCGGCGATGTCGATCGTGCCGCGCTCGACCCCGCCGGTGACGAGCTCGGGGACAACTTGCAACACAGTAGGTATCGAACCGGTAGAAATCGGCTCCGCCGCCTTGCCAGGGTCAGAGATCGGTGCTTTGTTCATGTCGCTCATTTATTGCGAACCGCTGCCACACGGCCCGCCTCATGTCCGATGCTTCGGCCACTGCAATGCCCGAATTTTTCGACCGTCCGGACGGTGCGAGAATCGCCTACCACAAAACCAAGGGCAAGGGGCCATGTGTCGTCTTCTTGCCCGGCTTTCGCTCGGACATGAAAGGCGACAAGGCGCTGACGCTCGAAGCGATGTGTCAGGCGCGCGGCCATGCGTTCCTGCGCTTCGACTATACCGGCCACGGCGAATCGTCGGGCGAGTTCGCCGAGGGTACGATCGGCGAGTGGTCGCGTGATGCGATCGCGGCGATCGAGGCGCTGACCGAAGGCCCGCTTCTCCTCGTCGGCTCGAGCATGGGCGGCTGGATCATGCTGCTCGCAGCGCTCGAGATGCGGGAGCGCATCGCAGGTTTGGTCGGCATCGCCGCCGCGCCCGATTTCACCGAGGCGCTGATGTGGGCCAATATGAGCGACGAGCAGCGCACGGAGATCATCGACAACGGCGTCATCTATCAGCCCTCCGACTACGATCCCGAGCCGACGCCGATCACGATGCGCATGATCGAGGACGGCCGCAAACACCTGCTGCTCGAAGGGCCGATTACGCTCGATTGTCCCGTCCGGCTCATCCACGGCCAGCGCGACTACGACGTGCCGTGGGAATGGTCCGAACGCATCGCCGACGCCATCAGCTCCGAGGATGTCGAGGTCACCTTCGTGAAAGCGGGCGACCACCGCCTGTCGGAGCCCAACGACCTGCGGCGCCTGACCCGCGTCGTCGGCGGCCTGCTCGACGAGATCGCCGCCGCCTAGCGGGCGTCGCCTGCGTCACTCTCCGGCTTCAAAGAGCGCGCGCAGTCCCGCCTCGTAATCGGGATAGTCGAGCGCAACGCCGAGCTCCTGCTTGATGCGGTCGTTGCGCACCCGGCGGTTGTCGGCATAGAAGCTCGCCGCCATCGGCGACAGCTCCGCTGTCTCGAACGGAATAAGAGGCGGGGGCTCAACCCCGAGCAGGCCGGCCGCGAAGGTGACGACATCGGGTCCCGGCGCCGGTTGTAGATCGCGCCCGGATTGGGCTTTGCCATCGAGGCGGCGAGCGCGGCCGCGATGTCTTCGACATGGATGCGCGAGAAGTTGTGACCCGGCTTGTCGGTGCACCGGGCGGTACCGGCGCGAAGCTGGGCGAGCGCGTTCCGGCCCGGCCCGTAGATGCCGGCGATGCGGAATATGTGCACCGGCAGTTTGCCGCCGCCGAGCGCGCGCCAGTCCTTCTCGGCCGCCGCCCGACGCTCGCCGCGCGGCCCGCTCGGCTGCACCGGCGCGCTTTCGTCGACCCAGTCCCCGCCCGTGTCACCGTAAACGCCGGTCGTCGAGAGATAGCCGATCCAGATCGCATCACTCGCCGCGATCGCCGGCCCATGCAGGCGCAACACCGGATCGCCGTCTTCGTCGGGCGGCACCGAGCTCAGGACGTGCGTCGTCTCGGCCAGCGCGCCGAGCCCGGCATCGTTTAGCGGTGCGTCGCTGGCGAAGCGAAAGGCGTCGATCCCGGCCTGCGCCAACCTGGCGACACCCTCGTCGCTGCGGCTCGTGCCGGCGATCGTCCAGCCGCCTGCATCATTAAGCCGCCGAACCAGCGCCATGGCGCTGTAGCCGAGACCGAACACGAAGAGCCGCTGCGCCAATTCCGCCTCATTTCCGGTGTCAGGTCCGGTCCGCCGCGGTCACCCGGGCCGGTCGCGCGCGAACCACATCGCGCCGGACCGAGATAGGGCCTTGCGCCGCCCGCGTCAAACCACCACGCTTGCTGCGTTCGGGGTCAATAAGGCTGTCATGCTGCAACCAGGGTTCATGTCGAGCTGTCGGCGCTTGCGTGCGTTGCGTCGGTGGGGCGTCGCGCTCCTGACCGCCGGTCTCGTCGCATTGGCTGCGGGGCCGTCCTCGGTCCACGCCGCTGCGCGGGGGTTCTCGGGCGACAAGGCGTCCAAGGCTTTCTACAAGTCCTGTATGGCGCTCGCCCGCCGCGATCCGCGCCGTGCCCTCAGCAACGCCCTCGCCTTCGATGCCACGGGCGCGGCCTTTCCCGCGAAACATTGTGCCGCGACCGCGCTGCTGCAGCTCGGCCACTACCGGCAGGCCGGCGTCATGTTCGATGGGCTCGGCTCAAAGATGAAGCAGGCGCCGCGTCAGCTTCGCTCGCGCATCTTCCACCAGGCCGGGCTCGCCTGGCTGCGCGCGCGCGACATCAAGCGCGCCGATGCGTCGCTGGAGCGCGCCGTGGCGCTCGACGGGTTCAACCTGCAGGCCCGGACCGACCGCGGCATCCTGCGCGCCCAGACCAACCGCATGACCGAGGCGCTCTACGATTTCAACGCGGTGATCGAGGCGACGCCCGACAACGCCGCCGTCCTGGTTCTGCGCGCGGCGACTTTCCGCAAGCTGAAGCGCCTGGACAAGGCGCATGAGGATCTGGAACGCGCGCTCCGAGGCGATCCGAACCACGCCGACGCGTTGCTCGAGCGCGGCATTCTGCGCCTGGTTCGTCGCGATTTGCCTGGCGCCCGCGCCGATTGGAAGCGCATATTGAGGGTTGCGCCGCGCTCGGCGGCGGCCGTGGTGGCGCGGCGAAAGCTCGCCTCCCTCAATCGAAGATTGAAATAAAGTTTCGTGCCTTTACCTGTATCCTGGGATCGAAATCGAGCGATTCCGGGCGCTTAGGACTATAGTCTCCGAGGTCGTGAAAACCGCGGCGCGCCTTGGAAAAAAATGGTTAATATTTTTCTGTGTTCTTGTTACGGTCCGCTTGCGCGCACCCCACACCATAGCTACGATTGAGATGCTCATGGGGGATTGTGGGCACATGAAGCAAATCAAAAAAATAAGATTTGCTCAAATTGGGGTAGCCTAAAGAGAAAACAGCACGAACTCGTCAAATAAAACTTTTGTTTTGGCGAGCCAGGAGCCAATTTCTCTAATAAAAAGTTCGGTCTGATAGCGCGAATACATAAAGCGCTACGGATTTGGGGGTGTGACGATTTCTCGGGCATTTGCCCGATCGGGGAGCATTGCGTGTCAGCAGAGTCCTACGCTGGGGACCTTTCCGTCCAGGAAGCCTGGAAGCTTCTGGCCGACGACGATTCGGCGGTGCTGGTTGATGTCCGCACCCGTCCGGAATGGATGTTCGTCGGCATCCCAGACCTTTCTGGGCTCGGTCGCGATCCGGTTTTTTGCGAGTGGCAGAGCTTTCCTACCATGCAGATCAATGGCGAATTCGCGGCGCAGTTGCGGGCGACGGGGGTCGGCGAAGACAGCCCGATTCTCTTTCTCTGCCGCTCGGGACAACGATCCAAGTCAGCCGCGATAGCGATGACGAAGCAGGGGTTTACCCGTTGCTACAACGTGGCCGGCGGTTTCGAAGGACCGGCGGACAACGAGCGTCATCGCGGCAAAGTGGGGGGCTGGAAGGCGGCCGGCCTGCCGTGGATACAAGAATAGCGTTCAGCATCAAGCGGCGCGGCACGTAAGGGACAGCGACGAGACTATGGAGAAATTGATGGGTACCGAAAGCGCAGGCGAGCCGACGACAGCGATTTGGGCGCGCGTGCGCGGGCGGCTGCGGAACGAAGTTGGGGATGCCGCCTTCAAGAGCTGGTTGAAGCCGCTCACCTTGCGTGACGTGCACGATGGCACCGTTCGCCTCATGGTCGCCACCCGCTTCATGCGCGATTGGGTCGCGGCACATTACGGCGACCGCCTGCGCGAGCTCTGGCGCGAGGAAGATCCCTCGGTCCGCGCCATCGAGATCTCGGTCGATCCCAACCTCGCCGAGGCCGGCACGGCAACGCAGGACGAACCGATCGACATGCGCGGCCGCACGCGGGCGGGCGGCCCCGCCGACAGCCTCGACGATGACATCTCAGCACCCCTCGATCCGCGCCTCACCTTCGAGAACTTCGTCGTCGGCAAGCCGAACGAGATGGCCCATGCCGCCGCCCAGCGCGTCGCTGATGCCAAGACCGTGCCCTTCAATCCGCTTTTCCTTTACGGCGGCGTCGGGCTCGGCAAGACCCACCTCATGCACGCCATCGCGCACCGCATCCGCCAGACCAAGCCCGACAAGCGCGTCATCTATCTCTCGGCGGAGAAGTTCATGTACCGGTTCATCCGGGCCATGCGCTACAAGGACACGATGGCGTTCAAGGAGCAGTTCCGCTCCGTCGACTTCCTGATGGTCGACGACATCCAGTTCTTCAGCGGCAAGGACTCCACACAGGAAGAGTTCTTCCACACCTTCAACGCCCTCATCGACGAGAACCGCCAGGTCGTTATCTCCGCCGACAAGCCGCCCTTCGATCTGGAGCGCATGGAAGAACGTTTGCGCTCGCGGCTCGGCTGGGGCGTGGTCGCGGATATTCATCCGACGACCTACGAGCTGCGGCTTTCGATCCTCGAGTCCAAAGCCGAGCAGCTCGGCGTCGGCGTGCCCTCGAAGGTGCTGGAGTTCCTCGCCCACAAGATCGTCTCGAACGTCCGCGAGCTCGAGGGGGCGTTGAACCGTATCGTTGCGCATTCCGATCTGGTCGGCCGCGAGATCAGCCTGGAGAACACCCAAGAGCTTCTGCACGATCTGCTGCGCGCCACCGACCGGCACATCACCATCGAGGAAATCCAGAAGCGCGTCGCCGAGCATTATGCGATCCGCTTGTCGGACATGCATTCCGCCCGCCGCGCCCGCGCCGTCGCCCGGCCGCGCCAGGTGGCGATGTATCTCGCCAAGCAGCTCACCACGCGCTCGCTGCCGGAGATCGGGCGCAAGTTCGGCGGCCGCGACCACACCACAGTGATGCATGCGGTCAAGCGCATCGAGCAGCTTCGCGCCACCGATGCCGGCTTCGCCGAGGACATCGATCTGCTGCGCCGCATGCTCGAGGGCTGACGGCGCTTTCTCGCCGATCCGTTGGTATTTGCGGGGGCGGGTTTGGAACCCGCCCCTTTGGCTATTTCGGGGTCGATTCTCGGCCCCTTATCCGCACCCTCCGAATCCGCCTAAAAGTCTTTGGAATCAATGGGGTTGTGGTATAATCCGCAGGCCCAGGCGGGCATATATGCCGACCGCATGCCGGAGCGCTTCCCCGCGTTCTTTTTGGTCGGCCGGAAGCGTTTGATTTGAAGTCCAAATTCCCTCTTTTCGACAGTAGACACCCATGAAACTCGTCATCGAGCGGTCGGCCCTCATCAAGTCCCTGGGCCACGTCCAGAGCGTGGTCGAGCGCCGCAACGCGATCGCCATTCTTTCCAACGTGCTGATCGAGGCCGATGGCGGCAATCTGGAGCTCTCGACCACCGACATGGATGTCGGCATCACCGACAAGGTCGCGGCCGATATCTCCGCTGACGGCGCCACCACGGCCCCCGTCCACACGCTCTACGATATCGTCCGCAAGCTGCCCGACGGTGCCCAGGTCGAGCTCGAGACCGAGGATGCGAGCCGCATGGTGCTGCGTGCCGGACGCTCGACCTTCAACATTTCGTGCCTGCCGAAAGAGGACTTCCCGGCGCATCAGGAAGCCGACCTGCCGCACAGCTTCACGCTGCCGGCGGCCGAACTGCGCACGCTGATCGACCGCACCCATTTCGCGATCTCCACCGAGGAGACGCGCTATTACCTGAACGGCATCTATCTCCACACCGCCGAAACCGACGGGGTGCAGGTGCTGCGCGCGGTCGCGACCGACGGCCATCGCCTGGCGCGCATCCAGATGCCGATGCCCGAGGGCGCGGCCGGCATGCCCGGCGTGATCGTGCCGCGCAAGGCGGTCTCCGAGCTGCGCAAGCTCGCCGACGAGTCGACCGATCCGATCGAGATCGCGCTCTCCGATGCGCGCATCCGCTTCACCTTCGACAGCGTGGTGCTGAACTCCAAGCTGATCGACGGCACCTTTCCCGACTATCAGCGCGTCATCCCGGCCGACAACGACAAGATCCTCGAAGTCGACTGCGCGGAGTTCACCAAGGCGGTCGACCGGGTCTCGACGATCTCCACGGAGAAGTCGCGCGCCATCAAGCTCGCCCTCGACGACGGCACGCTGGTGCTCTCCGCCTCCAGCCCCGAGGCCGGCACCGCGACCGAAGAGCTCGAGGTCAGCTACGGCAACGATCCGATGGAGATCGGCTTCAACTCGCGCTACCTGCTCGACATCACGCAGCAGATCGAAGGCAACGGCGCCAAGCTGACCCTGGCCGACGCGGCGTCCCCGCCAATTATTCAGGATGCATCCGACACCAGCGCGCTCTACGTGCTGATGCCGATGCGGGTCTGAGCGTGACGGCGCTGCTGGCGGAGGGCCATAGGGTTGCTGTGGCGCTCGCGATGAGCGATCCGGATCCGGACCGGGGGATGGCTGAGCCCAAGTCGGGACCATCGGGTTCGTCGACATCAAGTTCGGCGAGATCCGGTGCGGTTAAGCTGCCAGCCGTGCGCCGCATCGCCCTCACCAATTTCCGCAACTACGCGCGCCTACGCCTCGATGTCGAGGCTCGTCCGGTGGTGCTGACCGGCCCCAACGGCGCCGGCAAGACGAACCTGTTGGAAGCGCTGTCGTTCCTGGCGCCTGGGCGTGGCCTGCGCCGGGCGCGGCTCGGCCAGGTCGTGCACGGCGCGCTGCAGTCCGACGACACGCCCGACGAGGCCCCGGACGGCAATGGCGGCGACGGTGAGGTCTGGGCGGTGGCCGCGCATGTCGAAACGCCCGATGGACAGGTCGATATCGGCACCGCCCGCGAGG
>JARRKQ010000153.1:0-7546 GCA_037387885.1 Alphaproteobacteria bacterium | reverse complement strand
CCGAGCGAGGCGCAGGGCCCGGGCGGCTACAGCTTCGACGTCGGGGTGACCGAGGACGACGGTGACGCTTCGCTCTCGGATGCGGAGACGATCTCCGTCACGGTGTTCGAGGTCAACGTGGCGCCGGTGCTCGATTCAATCGGCAACCGGGAGCTCGACGAGCTGACGGAGCTCAGCTTCACGGCGACGGCGAGCGATACGGATCTGCCGGCCAACGGACTCAGCTTCAGCCTCACCCAGGCGCCCGTCGGCGCGGTGATCGATCCGGTCTCGGGGCTGTTCAGCTGGACCCCGGGCGAGGACCAGGACGGCGTGCACAACGTCATCGTGCGCGTCAGCGACGACGGTACGCCGGCGCTGTCCGACGAAGAGACGATCAGCGTGACGGTGAACGAGGTGAACGTGGCGCCCGAGCTCGACGCGGTCGGCGATCGCAGCGTGAGCGAAGGCGAGCTGCTCAGCTTCACGATCGGCGCGACCGACGCCGACCTGCCGGCCGACACGCTCGTGTTCAGCGCCGGCGGCCTGCCGGACGGCGCCAGCTTCGATCCCGCCAGCCGCATGTTCAGCTGGATGCCGGGCGAGGCGCAGGGCCCGGCGATCTACGAGGTGACCTTCGGCGTCAGCGACGGCGATCTGTCCGACGAGGAGACGATTGAAATTGCGGTGACGGAGGATTCGAGCCTCGACGCCGGGCCGCAGGCCAACGACGAAGCCCCGGATACCTTCCGATTGCTGCGCAACGGCGCCGACCTCGAAGGCTACCTGAACGACGCTCTGGTGTTCCTGCGCCCCTTCGCCGACGTCACCGAGCTCAGTGTCGTCGGCTCGAACGACGACGATACGCTGATCGTCGACTTTTCGGGCGGCGATCCGATTCCGGCGGGCGGCATCGCTTACGACGGCGGCGGGCCGGGCGACAACGACGCGCTGATGCTCACCGGCGGTACGGTCGGGTCGGTCGTGTACACCGTCACCGGGCCGGATTCCGGCACGGTGAGCGTCGACGGCAGTGTCATCAGCTACACGGGCCTCGAGCCGATCGTCGAGGACCTGGTGAGCGTGAGTCGCGAGTTCCTGTTCGGCGACGGCGATGACACGATTACCGTCGACGTCGGTCCCACCAGCACCACGGTCGACAGCCCGACGAGCGAATCGGTGCAGATCGCCAATCCGACCGGCTCGGTGATCATCCGCGGTGGCGACGGCGACGACACCATCATCGTCACCGGCACGCCGGCGTTCGAGCTGGTGATCGACGCCGGCGGCGGCAACAACACGGTCGTCAGTCCGGTGCCGGTCGCGGGCCTGGCCAGCGGCACCGAGGGTGCCGACGCGATCAACGTCAGCGAGTCCGGCGGCGTCGTGACGATCGACGTGAACGGTACCGTGAGCACGCTTGCGGGCGTCAGCCGCCTGAGGATCGACGCGCTCGGCGGTCCGGACACCGTGACCCTTTCCGGTCTGACGATTCCCGTCACGGTCGACGCCGGCCCGGGCGACGACGTGGTGGACGGCTCGGCGGTCGGCGCGGCGGGCCTGGTATTGCTCGGCGGCGCGGGCGACGACCATTTGATCGGCGGCGACGGCAACGACGAACTGCGCGGCGGCGCCGACGACGACGTGCTGACCGGCAACGGCGGCTTCGACCTACTGGATGGTGGCGAGGGCTTCGACACCGCGATCCTCAGCCGCCTGACGCCGATCGCCTACTGGAGCCTGAACGAAACCTCGGGCAGGACCGTCGCCGACACTGCCGGAACGCCGCAGAACGGCACGACACGCGCCGCGAGTACATTGCGGTCGAGCACGACCCGGTGTTCGAGATCGCCGAAGGCTCGATCCAGCTGTGGTTCAAGACCCGCGACGCGGACGACCGGCAGACGCTGTTTGCCAAGGACCAGGACGGACGCAGCAACGGCCTGCGAATTTATCTCGACGACAACGATCTCAAGGTTCGTCTCGAGGATGGCGGCAGCGTGTATCGGATCGATACCAACGGCACGAGCCACAACAACCTGGTCCGGTCGAACACCTGGTACCAGCTCACCTTCACCTTCGGCGCCGGCGGGATGAGGCTCTACGTGAACGGTGTGCTGGTCGGCTCGAACGCCTACACCGGTGGCCTGGTCGGCAACCGCGAGGCGATCGTGATCGGCGGCAGCAACGACGACAACACGAACCACTCCGGCGATCTGTCGAGGCTGAGGATCTCGGACCCCTTCGACGGCATGATCGACGAAGTGGCAGTGTACGGCGTCGCGCTGACGCCGGCGCAGATCGCGCAGACGCGCGAGCGCGGCCCGCTGGGCGTGATCGGAGCGCAGGATCAGGGCGACACGCTGCTCGGCATCGAACGACTGGAGTTGCGCGACGCGCCGCTCGTGCTCACCGCGGCGACTGAGGCGATCGCCGAAGTCGAGATCACGTCCCAAAGCTCGGGCGGCTGGTCCGAGCGCTGGCCGGACCTCGAGAGTCTCGTCGCAAGCTACGAGGTGCACGGCCTGGGCGAGCTGATCGTGACGCTGAAGGAAGAGGGCTTCAAGCTCTTCGGCCATACCAGCGCCGAGGCGGCGCTGTTCTCAATCGAGGGGATAGCGCTCGGCAAAGACGGACGCACGACGCTGTGCGACACCGGCGAACCCGTACGGCTCGTCGATGACTGGATCCGCGAAAGCAAGAATCAGGACCACGTCCAGGATCAGGCCAAGGAGAACAAGCAGTTGCAAATCAAGGCCACCAAGGATGCGAAGGCGCGCGCGGCGTCGAAGAAGACGATCGACTGGAACGCGTCTTTCCACGGCTTGGGCGCGGCGCTGTCCTCGGGCAAGGCGCACGGCTCTCGCGGTGCCGCGCAGGCGAATTTCGTGGCATTCGACAAGCAGCCCGCGAAACACAAGAAGAAGTCCTCTCGCTGACCGGCCGAACGCGCGGATCTCCGTGCCGGGTCGCACGGCGGGGCACGAGCTCCGTCTGCCGTGGATAGTAGAATCGTTGCGGCACATGCGACGACGGCGACGTGAGGACGCAGTCGAATTTTTCCAACCATGTACTGGAGATGAGCAACGCCATGGCAACCAAAGGCACTGAACCAAGCGGGGAGATCCGGGGCGACACCGCCGGCATGAAGATCAAGTGGGATGACTCCAATATGAAGAGCTCCTATGCCAATGTCTGTAATGTCACCAGCACGCGCGAGGAGGTCGTCATGCTGTTCGGCATGAACCAGGCCTGGAATCGCGGCCAGAAGGAGGTCACGATCCAGCTGACCGACCGCATTGTCATCAGCCCGTATGCAGCGAAGCGCATGAGCCTGCTGCTGAGCAACGTCGTCAAGGAGTACGAAAACCGCTTTGGTGCGCTCAATATCGAAACGGGCGGCGAGGTAAAGAAGTAACGCCGCGCGCGTGAGGCGAACCGCGCGCTGGCCGCGGAGGCGCGTCGGACGGGGCGGCAAGCGAGCCGGGCTTGACCGGGCGGCTTGTTTGCTCAGTGACTTGAGAGTAGCGTCGTTCCGGCAAGGAGCCTGGCCATGACGACCTATGAAACGCCCAGCTGTGCCTACTGTCCGAGCACCGTACGTGCCTGTCGCGAAGGCGAGGGCGACCTGCGCGGTCCCGGCTACTGTCCGTCCAAGACCGACGCCGAGGGCGTCGCGAGCGCAGAGGATTATTTCCGCGACCCCTTCGATGCCCGCGTCGCGCAGGTTTCCGCGGTGGTCGAAAGCGAGGGCTACTGCAAGTGGACCTGGGTCGAGGAAATCTGCCACTTCGCCAAGCGCATGGGGTTTCGCCGGGTCGGCATCGCGACTTGCATCAGCTTTGTCGATCTGTCACGCGTGTTCAGCGCGATCCTCGAGAGCCACGGCCTGGAAGTCGCTTCGGTGGCCTGCAAGAACGGCGGCGTGCCGAAGGAAGAGATCGGTCTCAAGGACGAAGAGAAGATCCGTCCGGGCAATTTCGAGGCGATCTGCAACCCGATCTCGCAAGCCGAGCTGCTCAACCGCGCCGGCTGCGAGCTGAACGTGATCGTCGGGCTGTGCGTGGGCCACGACAGCCTGTTCATCCGGCATTGCCAGGGGCTCGTGACCACGCTCGTCACGAAAGACCGGGTGCTGGCGCACAACCCGGTGGGCGCGCTGCAGCTCGCCGATACCTACTACAGTCGCGTCTGGGGACCGGACCGGCCGGCCACGCTGCCCAAACTGCCTGCCGAGGGGCGTAAGCGGAGCTGAGCTTACATCGCGGCTAGTACACGACCACGCTGCGGATCGACTCGCCGGCGTGTATCAGGTCGAAGGCCTTGTTGATGTCCGATAGCGGCAGGGTGTGCGTGATCAGGTCGTCGATGTTGACGCGGCCGTCCATGTACCAGTCGACGATCTTCGGCACGTCGCTGCGGCCCCTTGCGCCGCCGAAGGCGGTGCCCTTCCACACGCGCCCGGTGACCAGCTGGAACGGGCGCGTCGAGATTTCCTGCCCGGCGCCGGCGACGCCGATGATCACCGAAACGCCCCAGCCGCGATGGCAGCATTCCAGCGCCTGGCGCATCAGCTGCACGTTGCCGACGCACTCGAAGCTGTAGTCCGCGCCACCGCCGGTGAGCTCGACGAGGTAGGCGACGAGATCGCCGTTCACTTCCTTCGGATTGACGAAGTGGGTCAGGCCGAACTTGCGCGCGAGCGCCTCGCGCGCCGGGTTGAGGTCGACGCCGATGATCAGGTTGGCGCCGACCATGCGCGCGCCCTGCACGACGTTTAGGCCGATGCCGCCGAGGCCGAACACCACCACGTTCGCCCCGGGCTCGACCTTCGCCGTGTTGATCACGGCACCGATGCCGGTAGTGACGCCGCAGCCGATGTAGCAGACCTTGTCGAAGGGCGCGTCCTCGCGGATCTTCGCCACCGCGATCTCGGGCAACACCGTGTAATTGGCGAAGGTCGAGCAGCCCATGTAGTGATGAATCATGCTGCCGTTGCGCGAGAAGCGGCTCGAGCCGTCCGGCATCACGCCGCGGCCCTGCGTGCCCCGGATCGCAGTGCACAGGTTGGTCTTGCGAGACAGGCAGGATTTGCACTGCCGGCACTCGGGCGTGTAGAGCGGGATGACGTGATCGCCCTTCCTGACCGACGTGACCCCTGGACCGACGTCGACCACCACGCCTGCGCCTTCGTGGCCTAGGATCGCCGGGAATAGCCCCTCGGGGTCCGCGCCGGAGCGCGTGAACTCGTCGGTGTGGCAGACGCCGGTGGCCTTGATCTCGACCAGCACCTCTCCGGCACGCGGGCCTTCGAGCTGCACGGTTTCGATCACCAGCGGCTTTCCGGCCTCGTAGGCCACGGCTGCGCGAACATCCATTGCCTCGTCCTCCTCTCGGATGGCATCAGCCCCGATGCTAGCCGACGTCTACAATCGGCTCGCCGAGGCTTAACGCCGCTCTGCGTACGGCTCGTCAGCCGCGAAGAACTCGGTTTCCTCGAGCGCAGCCTCGCGCCAGGCGGCGAAGCTTGCGGTGGCGAGCAGCGTCTGCTGGTAACTGCGCGCCTCGCCTTCGAGCACAACGCCATAGGTCACGAGGCGCGTCGCAACCGGCGTGAAGTAGGCGTCCGCCGCGCAGTAGCCGCCGAACAGGAATGGTCCGGTGGCACCGAACTCGCGCCGCGCCTGCACCCAGTGCCCCGTCAGCCGCTCGATGTCCTGCGCAACCTCCGGGCTCATGCCCTTGCCCGGGTAGCTGCCGCGCAGGTTCATCGGCATCGCGCCGCGCAGCGCACGGTAACCGGCGTGAAAATCCGCCGCCAGCGAGCGCGCACGCGCGCGCGCCCTTGCGTCCTTCGGCCAGAGGCCCTTGCCCGGAAAGAGCTCATGCAGGCGCTCGATGATCGCGAGCGTGTCGAACGTGGCAAATCCCTTGCCCGGCGCGCCCTCCCACAGCACCGGCACGAGGCGCGAAGGCGAAAGGGTCGCGATGTTCCGCGTCCAGTCCTCCGATTCGAACTTCAGCATGCGTTCCTCGAAGGGAATGCCGAGCTCGGTCATCGCCAGCCACGGGCGCGACGACCACGAGGAGTGTTCTTGTTGGCAATGACGAGTGTCAGTGATGCGCTCATCGCTCAGGGCGCCCAGATGAATTCGATGCGGACCCCGCTCGGCTCGTAGAGCATGCAATGCTTGGCGGGACCGCCGCGCAGCAGTTCGGGCGCGAACTCCACGCGGGTCCCTGGATGCGCCGACGCCATCTTGAACACGGTCTCGAGCGCGTCTTCCGACGACACGCGCAATGCAAAATGGTGCAACCCGACGTTTTTTCGGCGATCGAAAGCCGTCGCGCCCTTTTCGGTCTGCCACAGCGTGACGAAGGCATTGCCGTTGGTCACGAAGATCGCAGGATATTCGGGAACCTCCCGCGCGACCGACCAGCCGAGGGCCTCGGTGAAGAACCTCGCCGTCGCTTGTAGATCGGAGACAGCGAGCCCCAGGTGGTGAATTCCGAGCGTGTCCATCGCTTACTCGTTTCTCGAAGTCATTTGCCGAGGGGCGCAAGTTTAGCCCTCATCCACCACTCTGGCGCCAGGCGACGTAGTCGCCGCCGGGAATCCGCGTCAAGCCCGCGTGCGAGCGATTCAGGACGTAGGTCACCGCGGCGAGTTCGGTCCCGTCGTCAAGCGTGACGCGCGCGGTCTCACGGCGATATTCGTGAGGCTCGGGATCCGCAGCGGCACAGCCTTCGTAGCGGTCCAGGTCCGCGAGCGTTGCTTGCGCGCGCTCCGGGTCGAGCGCGTAGACCTCTCCTCTCACGAGTTCGACGTCGTCGCCCGCGATCACCAGTCCCGGATACGAACCGAGATCGTACAGCGCGCCGCGCACCGTCGCCTTGCCGATGCAGCGCGCGGCGTGCTCCAGAACACGATGCATTTCGTGTCCGCAGGCCTTGCGCAGAGTCCCGTATGCGAAGAGATACGGCACAGCTTAAGTGCTGCTCAAGGTTTCATTCTTTTCGCGCGACGGGTTGCTCGTGCCCGCAATCACGACCTCATTGCAGCATAGATCCACCCGATACAGAGCGCCGCGAGGGTGATCCAGATCGCGACGACCACGGCGGCCGCGGTCCGACTCACGGGCGCTTCGCTCTGCAGGGTCAGGCGCGCTCGCGCACGGCACTCGCAAAGAACGTCATCGGGTACGAGTCGCACCGCCAAAGCGATCCCGAGGGGAATCAGGATCAGATCGTCCAGGTATCCGAGTACGGGCACGAAGTCCGGAATCAGGTCGATCGGACTGAGCGCGTAGGCGACGATGGCGGCAACGAGAAGTTTGGCGTACCAGGGCGTGCGTGGGTCCCGCGCCGCGAGGTACAGAGCGAAGGTCTCCGCTTTGAGCCGGCCTGCCGTCTGCTTCAACTTGGCGAGCAATGTTCCGCGCTCCTGCATGCGTGACGCATGGTGAACCAGGGAGCCTCGCTGCCGGAAGTCGGCGCGACGGGCGGGAACGACGTCACCGGGTGGCGGCGCCTGCCGAAGCAGGCGAGCCGCGCGCGCCAAGTTAGA
>JARRKQ010000152.1:0-11445 GCA_037387885.1 Alphaproteobacteria bacterium | reverse complement strand
CGACTGGATCCAGTCGATCGCGGCCTTTGAGGCCTCGTCGTCCACCGCGGCGACCTTGATCGTGCCGTCGTCCTCGATGTCGATCTTGGTGCCGGTCGCCTCGGTGATCTCGCGGATCACCTTGCCGCCGGTGCCGATCACGTCCCGGATCTTGTCCTTGTTGATCTGGATCGTGACGATGCGCGGCGCGTGCTGGGAGACCCCCTCGCGGGCGCCTTCCAGGGCCTTGGCCATCTCACCCAGGATATGGAGCCGGCCGTCCTTGGCCTGCGCCAGGGCGGTCTCCATGATCTCGCGCGTGATCGAGGTGATCTTGATGTCCATCTGCAGCGAGGTGATGCCCTCTTCGGAGCCGGCCACCTTGAAGTCCATGTCGCCCAGATGGTCCTCGTCGCCGAGGATGTCGGAGAGCACGGCGACGCCGTCCTCTTCCTTGATCAGCCCCATGGCGATGCCCGCGACCGGCCGCTTCAGCGGCACGCCCGCATCCATCATCGAGAGCGAGGAACCGCAGACCGTCGCCATCGACGACGAGCCGTTCGACTCCGTGATCTCCGAGACGATGCGGATCGTGTAGGGGAAGTCCTCTTTAGACGGCATCAGCGGGTTGATCGCCCGCCAGGCCAGCTTCCCGTGGCCGATCTCACGCCGGCCGGCGCCCATGAAGCGTCCGGCCTCGCCGACCGAATAGGGCGGGAAGTTGTAGTGCAGCAGGAAGTGCTGGCGGTACTCGCCCGCGAGCGCGTCCATGATCTGCTCGTCCTGGCCGGTGCCGAGCGTGGTCACAGCCAAAGCCTGCGTCTCGCCGCGGGTGAACAGCGCCGAGCCGTGCGCGCGCGGCAGCACGCCGACCTCGCAGACGATCGGGCGCACCGTCTTGGTGTCGCGTCCGTCGATGCGCTTGCCGGTCTTCAGGATGTCGCGGCGGACGATGTCCTTCTCCAGATTCTTGAAGGCGCCGCCGACATGGGCTGAGGCCTCCTCGTCCTCGGCGAAGGCCTCCTTCACGGACGTCCGGACCGCGCCGACCTTCTCCTGGCGCTCCAGCTTGACCGTCTCCTTATAGGCCTCGCGGAGATCCGCCTCGGCCATCGCCTCGACCTTCTTGGCGACCTCCTCGGCTGCCGGGTCGGGCTCGTAGGTGTACCACTTCGGCTTGCCCGCCTCCTTGGCGAGACCCTCGATCATGTCGATCACGGGCTGGTAGGCCTCGTGGCCGAACATTACGGCGCCGAGCATGATCTCGTCGGAAAGCTCGCTTGCTTCCGATTCGACCATCAGCACACCTTCGCGCGTGCCGGCGACGATGAGATCGAGATCGGAGTTCGGCATCTCGTCGAGCTGCGGGTTGAGCACGTACTCGCCGTCGATATAGCCGATGCGCGCGGCGCCGATGGGTCCCAGGAACGGGGCGCCCGAAATCGAGAGCGCCGCCGAGGTCCCCACCAGGGAAACAATGTCGGGGTCGTTCTCGAGGTCGTGACTGAGCACGGTACAGATGATCTGGGTTTCGTTCTTGAAGCCCTTCTCGAACAGCGGCCGGATCGGCCGGTCGATCAGGCGCGAGGTCAGCACTTCCTTTTCCGCCGGCCGGCCCTCGCGTTTGAAAAAGCCGCCCGGGATCTTGCCGGCGGCGAATGCTTTTTCCTGGTAGTGGACGGTAAGCGGGAAGAAATCGAGGCCAACCCTCGGCTGCCGCTCGGCGACCGCTGTCGCCAGCACCGTCGTCTCACCGTAATTGACGAGGACGGCCCCGTCAGCCTGCCGGGCCATCCGCCCGGTCTCCAGGGTCAGCTTGCGCCCACCCCATTCGAGTTCACGTGTCTTTACGTCGAACATTTACCTATTTCCTTCTTTCCGCGCCCGGCGCGTCATTTTCTCTATCGCGCGGGACGCCCGACCGGCTTCGTATCCGGTCCGCCGGGCCCCATGCCCGCCGGATTGCTTATGCGAACCGAATCCGCCGGGCTGAACCTCCCGGCAGCAGGAATGCAGGCACACGCTAACAACCCCGGCTCCCCCATGGAGCCAGTGGCCGGCACATGCATCCGAAAGTGATGACAAAACAAAAAGTTAAGCGCCTTCCAAACGGATCAGCGCCGCAGCTTGAGGCTCTTGATCAGCGCCTCGTAACGGCTCTGGTCCTTGCGCTTCAGGTAATCCAGCAGACGTCGCCGCTGGCCGACCATGATGAGCAGGCCCCGTTCGGAGTGGAAATCTTTTTTATGCTCCTTCAGGTGCTCGGTCAGATTGCCTATGCGCTCGGTGAGGATCGCGACCTGGACCTCGGGCGAGCCAGTATCGTTGGCGCCCTGGGCGTATTCCTTGATGACTTCCGCCTTGCGTTCTGCGGTGATCGACATCGTCAAACTCCTGTCCGTGACTATCGGTTGAGGACCCGCACCGGATGAACCATCCGTCCGTCGAGCCGGGTATACGCAATCAGCTTGCCGTCCTGGACGGCGCAAAGGATCGTGCCGTCGGCAAGGTCCCTGATGCGTTCCCGGTTAACGGTGCGGATCACCGGAACGGGCTGGCCGCGCCGCAAGCGGTCGGCCTCGCTCTCGGTCATGGCCAGTGCCGGGATGTCGTCCAGCACGGTCTCGACCGGGAGCAAATGCCCGGAAGCGGCGGCACTATGCCCGAGGGCAGCGAAGTCTTCCAGCGAAATCGCTTGGTCCTCGGTGAAGGGCCCGACGCGGGTCCGCCGCAATTCGACGACGTGCCCGACCGTCCCGAGCGCACGCGCAATATCGCGCGCCAAGGCCCGCATATAGGTGCCCTTGCCGCAGGAAACAAGGAATTCCGCCTGATCCCGGTCGATGACGCGGGCGAGCGCGATCTCGTCGATGCGCACCGGGCGGGGCTCGAGCACCGGCGTCTCACCGCCCCCGCGGGCGATCGCATAGGCCCGCTTGCCCTCGACCTTGACCGCCGAATAGGCCGGCGGGACCTGCTCGATCGTGCCGGTGAACCGGGGCAGCACGGCCTCGATCGCCGCCTCGTCGGGGCGCGCGTCGCTCTCTTCGATGATCTCGCCCTCGGCGTCGTCGGTCGCCGTCGCCCGGCCCCAGCGCGCGGTGAAGCGGTAGCCCTTGGTGGCTTCGACCAGATAGGTGATGGTCTTGGTCGCCTCGCCGAGCGCGATGGGCAGGATCCCGGTCGCCAGCGGGTCGAGCGTCCCGGCATGGCCGGCCTTGGCGGCGTTCAAGGTTCGGCGGACGGTATTGACGGCCTGGGCGGCGCTGACGCCGAGGGGCTTGTCGATCACCACCCAGCCGTCGATCGCCGCGCCTTTCCGTCTACGTCCCATCGCCCGGCGTGCCATCGTCTGGCAGCTCGCCGCGGGTCTCGCGCAGCAGCGTCTCGATGCGCTCGGCCTCGGCGAAGGAGTTGTCGAGCTCGAAGGTGAGCGCGGGCGCGAACTTGAGCGTGACCTCGCGGGCAAGCCGGCCGCGCAGAAAGGGCGCCGCCCGCTTGAGCGCCTCGATGATCGGCGCCTCCTCGCCGCCGCCGAGCGGCATGACGTAAGCGGTGGCGTTCTTGAGATCAGGGCTCGCGCGCACTTCGGTCACGGTGATCGGCACGCCGGCCAGCTCCGGGTCGCGCAGCTCGCCACGCGCCAGAAGCTGGGCCAAGGCATGGCGCAGCTCCTCGCCGACGCGAAGCTGACGCTGGCTCGGCGCCTTTGCGCGATCACGGCTCATGGTGATTGGTTTCCGCTCGCATCAATCCCTCTCCTGCTTGCGGGAGAGGGAAATCGCCTCAACGGACTAATCAAAATTCCGCCTTACAGCGACCGTTCGATCTCCTCGATCTCGTAGCACTCGATGAGATCGCCTTCCTTGATGTCGTTGTAGTTCTCAAAGCCCATGCCGCATTCGTAGCCTTCCTTGACCTCGCGCACCTCGTCCTTGAAGCGCTTGAGGGTGGAAAGCTTGCCTTCGTGGATCACGATGTCGTCGCGCAGCAGGCGCACCCGGGCGCCGCGCTTGACGATGCCGTCCTTGATCATGCAGCCGGCGACGTTGCCGACCTTGGTGATCGAGAAGATCTGGCGGATCTCCGCGGTGCCGAGCATGGTCTCGCGCAGCTCCGGCGCCAGCATGCCCGAGAGCAGCGCTTTCAGATCATCGATCAGATCGTAGATGATCGAGTAGTAGCGGATGTCGATGCCGTCACGCTTGGCGAGGTCGCGGGCCTGCGCGTTGGCACGGACGTTGAAGCCGACCACCATGCCGTTCGAGGCGCCCGCGAGCGCCACGTCGGACTCGTTGATGCCGCCGACGCCGGAATGCAGGATGCTGACCGAGACCTCGTCGGTGGCCAGCTTGTCCAACGAGCCGATCACCGCCTCGACCGAGCCCTGCACGTCGCCCTTGATGACCACGGCAAGCTGCTTGGCTTCGCCCTCGCCCAGTCCGGAGAACATCTCCTCCACGGTGCTGCGGCCGCCGCTCGCGGCCTGCTTGTCGCGGATCTGGCGCTGACGGTACTCGGTGATTTCGCGCGCCCGGGCCTCGCTTTCGATGACGGCGAATTCGTCGCCCGCCGAGGGCACGCCGTTGAGGCCGAGGATTTCCACGGGCTCCGCCGGTCCGGCCGAATCCACGTTTTGGCCGCGGTCGTCGATCAGCGCCCGCACGCGGCCCCATTCGGTGCCGGCGATCAGCGTGTCGCCGACCTTGATCGTGCCGCGCTCGATGAGCACCGTGGCGACGGCGCCGCGGCCCTGCTCCAGCTTCGCCTCGACGACGACGCCGTTGGCGGCGCGGTCGGGGTTGGCCTTGAGCTCGAGCAGCTCGGCCTGCAGCAGGATCGCCTCTTCGAGCTTGTCGAGCCCGGTCTTTTCCTTCGCCGAGACCTCAACCGCCAGGACGTCGCCGCCCATGCTCTCGACCACGATCTCGTGGTTGAGCAGATCCTGGGCGACCTTGGTCGGATTGGCGCCCGGCATGTCGATCTTGTTGATCGCGACGATGATCGGCACCTGCGCCGCCTTGGCGTGGTTGATCGCCTCGATCGTCTGGGGCTGCACGCTGTCGTCGGCCGCGACCACCAGAATGACGATATCCGTCACCTGGGCGCCGCGGGCGCGCATCGTGGTGAAGGCCTCGTGGCCCGGCGTGTCGAGGAAGGTGATCTTGTCGCCGCCGCTCAGGACGACCTGATAGGCGCCGATATGCTGGGTGATGCCACCGGCCTCGCGCGCTGCAACGTCGGTCTCGCGCAGCGCGTCGAGCAGCGATGTCTTGCCGTGATCGACATGGCCCATCACCGTGACGATCGGCGCGCGGGGCTTCAGCGTCGCCTCGTCGTCGGGCGCGCCCTCCAGGCCGATTTCGACGTCGGCTTCGGAGACGCGCTTGACCTTGTGGCCGAATTCCTCGGCGATCAGCTCGGCCGTGTCGGCGTCGATGCTTTGCGTCACCGTCGCCATGATGCCTTCCTTCATCAGCGCCTTGACGACCTCGGCGCCGCGCTCGGCCATGCGGTTGGCGAATTCCTGAACGGTGATCGTCTCGGGGACAATGACTTCACGCACGACTTTCTTGCGCTCCTGCTGCAATTCGCGGGCGCGCTGCTTTTCGCGTTCGCGGGCACGGCGGACCGAGGCGAGGCTGCGCACCCGCTCGTTGCCCTCGCCCTCCTCGAGCGCCTGGTTGATGGTGCAGGCTCTGCATCTTCCTCTGCGGTAACCGCCGGCGTGTCCTTGCGCGGCGTCGCCGCGGGCTTGAAGGAGAGCGGCCGGGGGCTCGTCTTGCGAACCTCCTCTTCGGCCAGGCGCCGTGCTTCCACGTCGGCCTCACTCACCAGATCGGCCTTGCCGGGCTCGCCCACCCCATCGGACTTGGCGGCCTCGTTCGCGGGGGCCGGAGCCTCCTCCTCGACGGGAGCTTCGACGGCCGGTGCGGCCTCGGCCGTCTCCTCGATGTGCTCATCGGCCGCGATCGGCTCGCCGTCCTCGGTGTGGCGCGCGCCCTGGAGGGCGCCCAAGCGCTTGGCGCGCTCGGCCTCGGTCAGGCGCGGCGCATCGGCCGGCGTTTCGGTCGCCTTTGCCGTCTCCGGCGTCTCCGCGGGCGCGGGCGCATCGGTCACCTCGGCCATGCGGCCGCTGGCGCCGCGCGCGAAAGTCCGCTTCTTCTTGACCTCCACGGCCACGGTCTTGGAGCGGCCATGGCTGAAGCTCTGCTTCACCTGCCCGGTCGAGACCGTCTTCTTCAGCTCGAGCTTGCCCGGCCGATTGAGGCTCAACGGCTTCTTTCCGCTATCTTCCTTGGTATCACTCATGCCGTCTCAAATATCCCGTCTCGAACGTTTGTGCGTTCAGTCCTCAGTCGTCAGTCCTTAGTCCTCAACCATCGGCCCGGCCACACGTGCGGCCGACCCCTCACCGCGCGCCGCCATCGCGCAAGCCCGCGAGCCGCCGGGTCTCCCGGATCATCGACTGCGCCAGACGTCCCGGCGCGGCCGCCATATGGACAATATGGTCACGCCCAACCGCGCGCCCAAGGTCCACGCCCTTGAGCACGTCTACCGTTTGCCTGCCGCGCGCCAAGCGTTTCAGCTCCGATGCATCGCGCCCGTCGCTTTCGGCAGCGGTCATCAGTATAGCGGCTTTATCGTCTCGCAGCCACTCGCGAACACGCATCATGCCGGCGACCAGCTCTCCGGCGCGGTTGAGCAGGCCGAGCAACGCCACGCAACGCTCAGCCAGCATATGCTCCAGACGATCTGCGATGTCCTCGGGCACGGTGACCGCGCGGCGCGCGGCGCGGCCGAACAGCTTCTTGGTCCGTGCTGTCTCGATCACCTCGCGCGAGGCGGTGACCCAGATCCCCCGGCCCGGCAGGCTCTCCGCCAGATCGGGCGTTAGCGTGCCGTCGGGCGCGACCACGAAGCGAATCAGCCCGTCCTTGGGCTGCGGCTCGCGCGTGACGATGCAGCGGCGCAGCGATACTTCGCTGTCCGGGCTGCCCCGCCCGCGTTTGACCGGGGCATTTCGGGGCCGCTTGGTCATGATCGCCGCTGCCGTCATGCGCGTCAGCCCTGCTCCGCCTCTGCCTTAGGCGCGGCCTCGCCTTCTTCGGCCGCCGCTTCTTCCTCTGCCGGCGCGGCCTCCTCGGGGAAGGCCTTCGCCCGCGCCGCCATGATGATGGTGTCGGCCTCCTCGGCCGAAAGCGGGCTCGGATTGAGCAGCGCATAAAGCTCGCGCGCGCGCAGCTCGTCTAGATTGTCGAGCGTGACCTGCGCGCCGGTTTCCTCGTCCGGCTCCGGCTTGGCCTCCAGCATAATGAAACGCAGCTCGTCGCCAACCAGATAGGCGAGGTCTTCCAGCGTCTTCACGCCGTTCTCGCCCAGCTTCACCAGCATCTCCGGCGTCACGCCGTCGACCTCGCCGACCGCATCCTCCACGCCGAGCTCCTTGCGGGCGGCAGTGAACTTGGCGTCGCGCTCGGAGAGGTAGTTGCGGGCGCGCTCGCGCAGCGCGTCGACCAGCTCGTCATCGAAGCCTTCGATGGTGAGCAGATCCTCCTTGGGCAGGAAGGCGACCTCTTCCACGGTCGAAAAGCCTTCCGTTACAAGGATATGCGCGATCATGTCGTCGATATCGAGCGCCTCGATGAAGAGCTGCGAGCGCTGATTGAACTCCGCCTGGCGGCGTTCGCTCTCCTCGGCCTCGGTCAGGATATCGATGTGCCAGCCGGTGAGCTGGGAGGCGAGGCGCACGTTCTGGCCGCGCCGGCCGATGGCCAGGCTGAGCTGGTCGTCGGGCACGATCACTTCGAGCGCGCCGGCGTCCTCGTCAAGCACGACCTTGGTCACTTCCGCGGGCGCCAGCGCGTTCACCACGAAGGCGGCTGCGTCCTGCGACCAGGGAATGATGTCGATCTTCTCGCCCTGCAGCTCGGCGACCACCGCCTGCACGCGGCTGCCGCGCATGCCGACGCTGGCGCCGACCGGGTCGATCGAGGGGTCCTTGGAGATCACCGCGATCTTGGCGCGCGAGCCCGGATCGCGGGCGACCGCCTTGATCTCGATGATGTTGTCGTAGATCTCCGGCACTTCCTGGCCGAACAGCTTGGCCATGAACTGCGGATGGGTGCGCGACAGGAAGATCTGCGGCCCCCGCGTCTCCTCGCGCACATCGGCGATATAGGCGCGCACCCGGTCGCCCTGGCGGAAGTTCTCGCGCGGGATCAGCTCCTCGCGGCGGAGCACGCCCTCGGCGCGGCTGAGGTCGACCATCACATTGCCGAACTCCACGCGCTTGACCAGGCCGTTGACGATCTCGCCGACACGGTCCTTGTATTCCTCGTACTGGCGCGAACGCTCGGCCTCGCGGACCTTCTGGACGATCACCTGCTTGGCGGTCTGCGCTGCGATGCGGCCGAAGTCGATGGGCGGCAGCGGCTCGATCAGATAGTCGCCGAGCTCGAGTGACTTGTCGTAGCGCTTGACGTCCTCGACCAGGATCTGGGTCGCCTCGCTGTCCACGCCCTCCTCGTCCTCTTCGGGCTCGGAATAGGCGTCGACGACCTTGCGGTAGCGATAGATATGGATCTCGCCCGATTTGCGGTCGATGGTCGCGCGGATGTCGAGCTCGTGGCCGTATTTGGAGCGGCCCGCCTTCTGGATCGCCTGCTCCATGGCCTCCAGCACTTCCTCGCGCTCGATGCTCTTCTCGCGCGCGACCGTGTCGGCCACCTGCAGGAGTTCCGGGCGCGCATAGGCGCCGCTGATCTCGTATTCCAGTTCGGTTGCTTCAGCCATAGCTCTTTGTGCTTTCAGTTCCGTTCGTGTTGTGCAGCTTCCGCCGCTGCGAGCAGCTCATCGGTCATGACAAGTTTGGCGCGGTCGATCGCCAAAAGCGGGATCGCCGCTTCACCGGTCTCAAGTGCCAGGCGCACATCGTCGCCATCGACGCCCAGGAGCCGGCCGCGAAAGCGCCGGCGCCCGTCGACCGGCGCGGCCGTTTCCACCTTCGCCTCGAACCCGGCGAAGCGCTCGAAGTCCTTCCGGCGAACCAGCGGACGGTCGATGCCGGGCGAGCTCACTTCCAGCGTATAGGTGCCCTTGATCGGGTCCTCCACGTCGAGGATCGCGGAGACGACGCGCGAGATGTCGGCGCAGTCGTCGACCGTGATCGGCGTCTCGTCGGCCCGGTCGGCCATGATCTGCAAGGTCGGCCGGTCGCCACCCGTCAGCATCACCCGAACCAGCTCGAAACCGTTCGCTTCCAGCGACGGGGTCACGAGTTCGGCGATCCGTTCGGTGACGGCGCGTTGCACCAAATCTGCCTTTCCTCCCCGCAAAGCCGCTCTTTCGGGCCTCGATCGGCGCCGATTTTTGGGAGCGGCATGCGGCAATAAAAAAGAGCGGGCTTTTCGGCCCACCCTTCGCTTTCGGCTCTTCCGTCCGGCGCTTCTCCGAACGGCGGCCCTATGGGATTTCTTGTATCCTTATATAGAACATCCGCCAGCCATCGCAAGGGAAAGCCGAGACCCGGACCGGATTGTGCCGTCTTCAGCCGTCCCGCGCCCGGCGCCTCAGCGAGAGATAGCTCGGCCGCCGGCCCGCGCGGATCGCCTTGGCCTCGTAGCGGGTTTGCGGCCAGTCATCGGGGCGTTCCAGCCAGTCCCGCGCGCTCCTTGGCGTCCAGGCGAAATCGGGCGAGGCGAGGATATGCTGCAGCATCCAGACCAGATAGCTCGGATCGTCGGTGGCGAGGCGAAGCTCGGCCCCGTCGGCGAGCACCCGGGCGAGGCGCTGCAGGCCCGCTTCGTTCACGAAGCGGCGCTTCCAGTGCCGCCGCTTGGGCCAGGGATCGGGGAACAGCACGAAGGCGCGGGCGATCGAGGCTTTGGGCAGCGCCTCGAGCAGCGCCGCCGCATCGCCCGGGCAGATGCGGACATTGTCGAGCCGCTCGCGGTCGATGGCCGAGAGCAGCGCGCCGATCCCGACCTCATAGATCTCCGCGCCGATGACGCCGATGTCCGGATGCCGGGCCGCCTGCCAGGCCAGATGCTCGCCGGCGCCGAAGCCGATCTCCAGCCAGGTCTCCCGCGGCCGTCCGCCCCAGGCCGCGGTGAGGTCGAGCGAACCGTGCGACGGCAGCGCAATCTCGATCGCCGGCAACAGCTCGGCGACGAGCTTTTTACGCCCGGCCCGCAACGGCCGGCCGCGCTTGCGGCCGTAAGATTGAATACGGTGCCGGTCGTCGCTCGGGTCGGTCATGCCTGGCCGGTCTGACGGATAATGGCCCCGACCGCAAGACCTGGCGGGGTTCGTCAAGGCCGCCACTTGCATTCGGTCATCCAGATCCATCAGTTATGCGTGCATAAAGACGTATGCAGCACGCAGAAAGCGAGCGGGCCGGCAATGCCGGCCCGACGCTCCACCCGATAACTCTAGGAAACGGGTTCTGTGTCAGCCCTTCTCGTCGGCCTTGGCGAGCGCCTTGGCCAACTCAAAGACCCGTTTGCGCACTTTCTCGCTCCGGATCCGGTAGTAGGCCCGGACCAGCTCGAGTGTTTCGCGCTTGGCCAGCGTGTCCGCCTCGTAGACCGCCGCCTCGGCTTCGGAAAATCCAAACGGCCGTTTACCGCCGGTTGCCGCGACTTCCGGCGACATGTCATCGAAGAAGAATGACACCGGCACGTCCAACACCTTGGAGAGTTCATAGAGCCGTGAGGCACCGATGCGGTTGGTACCGCGCTCGTATTTCTGAACCTGTTGGAACGTCAAACCGATGGCTGCCCCCAACTTCTCCTGGGACATGCCAAGCATGGTCCGCCGCAGGCGTACCCGCGACCCCACATGCACGTCGACAGGCCGCGGCCTGCCGATCTTCGGGTTTGAATCCCCTCCGCTTCCCTGACTTGTAGCTGCTAGCATTTTTCACCAACGCTTATTTGGTCGTTCATACAACACTCGCTTTATAACAGATTTTCTACGAACTTGGAAAAAATCAGTATACAGACAATTAACCATAGTAATTGCCGGAAATACTGACGTTTTCGATCCGATTGCGGATGAGGTACACGGTGAAGCTTATTCAGCTTCGTCTCATACCTCACCTTGCGAGCGGGCATTGCACCAATAAGCGAGCAACGCGGAAATACCAAGAAGCACCAGCAACGTCCAATTGCCGAATCTCGCGAAAATCGTGCGGGCGGCGAGTTGTCGCGGCAGCGGCGCATCGAGCACGCCCGTTTTCCTGAGCCCCAGGCGGGCGATCTCCCGGCCGTGAGCGTCGAAAACGGCCGAAATACCGGTGTTGGCCGCGCGCACCAGCGGCAGGCCTTCCTCCACCGCGCGGAAGCGGGCGGCGGCCAAATGCTGGTGCGGCCCACTGGTGCCAAACCAGGCATCGTTGGTGATGTTGAGCAGCCAGCCGGGCCGGGGCGTGCCGGGCGCCACCACCGCCGCCGGGAAGATCGC
>JARRKQ010000151.1:0-5996 GCA_037387885.1 Alphaproteobacteria bacterium | reverse complement strand
GCGGCGCGTGGGGCGAATACCCGCCGCACGCGCCGCGTCGTTACAGAAAGTCGTCTGGACTTCGCTTCAGACAGGCCGGCCTAGAAACAGCCGGCTTTTGCCATCTTCTGGGTCAGCTGCTGGAAGGTCAGCTTCGAGGTGTCGAGGGTGACGGTGTGGATCTTCGCGTTCTTGCCAGGCCCCGGCCCGATCTTGACCAGTGCCCCGCCGGCGATCGACTTCAGCTTCGCCGCGTCACACTTGTTCGACAGCACCGCGCGCGATTCTTGCTTGGCCTGCGCGGCGGCGGGAAGCAGGAGCGCGGTTGCGACCGCGGTCAGTATGACGGTTTTTTTCATGTCCGATCCTCATTTCCTCTGAGATGTCGTTGATTGGCCGTGGGGCCGACCGGCCCCGTCCGGCAAGGCTTATATCGACGATTTTCTGGGCCAAATCGGGGCCCAATGCTGACCAGAATGGGGCGTGATCCCCCGCCTGTCACAAATCGGCCAACCCATCCGTCACGCATATCGAGGGCGCCCGCATCCGATGGCGTCATGACGCCGTTGATGCGCCGCGCTATTGATCCAATGTGTGCAAGGAGGAGCCATCATGCTCGCACGTTTCGTCCAATCCCGTATCGCCGCCTCCGAACGCGCCCTCGGCGTCAGCCAGGACTGGCTGCGCGACCTTTACCGCGCCTCGCCCGCCGGATTCCGCAAATTCATGCGCTTCCTGCCCTTGGCCAGTCACCGCAAGGCGGCCTCTAAGGAAGCCTTCGCGGTCGCCAATCTCGTCGGCTCGCTATCGGAGGATTGCAGCAGCTGCGTTCAGATCGCGGTCAACCTCTCGCTCGGCGAGGGCATCGATCCGGCTGTTCTGCGCGCCGTGCTCGACGACCGCCCACAGGATCTTCGCCCGGAACTGGCCGAGGTGATGGGCTATGCCAAAGCGGTCGCAAATCGCGAGGATGACGTGATCGAGCGGATCGAAGCGTTGCGGCGCTCGATGGGCGAGACCGCGGTATGCGAGCTCGCCCTCGCCGTTGCCACGTCGCGGCTCTTTCCGGTGGTCAAGCGCGGCATGGGACATGCCGTGAGCTGCTCCTTGGTAACGCTCGATCTGCCAGGCGAGCGCGACAGTATGCCTGCCGGCGCAGCGGTGGCCCATGGCTAGCCCCGGCAACGAAGCCTTCGAGGCCGAGCGGCCCCGCCTGACCGGTCTCGCCTACCGTATGCTCGGCTCGCGCGCCGAGGCCGAGGATGTCGTGCAGGATGCCTGGCTGCGCTGGGACCGCACTGACCGGTCGAAGATCCGCTCGCCCGGCGCTTGGCTCACCACCACGGTCACGCGTCTTGCCATCGACCGGCTGCGCTCGGTGCGCGCGCGCCGCGAAACCTATGTCGGCCCGTGGCTGCCCGAGCCGCTGGTCGAGGCCGGGGGCGGCGAATTAGGTCAGCCGCCCGATCCGACGGCCTTCGGCGACGGACTTGGCGACATATCGATGGCGCTGCTGCTCGTTCTGGAACGGCTCACCCCGGCGGAGCGGGCGGCCTTCCTGCTGCACGACGTCTTCGACTACGACTACGGCGAGCTCGCGGGCATTTTGGAGCGCGCTGAGCCGGCCTGCCGCAAGCTCGTCTCGCGCGCCCGCGCCCATGTGCGCGCCGAGCGGCCACGCTTCGAGGCTGCGCCCGAGGCGCGGGCGCGTTTGTTCGGCGCCTTCGTCGAGGCGATCCAGGCCGGCGAGCTCGGCGGCCTGGTGGCGCTGCTGGCGGAAGACGCGACGCTGCTGGCCGACGGCGGCGGCAAGGCCCAGGCCGCCCGCAATCCGATCCTGGGGGCGGACAACGTCGCCCGTTTCCTGCTCGGCACCTCTGTGAAGTTCGGCCAGTACCGGACTTATCGGCCGGTCGTCGTCAATGGCGAGCCGGGCATTGCAGGCTATATGGACGACAAGCTGGACTTCGTCGCCACCATCGCCGGCGACGGCGAGCGCATCACCGCCATCCACCTCGTCGTCAATCCGGACAAGTTGGCGGGTGCGGGGATCTGAAGCGTCGCGTCAGCGCTCGAGATAGGCGTCGAGGTCGATCTCGGGATTGACCACCCGGGCGCGGCGATAGTTCTCGGCGTTCTCCAGCGGATGGGTCGCGTCTATCGCGAGCTTCGATTTGTAGTGCCCGAAGGGATCGCGCGAGAAGCCCATCACGTTGCCGATCACGTTGAGGTCCTGCTCCAGCCGCGTCCGCGTCACCACCGCCCACATCACGTCGTTCATGTTGTGGAGATCGACGTCGCTGTCGACGGCGATGCAGACCTTGATGAAGGTGACCTCGCCGAAAGCGGCGAGGATGGCATTCATCGGCTCGCCCTCGAAGCGCTTGTCGAGCTGGATCACGCAGACCGGCAGGAAGGGATCGAGCGAGACGTCCTTCACACCCGAGACCACCTTGCGCGCCGCCCGCAGCACATCGGCCGAGCGCGGCAGCGACAGCAGGATGTTCTCGTCGCCCGAGCCCGCCAGCACGGTCTGGTAGATCGGGTCTTTGCGATGCGTGATCCGCTCGATCTTGAGCACGTGGCGGTCCTCGACCAGCGGGTAATAGCCGAGCCAGTCGCCGATCGGCCCTTCCGGCTCGAGCGTATCCGGCAGGATCGTCCCTTCCAGCACGATCTCCGCATGGGCCGGCACATCGACGTCAATGGTCTCGCATTTGACCAGCTCGACCGGCTCGCCACGCAGCCCACCCGCGAGCGCGAACTCGTCGTCGAGCGTGCTGGCCGAGCCGGCGATCATCTCCAGCGGATGCAGGCCGATGGCGATCGCCATCTCCGTCGGCAGCCCTGCCTTGAGGCGCTTCTGGAAAATCTCGTAGCCATGGGTGCTCGCGAGCATGCGGAGCCCCAGCCGGTCGGGGCCCTTGAGCTGCAGACTGTAGAAGCCGGCATTCTGCCGCCCGGTCTCCGGGTCCTTGGTGATGCCGATGCCGGCGGTGATGTAGGGCCCGCCATCCTTGGCGTGGAAAGTGAGGATCGGCAGGCGCGTCAGATCGACCTCGTTCTCGATCACCTCCTTGACCGGACCGGACGGGACAAGGGAAGGCGCGACACTGTTCCCAAGTCTCCCGCCGATCCAATCGACGACGCCCACGCCGTCGCACCCCAGCGCCGTCTCCAAGCATTGCCGTGAAGCGAGGCTGTTGCCGAGCACGGGCAGGGCGCTGCCGGTCACGTTGCGGAACATGAGCGCCTTGCCGCGCGTCACGCTTTGGCGCAGCAGCGCCGGCGCCTCTTTGTAGGGATCGACCGCGCGCTCGATCGTCAGCAGCGCGCCGGCGGCCTCGGTCCGTTTCAGATAGCCGCGCAGGTCCTTATCGATCCCGGCCGTCACGAGCCCGGCCTAGTCGAAGAAGGTCGGCGTGAGCTCCGGCCCCCATTGCGCCAGGTTCTCCTGCGTCGCCGGATAGAGGCCGGGCTTAGACGACGCGTTCAGCAGATCGCCGTCCGCATAATGCTCGACGATGTGCCCCCACGGGTCGCGCCAGTAGTCGAAGACCTGGCTGCCGAGCAGATGCCGCCCGACGCCCCATTCGTGATGCCACTTCGCCTTGTCGATCAGCCACTGATGGCCAATGAAGACGGCGTCGGGGTCCTGGGTCTCGAAGGACAGGTGGTGGATCTTGTTGTCCTTCTCGTCGGAGATCACGAAGATCGAGTGGTGGTCGGCCCAGCCCTCGCCGCGGTCGCAGCGCATGAAGGTGCCGAGCCGGGTGGCCTCGTCATCGGGCACGTGCAGCACGTCCGATTCGAGCATGCCCAGCGTGTCCTTGAGCCAGGCCCGGTTGGCCGCCTCGTCGGTGCATTTGAAGACGCAGTGCCCGACGCGCATCACCTTGGCCGGCTCGATTTCCGGACGCTGGGTCACGCCGGTGCGGTGCTTCTCCCGGCCGAAGTTGATGGCGAGCGGCGCGCGCACCGGCAGGTCTTCGGCCGGCTCGATGCCGTGCACGACTCTGATCGTGATCCCGTTGGGCATCTTGTGGCTGACGCAATGACCGCCGCCCGGCCCATCCAAATGTTCCAGGCTGGTGATCGCATCCTTGTGCCCGGCAATCGTCTCAAGATCGTCCTTCGAGCCCGCCTCCATCGCGCAGGCGACGAAGCCCGGGTCGCCCTTGTGGCTGACGTGAAGGTAAGGCCGCGTGCCCGCGCCGCGCATATAGAGCCGATCGTCCGTCCGCGCGGCGCGCACCAGCCCGAAATCGGTCAGGAACGCTTCCATCTTGTCGAGATCGGGGACGCTGTACTCGGCGAAGGCCGTGTCTTGCACCTTGATCATCTCGTGTCCTCCCTGTCGCGCCTGCGGCGAAGCGATGCCGCTCGCCCATGATTTATTGCATTTTCACCGATTTCGCCACGAAGGCCCATGAAACTCAACCGTCAGATTGGCCAGGGCGCTATGCGTCCACTCTGCGGCCATGCGGACAACGCCGGGCTTTGGCACTAACATCGGCGGCAGAACACCAACCAAGGCGATAGGGAGCGGGGGGACCCCCCTGACCATTCCATGACCATTCTGAACGGCCAGCGCGTCATCGCGATCGAGGAGCATTACTACGACCCCGACCTCGTCGCGCATTTCCAGGGGCTGGATGCGAAATCAGGCGGCCATGTGCTCGAACGATTGCTGGAGACCGGCGCCGAGCGTATCGCCTCGATGGATGCGGCGGGCATCGACGTGCAGGTGCTCTCCCACGGCGCGCCCTCGACCCAGAAGCTCGATCCCGAAAGCGCGGCCGAGGTCACACGCGGCGTCAACGATCGCCTGGCCACGATCTGCCAGGCCCATCCCGACCGCCTCAAGGGCTTCGCCGCGCTGCCCACCACCGACCCGAAGGCGGCCGCCGACGAGCTCGAGCGCTGCGTCGGCAAGCTCGGCTTCGTGGGCGCCATGGTGCATGGGCTTACCAATGGCGAGCTCTTCTTCGACGACGAGCGCTTCTGGCCGGTCTACGAGCGGGCGCAGGCGCTCAAGGTCCCGCTCTACATCCATCCGGGCGTGCCGCATCCCGCCGTGATCGACGCCTATTTGAAGGACTATATCGACCAGTATCCAGGCTTCCTGACCGCTGGTTGGGGCTTCACCATGGAGACGGCGACGGCCGGCATCCGCATCGTCCTCTCCGGCGTGCTCGACAAGTACCCCGACACCCAGATCATCCTCGGCCATTTGGGAGAGACGCTGCCCTTCCTGATGTGGCGTATCGACCTCGCACTCAACCGGCCGGGCAATCAGGGCGTCGCCTTCCGCGATGCCTTTACGGCGCATTTCCATGTCACGACATCGGGCTTCTTCTCCGATCCCGCGCTCAATCTCTGCATCCAGGAGATGAGCGCCGACCGCATTCTCTTCGCCGTCGACTATCCCTTCGTCCCCAACGAGCCCGGCCCGAAATGGATGGAGGGAACGATGCTGAACGCCGTCGATAAGGCCAAGATCCTGCACGGCAACGCTGAGCGGATGTTGCGGATCTGAGGGGCGCGCGCCTGAATAGATATGAAAATCGACGTCCACGCCCACATCATCGACCGCGCGTATATCGACGCGCTGACGGAGCTCAAGGGCCTCTCGGCCGAGGAGGGCGACCGCGGCCAGACGCTGCTCCGCAAGGACGGCGCTACCTATCTCTGGTACCGTGAGGAGATGTTCGACGTCGACGACCGCCTGCGGCGCATGGACGAGAAGGGCATCGACAAGCGCCTGCTCTCGCTCAGCACGCCCAGCGTCTACGAATGGGCGGGCGCGGCGCAGGTAAAGGCCGCGCGCGCGATCAACGATGCCACCGCGCGCATCGTCCGCGCCCATCCCGATCGCTTCGGCGGCATCGGCAGCCTGCCCTGGGGCGCAAGCAGCGAGGACGCGCTCGCCGAGCTCGATCGCATGACCGGCGAGCTCGGCCTCGTCGGCGTCGCCGTCGGCTCCAACATCGGCGGTGTGTCCCTTGACGACGAGG
>JARRKQ010000150.1:0-9557 GCA_037387885.1 Alphaproteobacteria bacterium | reverse complement strand
GTTCGAAATATTCCGAGGTGAAGCCCATCACCGTGAGAGTAACTGAAAACAACATGAAAACGTAAACAGCCCGCAGCAGCGTCTTTCTAGGCGACTCGTGCTTTTGCTCTTTGGCGATTAATCGATAGGCGAGAAACGCCAACAAGAACCCGAGGCCTATCGCGCCATAGTTCAAAATATTGGCTGGATCGATTCTTACCACGCCCTACTTCCATGCCGTTGTCCGATTTGGAATATCAAGCGCAGCCATGTATACCACAAGCAACCACTAGTCGTCCGCAAACAATTTACGCGCGATCACGACGTTCTGAATACCCGTCGTCCCGTCCATGTATTCGGCGAGCTTGACCGCCGCCAGATGCCGGGCGAGCGGGTAGTCGGCGCGCGCGCCCATCGCGCCCATCGCCTGCATGCAGGTGTGAATGCCCTTGAAGGCGACGCGGGTGGCGAACTTCTTGGCATGCGCCGCGGCGACCGCGCTGTCGGCGCCGGCATCGAATCGCGCCACGGCCTGGCGGGCCAGCAACCGCGCGGCCTCCAGATCGGTCGCCACATCAGCAAGCTCCCATTGCAGGCCCTGGAAGTCCGAGGTTGCCTGGCCGAAGGCCCACCGCCGGCTGGTATAGTCGAGCGCCGTTTCGAGCGCCGTGGCCAACATGCTGCAGCTCGCCATCGCCACATTGGCGCGGGCGATATCGATTCCGCTCAGCGCCGCCTTGAAGCCCTCGCCCGGCGGGATGAAAAGCGCGTCCTCGTCGAGGGCGCAGTTCCGGAAGGCGAAGTCGCTCACCCCCATGGCGTGCCCGCCGATCAGTGCATAGGGCGCGCTGCGCTCAACGCCTTCGGTTTCCGCATCGACCAGGAAGCAGGCGATACCGCGCCAGCCGGCCGCCGGATCGGTCTGCGCATAGACGCTCAGGATGTCGGCGGCTACACCGCTGGTCACCCAGGCCTTCTCGCCGTCCAGGGTCCAGGCGTCCGCGTTTTGCATCGCCCGGGTGGCGATGCTCGCGGCATCGGACCCCGCTCCCGGTTCGGTGAGAAGGAAAGCGCCGATCCGGCGTCCGGCAATCATATCGGGCAGATAGCGCTCTTTCTGGACGTCGTTGCCATTGCGGGCGATGCTGCCGGCCAGATTGTTGTGGACGATGAGCGGGAAGGTGAAGCCGAAATCGGCCGCCGCCAGCGCCTCGACGATGTGTGCGGTCGCAGCGAACCCTGCGCCCTGCCCGCCAAGCTCCGTCGGCACCAGAAGCCCGCCCAGCCCGGCCTCGCAAGCCGCCGTCAGCGCCTCGCGCGGATAGCGCCGCTCGGCCTCCCATTGCGCGGCATTCGGCGCCACGACCTCCTGGGCGAATTGCCCGGCGATCTCGATGAGTTTGGTTTCATCGCCGGTCGGATCAACGGCCATCGTCTCGCTCCTCCCCCCACACCATCACACGTACACTCTCACACGTACTTCGCCGTCAGCCCGCCATCGACGACGAGCGTTGTGCCGGTGATGAATTTCGCCTCGTCGGAGGCCAGGAACAGCGCCGCATGCGCCACGTCCCAGGCATCACCCATATGGCCGAGCGGGCACTGGGCGTCGCGGATCTGCTTCATTTCCTCGACATTTGATCCATAGGCCGCGGTCAGCGGCTCGACGATCATCGGCGTATCCATCAACCCCGGCAGGATCGCATTGGCGCGAATGCCGCGGTCCGCGTATTCCAGGGCCACCGACTGGGTGAAGGGCAGGATTGCGCCCTTCGTGGTCGCGTACGACACGTACGGCACGCCTGTGTAGCGGATGCCCGAGACCGAGGAGATATTGACGATCGCGCCGCGTTGGCCGGCCGCGCCGGGCTTCTGACCGACCATCACCGGCAGCGCGTATTTATGCGTGAGGAACATGCTCTTGAGGTTGACGTCGTTGACCCGGTCCCAGGCCTCTTCGCTGAGCTCGACCGGCCCGCCGACTTCGACGATCCCGACATTGTTGTGCAGGATATCGATACGCCCGTACGTTTCGACGCAGGCGGCGACCATCGCCTCGACGTCCTTGGCGGAAGAGACGTCGGTCCGGGCCACAGCCACCTCGCCGCCCTCGTCGCGGATGATCGCAGCGGTCTCCTCGGCCGCGGCTTCGTTCAGATCGACCGCGAAGACGCGTGCGCCCTCGCGCGCATAGAGCACGGCCGCCGCCTTGCCGTTGCCCCAGCCGGGACCGACCGACCCCGCGCCCGTGACCAGCGCCACCTTGCCTTCGACCCGTCCCGCCATCGCGGCCCGCTCCCGCCTTGGTTCGTGCTTTCGGCTAGCCTAGCCGAGCGGCCCGGCGAGGCGAAGCGCCGAAAGGGGGTCACCGCTTGACAAGAAATGAACCTGGGTTCATTAATTTCTGAACGGAGATTCACTTCATGGCATATCGCCGCACCGCCCAGGTCGAGACCCGCCTCGCCGACAACCGCGCGCGCATCCTTCGCGCGGCCCGGACGCTCGTCTCCGACGGCGGGTTCCGGCAGGCGCAGGTCGCCGCCGTGGCCGCCGCCGCCGGGCTCGCGACCGGCAGCGTCTATCGCTACTTCCCTTCCAAGGCGCATCTGATGGTGGAGCTGTTGCGCTCGACCTGCGCCCGCGAAATCGAGGTTGTGCAGGCGATCGCGAGCGGCGGCGGGCCGGCGCGCGACCGGCTCGCCGATGCGCTCCGGGCCTTCGTGGAGCGCGCGCTCAAGGGCGACCGGCTTGCCTACGCCATCGTCGCCGAGCCCGCCTCGGCCGAGATCGAGGACGCGCGGCAAGAAATCAAGCGCGCGCTCGCGCTCATCTTCGGCGGCCTGGTGGCCGAGGCCGTCGCGGCCAGTGATATGCCGGACCAGGACCCGAATATCGCCGGTGCGTGCATCGTCGGCGCCATGCTTGAGGGTCTGATGGGCCCGCTCGCACGCGACCGCGCGGCCGAGGACGACGAAGCCGTCGCCACGGGCATCGTCGCCTTCTGCCTGCGCGCGCTCGGTCAGGAGCAAAACGCCAAGGGGGAGCACGCTCATGTACGCGCCGTCCGCTGAAACCCAGCTCGACACCCACGAGGTCACCAACCAGCCGCCGCCCTTCGCCGGCGTCGATGCCTTCACGAACGACGTGGCCCTGCGCGAGGCGCTAGAGCGCGAGGGCGGCGCCTGGGTGGCCAAGAAGGCGGGCGCGCTCGGCAAGCTCGTCGGCGACCCGGAGGTGCAGGCGCTCGCCCGCCAGACCAATCGGCATGATCCTGAGCACGTCCCCTTCGATGCTTTCGGACGCCGCCTCGACCATGTCGAGTTCCACCCCGCCTATCACGAGCTCTCGCGCCTGGCCTATGGCAACGCCGTCCATTCGCTGGCTTGGACCGAGCGGAGGCCCGGCGCGCATGTCGCCCGCGCCGCGCTCTCCTACCTCTGGAACCAGATCGAGAACGGCGTCGGCTGCCCGGTCGGCATGACCTATTCGGCGATCCCGGCGCTGCGTCTCGACCCCGAGATCGCGGCCAAGTGGGAAGGCCCGGCGCTGTCTACGGAATACGACCCCCGCCCCCTTCCGATCAGCCAGAAGACCGGCGCCACCATCGGCATGACGCTCACCGAGAAACAGGGCGGCTCCGATCTCCGCGCCAACGCCACCCGCGCCGAGCCCGACGGCAATGGCGGCTGGCTGCTCACCGGCCACAAATATTTCTGCTCCGCGCCGATGTGCGACCTCTTCTTCACCCTGGCCGCGACCGAGAAAGGCCTCACCTGCTTCATCATCCCGCGCTCGCTGCCCGACGGCACGCGCAACCGCTTCTTCATCCAGCGCCTGAAGGACAAATGCGGCAACCGCTCGAACGCCTCGAGCGAAGTCGAGTTCAACCGCACCTGGGCGATGCGGCTCGGCGAGGAAGGCGGGGGCATCAAGGCCGCGCTCCTGATGACGCACCACACCCGGCTCGATTTCGCGGTCGCCTCGTCGGGGCTGATGCGGCTCGCGCTCTCCCACGCGCTGCACCACACGTCGCATCGGCACGCCTTCCAGAAGTTCCTCATCGACCAGCCTTTGATGACCAGCGTTCTCGCCGATCTCGCGCTCGAATGGGAGGCGGCGCTGGCGCTCTCGATGCGCATCGCCCGCGCGGTCGACGAGGAGGCGGACAGCGAGGAGGCACGGCTCTTCGAGCGGCTGATGACGCCGGTCGCCAAGTACTGGGTCTGCAAGCGCGCGCCCGCCTTCGTCGCCGAGACGCTCGAATGCATGGGCGGCGTCGGCTATGTCGAGGAGCTGCCGATGGCGCGGCTCTACCGCGAGGCGCCGCTGAACGGCATCTGGGAAGGCACGGGCAACGTGATTTGCCTCGACATCCAGCGCGCGCTTCAACGCGCACCCGGCTGCGACGAGGTGGTGTTGGCGGAGCTCGATCAGGCGCGAGGGAGCGAGCCGCGCTTTGACCGCTTCGTCGATACGCTTCGCAATGATCTGCCCGAACTCGCGCGCGATCAGGCCCGCGCCCGTGAGCTCGCCGAACGCCTCGCCTGTGCCCTGCAAGCGGCGCTCCTGCTGCGTCATGCACCGGCCGCGGTCTCCAACACCTTCTGCCGCACCCGGCTGGAGGGCGCGAGCGGGCGTCACTTCGGCGTGCTGCCGATGGGCACACCGACCAGCGCCATCGTCGACCGGGCGCGCAACGCGGCTTGACCCGAACGGCGAGGCAAGCCTTCCGCAACCTCCCCGTCCCCGATAAAGTGACGCCAATCGGGCGACAAGTGAACGCCACGGAAGGACGTATGGGGAGAACAAGAATGGCCGTGACCAAGGGCATCAAAGAGCTTTGCGACGAGGCCGAAGCTGAGATCGAGACGCTGACCGTCGAGCAGGCGAAGGAACGCCTCGGCGACGAGAACACGGTCTTCGTCGACATCCGCGACGTGCGCGAATTATGGCGCGAGGGCGCGGTGCCGGGCGCGCTGCACGCACCGCGCGGCATGCTCGAGTTCTGGGTCGATCCCAAGAGCCCATACCACAAGGACATCTTCGCCAGCGGCAAGTCCTTCATCTTCTTCTGCGCCGGAGGCTTGCGCTCCGCGCTCGCGACCAAGGCGGTTCAGGATATGGGGCTCAGCCCCGTCGCCCATATCGAGGGCGGCTTCAGCAAGTGGAAAGAGGCCGGCGGGCCGGTCGAGGCCAAGGAACCGCCGCCGCCGAAGCCCAAAGACTGACGTCTTCGCCCCACTACTTGCGCCAATATTACCTCTGCGATTACGCAGAGTCTGAACAAGGCTGGCCAAGCCTTGGATTCATTGTCGTTTTTGCTCTTTTTTGGATGACATTCGCAAATGGCGTAGGTATTAATACTTCCCGTTAACCATCCTTAACACGCGCGCAGGCCGCCGAAAGGCACATCGGGGACCAACCTGAATGGCGAGCGATTCGAAGGCGCAGCTGGCAAATCTGGTCGAACTCGCACGTCAACGCACCACCGATGGGCGGCGCGTCATCTTCGAAAACATCGCGGATCTGTTTCTCTCGCCCGAAGGCCGCTTGAGCGAGCGCGAATCCGCGCTCATGACCGACATCCTCCACAAGCTGGTCCACGACGTGGAGATGGAGGTGCGCCGCGACCTCTCCGAGCGCCTGGCCGACAACACCCAGGCGCCGCACGATCTCGTGGTGATGCTGGCCAATGACGAGATCGAGGTGGCGCGGCCGATCCTGCTGAAGAGCGGCGTGCTGCGCGATGCCGATCTGATCGAGATCATCAAGGAGCGCACCCAGGAACACATCCTGCAAGTCGCGCGCCGCGACACGCTGAGCGAGGCGGTCACCGACGCGATCGAGACGTTGATCAACAACGCCGACGCCGCGATGTCGCGCCGCGCGCTGCAATATCTGGTCGAACGCTCCAAACGCGTCGACCGGTTCCAGCGCCCGCTGATCCAGCGGAATGACATGCCCCCTGCCCTGGCGCACCGCATGTTCTGGTGGGTCTCCGCGGCGCTGCGCCAGCACATCCTGACCAGCTTCGACGTCGACGGCACCCTGGTGGAGGAGTTCCTCCGCGACTCAGCAGAGACGGCGATTGGACGCGTCGAGCGTCACCGCGGTGCGGAGACCGCCGCCGAAGCCTTGGTCAACGGCCTCGCCGACCGCGGCGAGCTGACGCTCGATTTCATCCTGCGCGCGCTCCACAACGGCGAGATCCAGCTCTTCATCACGGCGCTGGCCAGCCGCGCGCGTCTGGAGATCCCGACGGCGCGGCGCATCGTGCTCGACGCCGGCGGCGAGCCGCTCGCGGTGCTGTGCCGTGCGGTGGGCATGGACCAGGGACAATTCACATCGACATACTTGCTGACGCGCAGTCCGCATGGAAATGCATTGGGGACCATGGTAACAACGAAGGTGGCCGAGCTATTCAGCTCGTTGACCCGCGAAACCGCGATGGCGGCGTTGCGGTATTGGAAGCAGGATGATGAGTTCCTTCGTGCCCAGTCCGAAATTGCCCGGGTCTCCAGCGGGGGCGGACTATGAGCGCGGCCGATCCGATGCGCCGTCGCAAAACTCGGCATGCGGACGATGACGGGACGCAGAGCATGAGCGACCGCCCGTCCAAACCACCCGAAGAAGACGCGGCCAAGACCGGCGCCACGATCCGCCGCACGGGGCCTGGTGCCGTCGTGGTTCCGGTCCGCCCGCAAGCCGGTGATGACGCACCGAAGCAAGCCGCATCGCGGCCGGACTGGCCGGCGTTGATGCCGGTGCCCGACGACGACGAAGCGGACCTGGCCGAAGCCCAGCTCGCCGAGGCGATCGCCTATGCCGACGCGCAACCGGCCGCGAGCCCGACCGCCGCCGGTCGCACCGCCGCCGCCGAGCCGCGGGTCCAGCCCAAGGCCTCGTCGGAACCGCCGAAGATGGGCGACCACGCGCGGCCGCATCTGGTCAGCAAGCCGACAGGCGCCAGCACCGCTCCGGATGCGCAAGACCTCGAACCTCCCGCTGCCGGTGCCGCTGCCGGTGCAACGCAGCAGCCGCAAAACGCGCGCGATCCGATCAATCCCATGCTGGGCGCCGGCGCGGCACCCGAGGGCGATGCGGCGCATCTCGCCCAATCCCTGCGCGCCGCCCAGCGGCTCTACAACGAAAGCCGCCGGCGCTTTCACGACTTCGTGCTAGCGGCCTCCGATTGGGTCTGGGAAACCGACGAGCACGGTGCCGTCACCTTCATCTCCGAGCGGATCACCGAGGTCACCGGCAAGCCGTCGCGCAGCATGGTCGGCACCTATCTCGTCGAGCTCGGCAGCGACGTGGTCACCGGCCGCACCCTGCGCGACGCCCTCGCCGCGCGGCGTCCCTTCCGCAATCTCGCCATCGAGATCGTCGACACCGAGGGCAAGCACCGCTTCTGCCGCGTCTCGGGCATCCCCGCCTTCGACCAGGAGAGCGGCCGCTTCATCGGCTTCCGCGGCGCCGGCAGCGACTGCACCGCGCAGTTCGAGGCCGAGGCGATGGCGCAGCGCAGTCAGACCAAGCTGGAGCGGCTGGTCGACGAGGTGCGCACCAACAACGACCGCCTACAAGAGGCGCTCAGCGACGCCAACGCCGCCATCCGTGCCAAATCGGAATTCCTCGCCAACGTGAGCCACGAGCTGCGCACGCCGCTCAACGCCATCATCGGCTTCACCGAGATCATGGACGGCCAGATGTACGGGCCGCTCGGCCATGATCGCTATAGCGAGTATTGCGAGAGCGTGCTGCAAAGCGGGCGCCATCTGCTCTCGATCATCAACGATCTGCTCGACATGGCGAAGGTGGAAGCCGGCCGGCTGCAGTTGAAGGAGCGGTCGGTCGACGTCGCCGCCGTCGCCGAATCGGCCATCGCGATGATGCGCGATGCGATCAAGAAGCAGGGGCTCGACCTTTCCGTGCGCTTCGCAAGCAACGCCCCGCCCCTCTGGGCCGACGAACGGCTCGTAAAGCAGATGCTGATCAATCTCCTGGGCAACGCGGTCAAGTTCACCCCCGAAGGCGGGACGCTGACGATCGAGGGCGGCCCGAGCGCCGACGGCGGCTACACGCTGAGCGTCGGCGATACCGGTGTCGGCATCGCGCCGGAGCATCTGGAGACGGTCCTGGAGCCCTTCGGTCAGGTCGAGAGCGCGATGAACCGCAGCCATGCCGGCACGGGCCTCGGCCTGCCGCTCGTCAACGCCATGATCGAGCTGCATGGCGGCACGCTCTCGATCAGCAGTGCGCCCGACGCGGGCACCACCGTCACCCTGCGCTTCCCGCCCGAACGCGTGCTCGAGCAGCCCACGCACGCCTGAGCCGCCTGCACCGCAATGGATGCGGCCTGCAAACCATTGCAATTCACTTCCGCCGGCGATTGATGGTTTAATGCCGCCCGCCAAGCAATGCGGGGGAGCGGCCATGACACTCGAGTTTCTCGTTCATTCGGCCCTGGCGGGCCTAATCGCAACCTATGTCCTGATGGTCTTCGCGCAGTGGGCGGACCGCTACGGGTTGCCGCGGGTCGACTTTGCGCACGAGCAGGCCGAGCTGACCTTGCGCGACGTCGTGCACGGCGCCCCCGCCTATTTCATCGGCCTCGGCATCCTGCATATGAACGGCGTCGTCTTCGCCCTGCTCTACACGAGCGTGTTCGCCAAGTATCTCCCCACCATCGGCGGCTACGAGTTCATCCGCGGCATCATCTACGGCGAGTGCCTGTTCGTCGCGGCTGGACTGATCTACGTGCCGATCTTCTTCCGCTTGGGCTTCTTCGCGGTGAAGGCGCATCCCTTCGCCTGGACGACATCGATGCTGGTACACGGGATTTTCGGCGCGATCGTCGACTGGCTGGGGCCGGTGGCCACCGCCACGAGCTAAGCCGCTAGAGCTCAACGCGAAACCTATCGCGCACGCCCTCCGCCCAGGCAAGGCCGTGCCCCGGCGTGTCGGGCGCGATCATCGTGCCGTCGGCCGCCATCGCGACGTCGAACTCGAAGAGCGGCTCGAGCAATGGAAAGTCCTCGAGCCAGGTCAGGTTGGGGGCCGCGCCGGCCAGATGCACGAACAGCGCCGGCAGGAAATGTGGCGCGATGGCGATGCCGTAATGCTCGGCCAGTCGCGCCGCGCGGAGGCATTCGGTGACGCCGCCCATCATGGCGAGGTCCGGCTGAAAGACGGCGCAGATGCGCGCATCGAAGACCCCCCGCGCCTCGACGGCGCCCTGCAGATGCTCGCCGGTCGCAATCGGCACCGATGACGACCGCATCAGCGCTTCATAGCCCGCCTGATCGTAGGCCGGCAACGGCTCTTCCAGCCAGAGCAGCCCATGCTCTGCGCAGACGCCCGCAAGCCACTGCGCGCGTGCAAGATCGCACTTCTCGTTGGCATCGCCCATCAGGTCGATCGTATCCGGCAGCGCGGCGCGGACGGCGGCGAGCCGAGCCGCATCGCTCCGGTTCCCGGCGAGACGCGGCTTCACGCCCCTGAACCCCGTCTCGACGTGAGCCAGCGCAACCTCCGCCGCGGCGGCCGGCTCCATATCGGGGCGCAACCCGCCCGAG
>JARRKQ010000149.1:0-7372 GCA_037387885.1 Alphaproteobacteria bacterium | reverse complement strand
AGCACGGCATCGACGATGTCGTCCGACACCTCCTCGAAGCCCGGCATCGACGTGACGCTTTCCAGGCCCGCGACCTGGCGCAGGGTGAACTTGATGTCGTCGATCGGGGCGGTGTAGTCGCTCATGGCTCTGTCCGGCGTCTTGAGGTTGTCACTATGGGCGAATCTACCGCAACAGCTAGGCCGAGTCGCCCCTGCCCGCAACCGCGCGCGTTGCCGCAGACGCGCGGTCGAAAGCGCCGCGACGATCATGTTAACCTTGTTGCGGCAGAGGGATCGGCATTCCGAACTAAGATCAAAGGGGCAGTGGAATGAATTTGCGAAGGCTCGCCGGCCTGGTCGGCGCAGTTTGTTTGTTGGGAATGATGAGCGCCGGCGGCATGGCGGCGGAGATGAACAGGTCAGAGTCCGTGCAACTTGCGCAGAGCCGCTGGGTCATGGGCTGCGGCGGCCGCTACCGCTATCGGGGATTGATGCGGCGGCTTTATATCCCGGGCGACCGTGGCCGTTACGGCCATTGCCGCGAATGGGGCCTGTGGCAGGGCCGCAGCTACAAGGGCCACCACCGTCTGCCGCGCGGCTATTGGGTCTGGCGCGCGCCCTACTGGTACATCTATGCGCGCCGCGGGGTGGTGCGGGCCGGACCGGGACCGCGACCGGGCCGCCGCTTTGCGCGGGGCTGCCGCGGGTCGCGCTACGGCTATGCGGGGCTGATGCGCCGGCTTCACATCCCCCGCGACCGGCGACGTTATGGGCTGTGCCGCGAATGGGGCATCTGGGCCGGCCGCAGCTATAAGGGCTACGCCAATCTGCCCCGCGGCTACTGGGTCTGGCGCGCGCCCTACTGGTACATCTACCGCCGCCGGGTGCTTTACCGCTGAGGCGGATTTAGTCCTCGATACCGTCCTGCCAGCGCTCACGCGCAAAGGCGCGGTTCTCGGCGACGGGCTCGGCGTTGAGCTCGCAGGCGAACCAGACGGTGCCGATGAAAACGGCAAGGGTCAGACAGATACTCATGGCGGGGCTCCGGCGCGACTAGGTGATCGTTGCGCCGGAGCATGGCGCATGGGCGCTGAACTGAGCCTGATTGCGCCGTTCAGCCGGGGTTCATGTTCGGGATTGTGCGGACCCGCGCGGAATGCCTGCGCTTATGCGCGCCAGTTCCAGCCCGCCGGCCGGTCGCGCCGCGACGCCGACATGACGATGGCGTCGATGTCGCCCCGTTTGATGCCGATGTCGTTCAACGTCCGGTCGTCGAGCGCGTGGAGCAGACGAATGGTGCGGCGGCGGGCCGCGGCGCGGCCCATGGCGTCGGCGAACCGGGCGAGNNNCGGCGCGGCCCATGGCGTCGGCGAACCGGGCGAGTTTGACGAATGCGGTTTCGACAATGCTCGGCCCGGGCAGATCGGGAAAAGTGCGGGGGCGCGCGACGCCCCCGCTGAGTTTTTCGGTCTTGTTCATGTCGGGATACTCCCCGAATTGGCACTACACCGCGGGTTGCGGCACGTAGCGCAGATAAGGTCTCGGCGCGATCCAGCCGTCGGGGAACTTCTCCCGCGCGGCTTCGTCGGAAACGGCCGGCACGATGATGACGTCCTCGCCCGCCTGCCAGTTGACCGGCGTGGCCACCTGGTGATGCGCGGTGAGCTGCAGCGAATCGATAACGCGCAACAACTCGTCGAAATTGCGGCCGGTCGACATCGGATAGGTGATCATCAGGCGCACGGTCTTGTCGGGCGCGATCACGTAGACGTTGCGGACGGTCTGGTTGTCGGCGGCGCTGCGGCCCTCGGCGGCGCCGTTCGCGCTCGCCGGCAGCATGCCGTAGAGCTTGGCAACGGTGAGCTCGGGATCGCCGATCATCGGATAGTTCACCGCCACGCCCTGGGTCTCCTCGATGTCCTTCGCCCAGGCGGCGTGCTGGCTCACCGGATCGACGCTGAGGCCGATGATCTTGACGTTCCGCTTGTCGAACTCGGGCTTGATCTTGGCCATGTAGCCGAGCTCGGTCGTGCAGACCGGCGTGAAGTCCTTGGGATGCGAGAAGAGCACGCACCAGCTGTCGCCGATCCAGTCGTGAAAGTTGATCGTGCCGTCGGTGGTCTCGGCCTCGAAGTCGGGGGCGGTGCTGCCAATCGAAAGGGTCATGTCTGTTCTCCGTAGTTTGCGTATCGTTGCTGAGAAAAAAGCCCGGCCGCAGTCATCGGACCCCGGCCGGACGGTTGTGGAAATACGCGACTATGCGCATGGGTGCTTGACGCAAATCTGGAGAATCGGTGTAGAAACGGTGGTTTGTTGCTGAGATTCGATAAATAACGCCGGATCGGGCGCTCGCCGCCCGGCACGCGGGCAGACATGATATTCGCGATCAACGGGTGCGAGATCGATACCGGCGCCTATGAGGTGCGCCGTGGGGACACTGTGGTTCCGGTGGAGCCACAGGTCTTCGATCTGCTCGTCCTGCTGCTGGAGAACCGCGACCGGCTGGTGACCAAGGACGAGATCCTGGATCACGTCTGGAAGGGTCGCACGGTGTCCGAGGCCGCGCTCAGCAGCCGCGTCAAAGCAGCGCGCAAGGCGATCGGCGACGACGGGGCGGCGCAAAACTGCATCCGCACCGTCCATCGCCGCGGCTTTCGCATCGTCGCCGACGTGGCGGTGGATGGCGGCGTGCATTCGGCGGTGCAAGAGACGAAGGACCCGGCGGCAGGCGCAGGGACAAGGACTGCCTCGCCGGGCGGGCTCCAACCGCCGGAGGACCGGACGAGCCTCGTCGTCCTGCCCTTCCGCTTCATCGGCGATGCCGCCGGCCACGAGCACATGATGGAAGGCCTGCATGACGAGCTGACTTCCGCGCTGGCGCGCGTGCGCTCGTTCTTCGTCATTGCGCGCGGCACCGCGCAGGCGATGGCCGCCCGCGACATGGATGTGCGCGAGATCGCCGAGACCCTTGGCGTGCGCTATGTCGTCGAAGGCACGTTGCGCCTCGCCGGCGAGACCCTACGCGTCAACGCCAAGCTCACCGATGCGGTCGCCCGCGAGGAGGTCTGGTCGGCGCCCTTCAGCGGCGATCTCAACAACAGCTTCGACGTGCTCGACGAGATCATCGAGGCGCTCGCCGGCGTGCTGCAGCCGACGATCCTGGTCGCCGAGGTGCGCCGCCTACAGCGCCGCCGCCCGGAAAACCTGACGGCCTACAGTCTCGTCTTTCAGGCGATGCCGCTTTGCTGGGCTGCAGACCATACCGCCTGCACCGCCGCCGCCGCGCTGCTCGACCGGGCGATCGAGCTCGACCCCAAATATGCCCTGGCGCACGCACTCCGCTCCTGGTGTCACGCGCAGATGGGCTCCTTCCACTGGACGCAAGAGCCCGAAACGCACCGCAAGGCAGCGTTGGCGACGGCACAGCACGCTGCCGCGCTCGACGACGGCGATCCGCTCGTCCTGACCATGCTGGCCACTGCGGAATGCCTAGCGCACGACATGGCATCGGCGGACGCGCATATCGGCCGCGCGCTGAAGATCGATCCGAACTTCGCTTGGGGCTGGATCCGCTGCGGGCTGGTCAACACATATCTGGGGCGAGGCGATGTGGCGCTCGCCGATTTCAACAGAGCGTTCCGCTTGAGCCCGCTCGATCCGCTGCTCTACCTGGCCCATGTCGGTTTGGCGCAGCTGCACATCTACGAAGGGCGCTACCAGGAGGCCGTAGCCAGCGCCGAGCAGGTCCTGCTGGAAAAGCCCAAAGCGGTCTGGGCCAACCGCTCGCTTGCCGCCGCGACCGCGATGGCGGGAGACGATGCCAAGGCGGCGCAATGCGTTGCCGTATTGGAGCGCTACGCCCCTGGCGTCAGCGTCGACGACATCATGGACGCCGTTCCCGTGCACGCCGAAACAATGCGCGCGAAGTACCGCGACGCCCTGCTGCGTGCAGGCTTTCGTCCCTGAATTCGGCCCAGCTCAGACAGCCTGGTTTAAGGGAACGGAGCGAACGCGGACCGGGTCCTGCTTGCCCTTGAGCTCCAGCGTCCGGGCCTCGGTGCCGGCATAGCGATCGGCGACGGACTCGAACACGGCCTCGCTGACCAGCAGCTCGCCCTCGCCCGCCGCGGCCTGGATGCGCGCGGCGGTGTTCACCGGATCGCCGAGCGCAGTGAAGTCCACGAAATCGGGCGCTCCCATATTGCCCACGAAGGCGGTCCCTGCGTCGATTCCGACGCCGACGGGAAGCGACACTTCGCCGCCGTCGCCGTAGCCGAGCGCCCGGAGCAGGGACTGACCGGCCTCGACCGCGGCGCGCTTGAACGCCGGCCCGCAGAAGCCGGGCACGAAGAATGCCATGACCTCGTCGCCGATCAACTTGTCGATGGTGGCGTCATATCCGGCCAGCACGTTGGTGACCGTCGCGTAGAACTCGTTGAGCGCAGCGGCAAAGGCCGCCGGGCCGAGACGCTCGGCGAGCGCCGTCGAGCCGCGCACGTCGGCAAACAAAACGGCGATTTCGACTTCGGCCCCGCCCGGCGGCATTTTCTCGCAGCAGAGCGCGCAGAGCTTGGGGTTCTTGCGCGACGGCTTCATACCAATCGCGCCGCAAATATGGCCGCCGATGCCGCCAAAGGGGTTGTGGCAGACCTTGCAGCGCGGGGCGCTGGGCAGAAGGCGCATGAACTTCCGCCCCCAGACCTTGCTCGGGTGACCCGTGATCAGGGTCTTGCGCCAGAGAGCCTCGGCCTTGCGTGCGTCCTGTTCGGTTGTTTCAGTCATCGGCGGTTCCGATCCTTTAAGACCTAGTATCACGGCCGGTCGGTGTCACCCCGGGCGCGGAAGCCGCAAGGATAGGTGCGATAAGGATCGGCGCGCCGCGTCTTACCTCAGTCGACCGTCATCGCCAGGATACGGCTGATATGCGCGAGGGGGCGGCCGCTTTCCGCCGCCCATGTGTTGAACGCCTCCTGCAGTTTCTTCTGATCGCGCTTTGAGGTTGCCGCCTTGTCGACCACGCCTTCGCGGACGAGCGCGGCGACGACGTGCTGGCTGGTGACCGGCGTGTCCTTGCCGATGCGGCGCAACACGTACTGCCCGGTAAAGCCGCCCAGCCGATTGCCGCGTTTCTTCATCTCGTCCCAGAGCCCGGTGATGTTGTCGGCCGGCCAGTCGGCGAAAAAGCGCGCCGCGGAGCCGTGCTCGCGTGCGAGCGCCGCGACGAAAGCAGCGTTGTCGCGCGTGGCGCGGATCTTGGCGCCGTTGCGCACGATGTCCTTGTTGGCCATCAGCTTTTCCAGATCCTCGTCGGAGAAGGCCGTGACCTTGCCCGGCACGAAACCCTTGAAGGCTTTCTCGAAACCTTCCCACTTCGCCTCGATCACCTTCCAGGCGAAGCCCGACTGGAAGACCGAGCGCGTCATCTCCGCGAGGATGCGGTCGTCGGGCGTGGCCGCGATCTGCTTCGGCGATTTCACCTCCGGAAGCAGCTTCTCGACCTCGGCCAGGCCGCCCTTCTTGTCGGCGGCGAGCTTCAGGATCTGGTCGAAGGATTTCATGCGTACGACACTACCATTGGCGATCTAGAAGCAAAGCGTCTCCGCCCGGCTGTCCTCAGGCCCCAACCGCTTCGGGCAGGCTCCCGTCCGGCAGACCCGCCGCGACCAGGCCGTCGATATAGATCTTCCGGTGGGCCGGATCGCGGAGCTTGAAGGTCTTGTCGAGCATGGTGAGGCTGAAATCCGGTTTGAGGCGAAGGCCTTCGGCCAGCGCTTCGGCCGCCTCGTCGCGCTTGCCCCGATGCCCCAGCACGCTGGCGAGCTGCAGCCAGGCCCAGAATTCGATGTTCGGGTTCTCGACGGCCTGGCGGGCGGCGAACTCGGCCTCGGCATCTTCGCCCAGGAGCTGGCGGGCCAGCGCGATCACCGACCAGAACGCCCACATGATGGGATCGTTCGGGCTGAGGCGCTGGGCGCGGTAGAGCAAGGGCAGCGCGCGTCCCGGCTCGCCCGCCAATGTGAGGCTGAAGCCGAGCCCGTAATGCGCCTGGCCATGGTTGGGGTTCAAATCGATCGCCGTCTGCAACGCGGCGATCGAGGCGTCGAGCCGGCCCGTGAGCCTGTAAATGCTTCCCAACGTCTGGTGGGCGAAGGCGTCGCGCGGATCGAGCGAGATGGCCTCGCGCGCCAGATCGAGACCCTCGACGAGGGCGGCACCCGGATCTTCGACATAGCCGAAGACCGCGTCGGCATAGAGAGCGTAGGCGAGCCCCGCATGGGCACGCGCGTATGTCGGCTCCTTCTCGATCGCGCGCCGGTACCATTTCTTCGCGATCTCGATGTCCGACTTGTTGGTCTGATTGAAGTGCCAATGGGCCCGGTAGAAGCAGTCCTGCGCGTCGAGCCGCTCGGGACGCTTTCGCCGCGAGCGCTGAAACTCGCTGATCTCCAGCTCCGGCTCGATGGTGACGGCGATGGTCTCGACGATCTCGTCCTGCACGGCGAAGATCTCGCTGGCCTCCCGGTCGTAGCGGCCGGACCAGATCTGCGATCCGTCGGTACCGTCGACCAAGCGGGCGCGGATGCGCAGCTTGTCCCCACCGCGCCAGATCATACCGTCGACGATGTAGCGCACGCCGAGCCGCGCCGCGGTCCGCCGGACGTCCTCGCGCACCGGGCCGACCGCGAAGCTCGAATTCCGCGAGACCACGAAAAACCAGCGGCAGCGGGCGAGCGCCGACATGAGATCCTCGGCAATGCCCTCGCCCAGATAGGCGTCGTCCGTGGTGCCGCCGACGACCTCGAAAGGCAGAACCGCGAGCGACGGCCGGCGGGAGCGCGGCGCCTTGGGACCAGGCGCGGCGGCGTCCTCGACATCAGCCGCGATTTCCGTCGGCCGGATGTTGTAGACGCGGACCGGCTGGTCGATGTTCTTGAGGCTCTGCGGTCCCAGATCGGTGACCTCCCCCGCCACGCGGTCGCCGAGCGCTTCGAGCACCGCGGCGGAGACGCAGATCTGCCCCGGCGCGCCGATCGCCTGGAGCCGGGCCGCGAGGTTGACGTCGGTGCCGAAGATGTCCCCGCCGATGTCGACGATGTCGCCGAAATGGACGCCGATCCGGCATTCCATCCGCTCGGCTTCCGGCAGGTGACGGTTGTCTTCGGCTAAGCGCAGCTGGATGGCGGCCGCGCAGGCCACCGCTTCGGCAGCGCCGGGGAACTCCGCCAGCACACCGTCGCCCAGCGTCTTGACCACGCGGCCGCGGCTGCCGTCGACCGCGGGGCCGACGATGTCGCGCCGGATCGTGGCCAGCCGCGCCAGGGTTCCGGCTTCGTCACGCGCCAGATGGCGGCTGTAGCCGACGATGTCGGCCACCCCGATCGCGGCCAGCC
>JARRKQ010000148.1:0-6102 GCA_037387885.1 Alphaproteobacteria bacterium | reverse complement strand
CCGTTCACGGCCTCTGGGACGCCATACGCGACGCCATCGACGCCGTCACACCCCAAGACGCCCAAAGCTTCTTCACCGCTTGCGGCTATGAACCGGATTGATGCGAATCTGCTCTAGGTTCGGTGGTGCGACTCCAAAGGTCGAAACGACCGCGAGCTGGGGACCCTAGGCATGGCCGAGCCTGACGACGACGCAACCGACGCGAAAGCGGAGGATGCCGGCGAATCTGCGGAAGCGCCGAAGAAGAAAAAGTCGAAGAAACTGCTGTTCATCCTGCTGCCCGTGCTGCTTCTGCTGGGCGGCGGCGGTGGCGCTTATGTCATGGGTGTGTTCGGTGGGCACGAAGACCCTGCTGTCGCCAAGAAGAAGGCGGCGGAAGAGGCGCGCAAGCAGATCGTCTACTACCCCGTGCCCGAGATCCTGGTCAATTTGAGCGGCTCCGGCGGCAAGACCCACTATCTGAAGATCAAGGTCAGCCTCGAGCTCGCCAACAAGAACGAGATCCCCAAGGTCGAGGCGGTTCTGCCGCGCATCATGGACAACTTCCAGGTCTATCTGCGCGAGCTGCGGGTCGAGGATTTGCGCGGCTCGGCCGGACTTTATCGCTTGCGCGAGGAGCTCCTGCAGCGGGTCAACGTCGCCGCGGCGCCGGCCAAGGTGTCCGACGTCCTCTTCAAGGAAATGCTGGTCCAGTAGTGCGCCATGGCTGACGAACAAGACTTCGAGAACATGTCGCCTGAGGAGCAGGCCGCCGCCTTCGAGGCGATGGCCGCTGAGCCTGTCGACGGCGACGATCCGGTCGAGGCCGCAATGGCGGCCGATGCGGGCGACGACGGCAGTACGATCGAGGGCGCGCCGGCGCAGAGCGGCCGGGTCCTCAATCAGGACGAAATCGACAGCCTGCTCGGCTTCGGCGGTGAAGGCGAATCCAACGAAGAAGCCGTCACCGGCATGCAGGCGATCGTCAACTCGGCGCTGGTGGCCTACGAACGGCTGCCGATGCTGGAGGTCGTCTTCGACCGCCTGGTGCGGCTGATGACCACCAGCCTGCGCAACTTCACCTCCGACAACGTCGAGGTTTCGCTCGACCACATGTCGTCGAGCCGGTTCGGCGATTACCTGAACTCGATCCCGCTGCCGGCGATGCTCGGCGTCTTCAAGGCCGAGCAATGGGACAACTACGGCCTGATCACGGTCGATTCGTCGCTCATCTACTCGGTCGTCGACGTGCTGCTGGGCGGCCGCCGCGGCACCGCGCCGACCCGCGTCGAGGGCCGCCCCTACACCACGATCGAGCGCGGCCTGGTGGAACGTATGCTCGCCATCGTGCTGGCCGACCTCAAGACGGCGTTCGAGCCGCTGGCTGACGTGAACTTCAATTTCGACCGCCTGGAGATCAACCCGCGCTTTGCCACCATCGCCCGGCCGGCCAATGCCGCCGTCGTCGCCAAGCTGCGCATCGACATGGAAGATCGCGGCGGTCGGCTGGAATTCCTGCTGCCTTACGCGACGCTCGAGCCGGTGCGCGAGGTGTTGCTGCAGATGTTCATGGGCGAGAAGTTCGGCCGCGATTCGATCTGGGAAAGCCACCTGGCGAGCGAGCTTTGGGCCACCGATGTTGCTCTGGAGGCGGTGCTCGACGAGCAGCCGATGATGTTGAGCGAGATCATGGATTGGCATGTGGGCACCCAGCTTCTACTCAACGCCGATCCGTCCTCAACCGTGGCGCTCAAATGCGGCAGCGTCGGCATGTTCGAAGGCTCCATGGGGCGGCGCAAGCAGAGCATCGCGATCCGGGTCGACGAACGCCTGATCGCCGAATCCAAGGACTGATCCGATGAGCTTCCCCATCGTGCTTGATGTTTTCATTGCGATTTTACTCATGGTGACAATCGGCTATGCGGTTGTTCTCAATAAAAAGCTGAAGACATTGCGCGCCGGCGAGAGCGAGATGCGCAGCGCGATCGAACGCTTCGGCATCGCCACCGCGCAGGCCGAGGCCAACCTCGCACGCTACAAGGACATCGCCGCGCAACCCGATGGGCCGTCCAAGCGCGACAGCGCCGCCGCCGGCCGGGCGCTCGCGCCGTTGGTTGCCGAGGCGCGCAAGCTTGCCGCCGATCTCAATCTGCTGATCGGCCGGGGCGATTCGCTGATCGCGGAAAAGACGGCGACGCCTGCTCCCACGACCCGGCCCAGCCTGCAGACGCTGACCCGCGCGAAACCGGCCGGCCCCGGCCGCGCAGGCCGCGTCGACATGGCCAATCCGGCGGCAACCTGGTCGCTGGATGAAGAGCTCGAGCTGATCGACGTGCTCAAGGCTGCCCGCTAGGACCCGTTATGCGTTTGCGCCTTCGTCTTCTCCCGATCCTGATCTTCAGCGCTGCGCTGCTATTGAGCGTTCGGGTTGGTGGCCTGTGGGACGATCTTACGCTTGAGGTCGGCGGCGTCTCGGTTGCCGAGATCAAGCCCGCTGCCGGCACCACGACGAAGCCGGCCGCCAAGCCGCCCGCCAAGCCGCCCGCCAAGCCAATGGCAAAGCCCGCGGCCAAGGGGCCGGCCGAAGCGGGCAAGAAGCCTGCCGAAATGGCGAAAGAGAAAACCGCCACCAGCGTCACAAAGGCCAATCGCCGCCCGCCGCCCGAGCGCGACGTCACCGAGTACGACATCCGGGTGCTTCAAGACCTGGTGCGCCGGCGCGAGGTGCTGGAAAAGCGCGAACGCGCGATCGCGCTGCGCGAGGGATTGTTGAAGGCCGCAGAAAAGCGGGTCGAGCAGAAGATCTCGCAGCTGAAGCAGATCCAGGTCGCCATCAAGGCCGATCTGGAGACCTCGCAGAAGCGCCGCAACGCGCGCTTCAACAAGCTGATCAAGATCTACTCGAACATGAAGCCCAAGGATGCCGCCCGTGTCTTCGACGAGATGCCGCTGCCAATTCTGCTCGATCTCGTGGGCGGCATGAAGGAGGGCAACAGCGCGCCGATCCTGGCCAAGATGAACTCCGCCAAGGCGCGCCAGGTCACCACCGGACTTGCAGCACGCGCGCGGCGCGGCCGGATGAAGGCGGCCGCCAAGTAATGATCGCCCGCCGGTCCCGCCGAGCACGCCCAATCGCTCGGGGCCCAATGCCGAAGGGTACGGGCCGCCGGCGCACGCCGATCGCGGCATGGTTCGTTCTCGCGGCCGGGTTTGTGAACCTGGTTTGGGCCGCCCCGTCGTCGGCCGAGGCGCCAAAGCGGGCCGCTAAGCCGGCATCCCAGATCGTTCAGGCCGCGCCGTCCGCCGAGGGTGGCCGCATCCTCATCACCTGGTCGAAACCGGTCGCCGCGCACGCTGCCACCGTCGGCAATCGCGTGGTGCTGATCTTCGACCGGCCGCTCACCGCCGCGCTGTCGGGCGTGGCGGCGTCGATGCCCAAGGTCGTGCGCCGGATCGATGCAAGCGAGGACCGCCGCGCGCTCACCATCGTGCTGCAAAAGCCGCACCGCATGCAGCTCATCCGCCGTGGCCGGCTCGTGATCGTCGATCTGAAGCGCCCCAAGACGGCAACGGCGATGGCGAAGCCCCAGCCGAAGATGAAGCCGAAGCCGAAGATGAAGCCGTCGGTGGCGGCCCGCAAGCCAAAGGCGCTCGCCAAGCCCAAGATGGCCGCCAAGCCGTCAGCCAGAACGAAAACGAAGCACACAACCAAGTCGTCGCCCGAGACCGTCGGCGTTCGCTATCAATGGATGCCCACCCGCCAGCGCCTGACATTCACTTGGCGGGCACCCGTCAAATATTCCGTCGAGCGTGTCGGCGGCGTGATCTGGTTGAAGTTCCGCCGGCCCGGCCGCATCGACATGGCGGCGCTCGGCCGTGCCCTGCGGGGCGCCGATATCGCGGTCCAGTCGAAGCCCGGAACCGCCATGCTCGAGGTCTTCGTGCGGGCGCCGCGCAACCGGCCGATCCGCTACCGGCGGGCCGGAAACGCGGTGGTGCTGGACGTGTTCGGCCGCACGCCTGCGCCGCCGAAGATGGCGAAGGCCCCCGTCAAAGGCAGCAAGGCTGCGATGAAGGCGGGACCGATGGCCAAGGCGACCAAGGCGGCCAAGCCCGCCAAGCCGGCCGAAGCTATGAAAAAGCCGGAGATGAAGGCGGCAATGGTCGGCCCGCCCGCCGATCCGCCGGTCGACATACTCCATCCAATGCTGGGCCCCCACCTCGCGCTCACCACAGCCGATGGCCATCCCGAGTTGCGGTTCGATTGGCCGCGCACCGTGCCGGCGGCGGCGTTCCGGCGTGGGCGGCATATCTGGCTCGTCTTCGATGCGCCGGCGCGCTTCGACCTCACGGAGATCCGCCGCGAGCTCGAGAGCCGCGTCTTTTCCATCGAGCAGGTGCCCGCGCCCAACATCACGGTTCTGCGCATCGGCGCGTCCGCGCAAACCGGGGTTGTCATGGCCGGGCAGGGCGCCACATGGCGGGTCTCGTTGACGAGCCGTCCCTCCAAGGCTCGCAAGGCGATCGCGATCGAGGCCCAGCCGGAGGCGAGCGGCGGCGGGCGGTTGCTGCTCAAGGTGGCGAATACCAAGCGTCCGCTGGAATTCAGAGATCCCGGCGCCGGCGATACGATCGCGGTGGTGCCGGTTGCGACAGCAGGTCTCGGGGTCGCGGCGCCGCGGCGCTATGCGAAGTTCCGGCTGCTCGCAACCGTACAGGGGATGGCCGTCGTCGACCGTGCCGACGGCGTTGCGGTGCGCGCCGATCCTGCTGCCGTCACGGTCTCGGGCTATGGCGGGCTCAATCTTTCCGGCGTGCGCGTGCGCAAGCGGAAGGCCGCCGTTAGCACCGTGCGCGTCTTCGATTTCGAACGCTGGCGGGGTGGGCCGCCGGAGGCGTTCCCGAAATTCTACATCGTCGAGAAGCAAAAACGGCTGCACGCCGTTGCGCTGGCCGACAAAGCCGAACGAAACGCCCGCCGCATGGAGCTCGCCCAGTTCTATTTTGCGCACGGCCATGCGCCCGAAACGCTGGCCGTGCTTCGCCGCATCGAGCAGAGCGATGCGGTGCGGGCGCGCACGCCGGCCTTCCGGGCGCTCCGCGGCGCAAGCCATCTGTTGATGGGCCACATCAAGGTCGCCGGGCGCGACCTTTACGATGCGAGCCTCGACCGCTCGCTTGAGATCGCGCTTTGGCGGGGTGCGGCTGCCGCGGCGGCGGATAAATGGCGCGAGGCGAACCGTGAGTTCCTGCGGTCAGGTCCAATCATCAACCGCTATCCGGCCTGGCTGCGCGGCCGGCTCGCCGAGACCGCCGCCAAGGCGGCGCTTGCTACCGGTGACCTGCAGCGCGCCAAAGGCCTGATCGCTCTGGTCCGCTCATTCGGGCCGTCGCCGCACAATACCGAGCGGCTCGATTACATGGATGCCGTGGTTGCCGCCAAGATGGGCAAGCACGGCGCGGCGGTTGCGGCGTGGACCCATCTCTCCAAGACCGCCAAGAGCCGCGAGGTTCGCGTGCGCTCGCTGGTGGCGCGCGTCGAGCGCGAGCTGGAATTCGGCACGCTCGACGCCGAGGCGGCGATCGACGAGCTTGAATCCGCTCGCTATGTCTGGCGCGGCGACGAGGCCGAATACATGGTCAGCGAGCTGCTCGGCCGCATCTACATCAAAGCCGGAAAGCCGGTCGAGGGCCTCGACGCGCTCGAACGCGCCGGCCGCATCGATCCCAAGCTCGCCAAGAAGCGCGGCCTGAAAGCGCGGATGCGCAAGGAATTCGTGCGGCTGTTCGTCGCTCGCGGCAAGGAGCGGATGAAGCCGTTGCGCGCGCTCGCCGTGTTCCATGAGTTCTCCCACCTGATGCCCGCGGGGCCGGACGGCGACAAGATGATCACGGCGCTTGCCGACCGGCTGGTGTCGGTCGATCTGCTAGGCCGCGCCTCGAGCCTGCTCGAGCAGCAGATCAAGAAGCGCCTGACCGGAACCGAGCGCGCCAAGGTGGGCGCCCGGCTGGCCTTGTTGCGGCTGCTCGACAAGAAACCGGCGGCGGCGATCGATGCGCTGCGGCTTAGCGATGTCGAGAACATGCCCGCCGAGCTCGCCCGCCAGCGCCGCCGCTTGCGCG
>JARRKQ010000147.1:0-6124 GCA_037387885.1 Alphaproteobacteria bacterium | reverse complement strand
GTCATTCAGGGAATTCGTGAAGGCTCCTTACGGGAGACGTTGACCCTAAAGGTCTTTCCCACGTTCGCCATTCAATGGCTGGTGCCGCGGCTTGCCAATTTCCACGGTCTCGCGCCCGACATCGACCTGCACATCAAGACGTCGCTGACCGACGCGCGATTCGACACCGAGGACATCGACGTCGCCATCATGATCGGCAATGGAGATTGGCCGAAGCTGCGTTCGCATCGTCTGTTCTCTCGGCAGTTCACGCTCGTCTGTAGTCCTGCACTTTTGGAGAAGGCGGGCCCGGACCCCGAGATTGCATTCCGCACGTCCCGCATCTTGTATTCCGACCTCCAAGTCGGACATTGGCACGATTGGCTCGACGAGGCGGGGTTCTCTGACGTCGACATTTCCCGTGGGACGCAGTTCGAAAATTCGTCCCTCGCCTATCAGGCCGCGCGCGACGGCGCCGGTTTTGCCCTCGGGCAGGTCGACCTGTTGCACGAAGACGTGCGGACAGGGCGATTGGTTGCGCCCTTCGGAACGCTCATGACCGGAAAACGGGAGTACTACGTCGCCCACCGCCAGCATGATGCGGATCGCCCGGCCATCCGGACGCTCGTCGATTGGTTGGTTTCGGAAGCGAACAAGGGCTAATCGTTCTTAGGCTATCCCTCGGCCGCTTTTGGCACATAGCGGACGTTCTGCGACCCCATCCAGAACGTCCGCTTTCAGGGGTAAAACGGACTGTCTGTGAGACCGCCATCTATGTCCGCTTCTGACCCAAAGCGGACATGTTGCATTACAGCGCTAGGCGCAGTGCGCATGCCCGCTCTATTCAGCCTTCCACCGCCGTCTTTCGCGTGTCGATGAAACGACGCTTCAGCATCGGGCCGACGATAACAGCAACGGTCAGAGCGACGAGGATCTGGCTTGTTATGTTCTGGAACAGTATCAACCAGTCTCCACGGCCGATCCGCAGAGCAAGACGAAGGTTTTCTTCCGCGAAACCGCCGAGAATCAGGCCGAGAACTACCGGTGGCAAAGGAAACTTCAACTTGTCCATGAGATAACCGACCGCGCCGAATCCGAGCATGAGGTAGACGTCAAACATGCGGTTGTTGATCGAGTAGACCCCTATCAGCATCAGAACGATGATGATTGACCCCAACAGCGGCCGGGGCAGCTTGAGAAGCTTCGCAAAACTGTTTGTGGCCAGAGAGCCGCCGAGGAAAATCAGGAGAACGGCACCGAACAGGAACTGCCACATGAAGCCGAATACGACGTCGGGGTTTTCGCGAAACAACATCGGTCCGGGCTGCAATCCGTGGATCAGCAGCCCGCCCAACATCACCGCCGCCACCGCGGTGCCGGGAATACCTAACGTAAGAGCAGGGATCAAAGCCGAAGCGGTGTCTGCGTTGTTAGCCGTCTCGGAGGCGGCTATGCCCTCAGGTTCACCTTCGCCCCAGGTCTCCGGCGTCTTGCTCGTCCGGCGCGCTTCGTTATAGGACATGAAAGCCGCCATTGAACCGCCGGCGCCGGGCAGGATGCCGATCCAAATCCCGATGATTGAGGCGCGGAGCCATGTTTTCCAAAACCGGAGCATCGTTGGAAGGGTGCGCCAGATCGGTTCAGTGCCTAGTTTTTCGCTAGCCCCGTTTTCAGTTTTCAAAGGCGTTTCCAGCAGGTCGATAACTGGCGGCAGCGCATACAGACCGACAAGCAGGATTACGATGCTGACGCCGTCCAACAGTTCGAGTTGATTGAATGTGTATCGGTCGGCGCCGGAGATCGGATCCGAGCCTATGACAGAAACAAATACACCGAAACAGGCGCTGATTAGGCCTTTGACCACGCTTCCACCAAGCAGAAAGATAATACTGCAAAGCCCGAATACCGCGACCCAGAAAACTTCAGAAGGCCCGAAAAGAAGTGTCACCTTGGCAAGCGGCGGTGCCAGCAGTAACAGCGCAAAGGCGCTGGCGATGCCGCCCAGAGCAGACGACACAACCGCGATCTGCAGCGCGTAACCGCCCTGGCCCTTCTGCGCCATCGGATAGCCGTCGAAGGTGGTTACAACGGCGGCGGGCGTGCCCGGAATGCGGAGCAACACGGCCGGAATGGCCCCGCCATACATGGCCCCGTTGTAAATGCCGGCCATCAGGCCCAATGCTACCAGCGGCTCCATGCCGAACGTGAAAGGCACCAAGACGGATATGGCCATTGTCGCGCTGAGGCCCGGCATGGCGCCGACGACGATACCTGCAATCACCCCAAACGTCAGCGCGAGCAGGTTCTCCAATCCGAGGACGTTGGGAAGTGCGTGCAGGAGGTCGGAGTACATGGCGCACTCATAGAATCCCAAGGATGCCGGAAGGAAATTCCTTGGCCATCGCGAGGCTGAAGATAAGGTAGATTGCCGCCACAACAATAATCGTGGCGATACCGAGGCCTGCCAAGTTGCGGTACCCGAATACGAACGCCACAAGAGGCAACGACACTGCTGTGCTTACATAGAAGCCAACGAAATTGACCGCGAGCGCATAGAGCAGGATGAGTAGAAACGCTCCGAAAACGCGCGGCGGTGCCTTCAAAACGGGCTCGGACGTATTCTCCGCCGCCGCTTTGCGCTGATCAGCGATCAGCAGGATCATCGCCAGCACCAGAAGCGAAATCAGCATTGCCGCGGGCAGCAAGGCCGAAATTTGCGGCAGCTGCGCGGTCGGAACCAGGAATGCCGCAGCAGCCAGAAACAGTCCAACCGCTGTCAAAGTTTCCGGGCGCAGGAAGCGATTTGATTTCTGCTCTGACATTAATTTCCCTCCGGCAGGGTCGGGCTGGTGCGGAGCCAGTACTCCGCACCGTACTGGATTACTTCCAGGGCGTGGTTTCCCACACATTCTTGGCCAGGTCGTAAAGTTGACCGTTCAGCGCTTTGAAGTCGTCGCCGACGGTCACCTGCACAGGATTGGCTGTAGCTTTCATCGCTGCTTGGAAATCGGCGTCTTGCTCCAATTTCTTGAAAGCGTCGAGGAGCTTGGTCTCAACATTCTTGGGCAAGCCCTTCGGTGCCACGAAGCCGCGCATCGAACCGTTGATTAGGTCAAGACCTTGTTCCTTGAAGGTGGGCAGGTCCGGCAGAAAATTCGATCTCTCTGCCTTTGCTACGCCGAGGATGTTGATCTCGTCCTTGAATTTCGCGACCTCAGAGAGGTTGAAGATTCCCATTGCGACATGACCGCCCATGACCGCCGTCCTTGCCGGAGCCGAGCCATTGAACGGAACAATTTTAAATTCCGCGCCGGTCAGCTGCTGCAGCTTGATCAGGGCGAAATGGTCGTCACCGCCCAGGCTGGACATGCCTACGGTGATTGCCTTCGGATCGGCCTTTGCCGCATTCAAGAGCTTGTCCAGCGTATCCAAGCCGCTTGCCTTCGAGGTGACGATGACATTCGGATCGTTCACGACATTGGCCAGGAACGTGAAGCTGTCGGCGCTGTAATCAGCTTTTCGATCGAGCGTCCGCGCCATCATACCGGGCAGGTTGTAGGTCCCGAGCGTATAGCCGTCCGGATCGGCAGTCGCGACTTCGGTCACGCCGATCTGACCGCTGGCGCCTGGCTTGTTCTTGACAACAATGCTTGCGCTGTTTCCCAGATATTTTTCGATGAATGGCTCAGCCGTACGAGCCATGACATCGGTGCCACCACCAGCGGAATAGCCAACAATCACTGTGATCGGTTTTTCGGGGTATTCGGCCGCGGCAGCACCAGCGGCAAACATTATTACGCCTGCAAGGGCGGTTTTCAGGATCGGTTTCAACATGTCTTTCCTCCAAATTTTGGCGAGTGTTTAGTCTTGCGGAAATTCGCAACCGCGCGCCTTGAGCGCGGCGTCTACCCAACTTCGGTCGTTGGTGCCTTCGGCGATGGCCTTCATCTGGCGCGTTTCAGCTTCGAGCTTTGCCTTGGACTTCTCGAGGATCTCATCAGCTTCAATCAGCGGAACGCAAAGCACGCCGTCGGCGTCGCCGATCATGATATCCCCGGGTTTGATCACCATTCCATCCAGACTGATCGGTACGTTGATTTCGCCGGGACCGTCCTTGTATGGACCGCGATGGGTCACGCCGGCGGCAAAGATCGGCAGGTTGATTTTCTTGAAAGCATCTGCGTCGCGGATCGCACCATCGATCACAAAACCCGCCACGCCGCGTTTGATCGCATGGGACACCATCATTTCACCGATGAGGGAATTTGTTAGGTCTCCGCCCGCATCGACGACAATCACGTCACCAGGTTCAGCGATGTCGATGGCCTTGTGCAGCATCAAATTATCGCCAGGACGTGTGCGCACGGTGAGCGCGGGGCCGGCCATTCCGCCAGATGTATGCATTGGACGCAAACGAGGCCCGCCTGCTGTCACGCGCATCATGGAATCCGACACATTGGCTACAGGTAACTTGGAAAACGCCTCGATCAACGCTTTCGGCGCGACTCGTTGCCGGTAGAGAATTCGAAATCCGATAGACATACCTATTCCCCCGCGTTGACTGCCGGTTCGTTGAATTCGGTGAGCAGGGCGCGGTTGGCGATCCGCTCCGGTGCGACCGGTTCACCCTCCAGAACCTGAAAAATTCCTCGTACAGCCTCGACGCCGACTCGAGCGCCGGCTTCGCGCGTTACGCCTCCGATATGCGGTGTTGCGACGATGCGGCGCTCTGCCCAGAACGGATGATCAGGCCCGGGCGGCTCGGTCGCGAAAGCATCAAGGCCGGCTCCGGCCAGGTGACCGGATTGAATTGCTTCCAAGAGCGCCCGTTCGTCAATCAGGCCGCCGCGCGCGGTGTTGATGACATAGCTGCCATTCGGCATCTTTCCGATAGCGTCGGCATTCACGATGGAACGCGTTTGGTCATTCAACGGACAATGCAGGCTGAGGATTTCGGCGCTCGCCAGCAAGTCATCGAGTGCCACGCAACGGCGCACATCCAAACTCTCAAATGCATCCGCCGTGGCGTAAGGGTCATAACCAATCAGTTCCAGGCCCAGAGCTTTTGCCATGCGGCCTGTTGCCTGCGCAATCGAGCCCATTCCGAGCAGACCGAGAGTCGAACCAGCGAGTTCCCTTCCAAGGAAGCCTGGCTTGTCCCATCGGCCTTCGCGCAGACCTGCGTCCAGCGGAATGATCCGCTTCACCGTTGCCAGAAGCAGCGCAATTGCGTGCTCGGCCACTGAAATGGCGTTTGCGCCGGTCGCGACCAGGACCGGGATACCGCGCTTTCCGGCAGCGGCGAGATCTATATTGTCGACACCAACGCCATGCTTGGAAATGACGCGCAACTGAGAGGCGGTGTCTATGACGCTCGCGTCCAGCCGGCCCATCCTTGCCACAATCCCGACCGCTTCGGTTTCCTTAAGATGCCGGGAGATGATTTCGCTGTCGGCATAGGCTGGTGTATGAACGGTCTGGTAGCCGTGCTCGCTCACAAGTCGCGCCGCGCTCGGGTCGAGGTCTGGACCAGTAACGAGAATTGTGTTGTTCACAGCACTTCCCCATAGCCCGCCGCGTGCTGCGGAGAGCGTCAGACAACCCAGAATTTGTTTGATGATGCCCGCGTCAGCTTATGTGCCTGGACGCAGATATCCTCCCTTAGACACGTTGCTATCATAAAATAGAACTTAACAAAAACGAATAATTCTGCGCATTATGTGAAGAAATACTGGATTTAATGGTGGACACGCGCCAGCTGAAAACTCTCGTTGCGATCGCGACTCACAGCACATTCGCAAAGGCTGCAGATATTGTTGGCCTGACACCGTCTGCTGTCAGCCAGCAAGTTCACGCCTTGGAGCAGGAGCTTGGTGCGAGTCTTTTCGAACGCTCATCACGCCCACCGAAACTGACTCCCCATGGATTACAGGTGCTCGAGATGGCGAGAGACATCCTGCGAATGGAAGACGACACGAAAGCCAGCCTGCGTGGTGACCAGATCGCCGGGACCCTGATGCTGGGTTCGGTCCGTTCAAGCGCCCTGAACCTGCTGCCCAAGGCTATCGTTCAGATGCGGGCACAGTATCCGAACTTGAAGACCAATCTTCAGGTGTCGCTATCGTCCACGCTGATCTCCGATGTC
>JARRKQ010000146.1:0-6256 GCA_037387885.1 Alphaproteobacteria bacterium | reverse complement strand
TCCAGGCTCCGTCCGCCGATCATGGCCGCGCCGCCCCGTCGTGGCGCTCGATCAGAGCGATGAAGGCATCTTCGAGCGTCGGCTCGGGCAACTCAGCGCTGCTCTCTTCTTTCCGCAGCGCCTCGGGCGTACCGGTCGCCACCAGCCGGCCCTGATAGATGATGCCGATCCGGTCGCAATATTCGGCTTCCTCCATGAAGTGGGTCGTTACCAGCACCGTCACGCCCATTGCGGCCATGGCGTTGATACGGCTCCAGAATTCGCGGCGGACCAGCGGATCGACGCCGGAAGTTGGTTCGTCGAGGAAGAGCACGCCGGGCTCGTGCATGATCGCGCAGGCAAGCGCAAGGCGCTGCTTGTAGCCGAGCGGCAAGGTTTCGCTGATCGCGTCGACGAAGGGATCGAGGCCGAATTCGCTCAGCTCCGCCCCGATCGTCCGCGCCTGGGCGCGCTTGTCGAGGCCGTAGGCGCTAGCGAAGAAGCGGAGGTTCTGAAGCACGCTCATATTGCCGTAGAGCGAGAACTTCTGGGCCATGTAGCCGACGCGGCTGCGCGCCACCGCCGCCGCCCGCCGAAGGTCGATGCCGAGAACCAGCGCCTCGCCGTCGCTGGGCGGAATTAGGCCGCACAACATCTTGAAGGTGGTCGATTTGCCGGCGCCGTTGGGACCGAGCAGGCCGAAAATCTCGCCGCGGTTCACCGTGAAGTCGATGCCGTCGACCGCCGTGAAATCGCCGAAGCGCCGGATGAGGTGGCTCACCTTGATGACGACCTCGGCCGGCTGTTCGCCGTCTTTCGCCGACACATCGCCGCCCGCGCTCGACGCGGCGGCGGGCGTCGCGTCTGTCGGCTTCAGCTGGCCTTCGGCCGGCTCCTTCAGCAGCGCGATGAACGCGTCTTCGAAGACGGGGTCGACGGCTTCGACCTCCGCCCTGCCGTCGTTCAGTCGGGCGGCGGCTTGCAGGAAGTCCGAGCCGTCCGCCTGCTGGGATAGCAGGACCCGCACGTCGCGGCCTTTGATGATCGCATCGATAACGTGCGGCAGTTCGAGGACCTCGGGGAGAACCCTTCGCCGCTCGACGCTATCGACCCGGACCGCGAAGGTGCGTCCCTCGAGCCCCTCGGTGAAGCTCTGCGGTGGTCCCGCGGCAAGCAGCCGGCCTTCGTTCAGCAACAGCACGTCATCGCAGCGCTCGGCCTCGTCCAGATAGGCGGTTGCCCAGAGCACGCTCATACCCTCGGCGACGAGCGCATGCACGATGTCCCAGAGCTCGCGCCGTGAGACAGGGTCGACACCGACGCTGGGCTCGTCGAGTAGGAGCAGGGATGGTGGTCGCACCAGGGTGCAGGCCAGGCCGAGCTTCTGCTTCATGCCGCCGGAGAGGCGCCCGGCGAGGCGCGATCGGAATGGGCCGAGCCCCGTGAACTCGGCGAGCTGTCCGAGGCGGTCCTTCCGCGTCGGGCCGACGAGTCCTTGCAGATCCGCATAGAGGTCGAGGTTCTCGGCGACGCTCAACTCCTCATAGAGGCCGAAGCGCTGCGGCATGTAGCCGACGCCCGACTGGATCCGCTGCGCCTCCGTCGCGGCATCGAAGCCCAGCACCTCGATTCTGCCCAAATCCGGCCGGAGCAGCCCGGTGAGCAAACGGATCAGGGTGGTCTTGCCGGCGCCGTCGGGTCCGACGAGACCGGTGATCCGCCCGCCCTCGATCGTGGCCGACAGCGCATCGAGCGCCGTCACCGTGCGTTGGCCTGCCGTGAAGCGCTTGACCACCTCTTGCAGCGTTATGACGGTCGTCGGCGGGTCGCTTGTCACGGCGTACCCCCCTCAGCGGGAGGAGGTTTTGGCGGGCTGGCTCTTCGGCGCCTCAAGCTTCAGCCGGACGGTGACCGGCATGCCCTGGCGCAGGGCCTTGCCGGGCTTATCGACATAGACACGCATCCGATAGACCAGGCTGGTGCGGAGCTCCGGCGTCTCCACGCTCTTGGGCGTGAACTCCGCGGCGGGCGATATGTAGCCGACCCGGGCCTCGAACGGCTTTTTCGGACGGGAGTCCGTGAAGACTTCGGCCTTCATGCCCGGCCGGATGCGGCCCAAATAAGCTTCGCTCACGTAAGTGCGCACCCAGACGGGCCGTGTGAGCGCCATCGTGAAGACCGGCGCCTGGGCCGACACGACGGCACCGGGCTCGACGACGCGCGTATTGATGACGCCGCGATCCTTGGCGAACAGCTTGGTGTATTCCATGCGCTGGAGGGCAAGCGCCAGGGCCGCCTCCTTCGCGTGCAATTGCGCCCGTGCCTCGGCGATCTCCTCTTTGCGGGGGCCTTGGATCACGAGCGACAGTCGCTGTTGGGCCGCCCGGAGCTTGGCTTCCAGACCTTTGACCCGGGCGCGGTCCTGGTCGAGCCTCTGTTTGGCCACGACCTTGTCGATGGACAGCTTCTCGGTGCGCTGCAGCGTCGCCCGCGCGTCCTCAAGATCGGCCTCGATGGCCTGCACGTTCGCCCGCGCCTCACGGATCTCTTCAGGCCGGCTGCCGGCCAGGAGACGATTGAGCGTCGCTCGCGCCGCGGCGGTCTGCGCCGTCGCCGCTTCGGCTTCGGCCTTGTATGTTGACGCGTCGAGCGTCGCGAGGAGCTGGTCCTTGCTCACCTCTTCGCCTTCCTCGACCAGCACGCTTTCGACCCGGCCGGCGACGTTGAAGGCGAGGCCCACCTCGCGGATATCGACGTTGCCGTAGAGAACGATCTCGCCGGAGGCCTCGCTGTTGGCTCCCCCAAATTCGAAGTAGGCGAGCGCGGCCGCCGCGGCCGCAACGACGACGAGCGATCCGATCAGCAGTTTCTTTCGGCGCGTCATTGGGACATTTGCTCTGTGGGCACAAGGATGTGGGGCGCGCGGACCGGCGGGACACGGAGCGACCCGCCCTCTCGGCTTGGTCCCACTCGCCTAGCTTATCGTCATAGAGCCTCGATGGAAGGCACGATCCAACCACTGCTGGATGTGGAGGCCGGCATCGATGCAAGACATGCGAAGCATATGCGGAGTTGGCACCAAACCAAACGCGTCACTATGTCCGCAATTAGCCAGCAGCGGACATCAATCTTGGTGGGCGCACGATGCCTGCTCTTGGGCGTACAGCCGACATGCAGAGGTTCGTCGCCGACGTCCGTTCCTAGCCAATAGCGGTCATGCATTGCCGCTCAACGACGTGCATTCGCCCGCACTTCAATCGGTATGGCGGTCGCATATGCCTATCCGCCTTCGCGCTGCTGAATAGGACATTGACGCATGTCAATGTTCACTATCCACGAGAAGTTAGAGTTCTGGGTGGATAGACGACCATCGTCGGCGGGAGCGCGTGGGTGGTCGCACCTATTGTCCTTTGGCGCAAAGGCGTCATTTACGCGCAACCGAAAAACACGGCGCTGTCGTCATGACTGTCGAGCCATCAAGCTACGTGCACGGTGTGAGCACCACGCCGCTGCTTGGCTTGACGGTGGGCGCAGCATTCGAACGGGCCGCGTCGCGCTGGCCGGAGCGCCCCGCGCTCGCGGTGCGGCATCAGGACATTCATTGGTGCTACGGCGAGCTCAAGGCGAAGGTCGACGCCTTCGCCGCCGGCCTCGTGGCGCTGGGGCTGAAGCCGGGCGAGCGCATCGGCGTTTGGGCGCCCAACTGCGCGGAATGGGTGATCGCACAGTTCGCGACGGCCAAGGCGGGCCTGATCCTGGTGAACATCAACCCCGCCTACCGGCTGCCCGAGCTCGAATACGCGCTCAACACGGTCGAATGCGCGGCGCTGATCACCGCGCCCAGCCTCAAGTCCAGCAATTACATCGAGATGCTGAATGCGCTCATGCCCGAGTTCGGCAAATCGCTGCCGGGTCAGCTCAAGGCGCAGAAGGTGCCGAGCCTGCGCCTGATCGCCCGGCTCGGCGAAGAGCGCTCGCCGGGCATGCTCAATTTCGACGACATCCCGCGCCTGGCCGAGGCCGAGCATGTGGCGAGGCTGGAGGCGCTCGGGGCCACGCTGCAATTCGACGATCCGATCAACATCCAGTTCACTAGCGGCACCACGGGCACGCCCAAGGCCGCGACGCTGACCCACCACAACATCGTCAACAACGCCTATTTCACCGGCCTGCAGATGAAGCTCGGCGAGGACGACCGGGTCTGCATCCCGGTGCCGATGTATCACTGCTTCGGCATGGTGCTGGGCACGCTCACCTGCGTCGTGCACGGGGCGACGATGGTGTTCTCGTCGGCCGGCTTCGATCCGGGCGCGGTGCTGGAGACCGTGGCGGGCGAGACATGCACGGCGCTGCACGGCGTGCCGACCATGTTCATCGCCGAGCTCGATCATCCGGATTTCGCCCAGTACGATCTTTCCAGCCTGCGCACCGGCATCATGGCGGGCGCGCCCTGCCCGGTAGAGCTGATGAAGCGGGTTATGGAGGAGATGCATTTGACGCAGATCACCATCGCTTACGGCATGACCGAGACCGGGCCCGTCAGCACCCAGACCTCGGTCGACGATCCGATCGAGCGCCGCGTCGAGACGGTGGGCCGCGTGCTGCCGCATACCGAGATCAAGATCGTCGACAGCGACGGCCGTGTCGTGCCGTGCGGCACGCCCGGCGAGCTGATGACGCGCGGCTACTGCGTGATGCCGAAATACTGGAACGACCCCGAGCGCACCGCCAAGGCGATCGACGAGGCGCGCTGGATCGCCAGCGGCGACGTCGCGGTGGTCGACGCCGACGGCTACTTCCAGATCGTCGGGCGCATCAAGGACATGCTGATCCGCGGCGGCGAGAACATCTTTCCGCGCGAGATCGAGGAGTTCCTCTACGGCCATCCGAAGATCGAGGAGGCGGAGGTCTTCGGCGTGCCCGATCCGAAATACGGCGAGGAGGTCTGCGCCTGGATCAAGCTGCGCGAGGGCGAGCAGGCGACGGCGGAGGAGATCCGCGCCTTCTGCGAAGGCAAGATTGCGCATTTCAAGATCCCGAAATACATAAAATTCGTCGAGGACTTTCCGATGACGGTCACGGGCAAGGTGCAGAAATTTCTGATGCGTGCGGCGATGGCCGAGGAGCTCGCCCCCAGCAAAGCGAAATCGAACTAGGCGGGGCGGACCATGTACCGGATCAGATTCCACGGGCGCGGTGGCCAGGGCATCAAGACGGCGAGCCGTATTCTGGGCAACGCCTTCTTCCTCGAAGGATATGAAGTCCAGGACGCGCCGCGCTACGGCGCCGAGCGCCGGGGTGCGCCGATCTTTGCCTATGTCCGGGCGGACCAGGCGCCGATCAACGAGCGCGGCGTCATCACCAATCCCGATCTCGTGGTCGTGGTCGACGACAGCCTGGTCGGGGTTCCAGCCGCCGGCGTCACCGTCGGACTCGACGACGACGCGGTGCTCTTGATCGATAGCGCCGAGCCGCCGGAGACCTGGCAAAAGCGGCTCAACGTCGGCTCGCGGGTGATCATCCTGCCCGCCGCCGTGGTTGGTGACGCCAGCGTTCAGGCGGCGGCTGCCTGCGCCGGTGCGGCCGCGCGGCTCGTCGGCGTCATCGGGCGGGACAGCCTGGAGACGGCGGTGCGCCAGGAGCTTGCCGACATGGGCGGAGCCGCGGTTGAACACACCGCAAAGGCCGCGCTCGACGCCTATGAGCGGATGGCGACGGAGGAGGGTGCGGTGAGCGAAGGCGGGCCTGCCTCGGCGCGCGACTATGCCCGGCCCGACTGGATCGAGATGCCGGTCGACGATGTAAGCCTGTCCGGCCCGGCGGTGCATGGCGGGGCGACCAGCGTCCAGGTGCGCACTGGGCTGTGGCGGACCATGCGGCCGGTGATCGACTACGAGCGCTGCCGGCGCTGCAACTGGGTGTGCAGCTCCTTCTGTCCCGACAACGCGATCAGCGTCGCCGAGGACGGACGGCCGGTCATCGATCTCGATCACTGCAAGGGCTGCATGATCTGCGTCGCGCAATGCCCACCGCATGCGATCGAAGCGATCCCTGAAACCGACGCGGCGGCCGCGGACGAAAAGGAGATGCGCGCATGACACGCCAATTGATGACGGGTAACGCCGCGGCGGCCTGGGGCGCGCGGTTGGCCGACATCGACTACATCCCGGCCTTTCCGATCACGCCGCAGACCGAGATCATCGAGACGCTGTCGCGCTGGGTCGGTGAGGACGCGCTCGACGCCCGCATGACCATGATGGAGTCCGAGCATTCGATG
>JARRKQ010000145.1:4830-17136 GCA_037387885.1 Alphaproteobacteria bacterium | reverse complement strand
GAGATGGCGCTCGCCGGCCGGACCGGCCTCACCCTTGCCCAGCCCGCCGATACCGGCCCCGCCCATGCCTACTGGTTCGGCGAGGATCAGGGGCGTTATCTGGCTGCCACCACGGATAGCAACGCCGTTCTCGCCGCTGCCGAAGCCGCCGGAATCGAGGCAACTTTGCTGGGCGCGGCCGGCAGCGATGCGTTGACCGTCGATGGTTTCGACCCTATATCGATTGCGGAGCTAAGGCAGATCCACGAGGCTTGGCTGCCGGACTATATGGCGGCGCCGTAAGGGCGACGCCGGCCGCGGGGAAACAGGTTTACGGGAGAGTTTGACGATGGCTATGGACGCCACAGAGATCGAGCGCATGATCAAGGATGCGCTGCCCGACGCCGAGGTTACGATCCAGGACCTGGCCGGCGACGGCGATCACTATGCGGCCACCATCGTCTCCGGCGCTTTCGAAGGCAAGTCGCGGGTCCAGCAGCACCAACTCGTCTACGCCGCGCTGCAGGGCCGCATGGGCAACGAGCTGCACGCCCTCGCGCTCAACACGCGCGCACCCGACGCCTGATCCCGCACGATATTCAACAGAAGGGACCGACGATGAACGACACGCCCAGCACGACCGACCACCCGGTCTTCGGCCAGATCAAGCAGGAAATCGACGGCAACGACGTCGTCCTTTTCATGAAGGGCACGCCGGTCTTCCCGCAATGCGGCTTCTCGGCCACCGTGGTTCAGGTGCTCTCGCATCTGGGCGTCCAGTTCAAGGGCGTCGATGTGCTGGCCGATCCGGACATCCGCCAGGGGATCAAGGAATTCTCCAACTGGCCGACCGTGCCCCAGCTCTACGTCAAGGGCGAGTTCGTCGGCGGCTGCGACATCATCCGCGAGATGTTCCAAACCGGCGAGCTGCAGAGCTTCCTGAAGGACAAGGGCATCGAAGCCCAAGCCTGACGGCGACCGTGGCCACCGCGTCTCAGGGATAGCGCCTGAAGGCTTCGCGGTCTCTTAACCACGTTTAGTTTCAGTGCTTTACGGAACCGCGCCGGCGATCTAACGTCGGCTCGGTTTTCGTATCTGGGCGCCCGAACGGCCCGTTTTCGAGGACGGCGGATGGATCGGTTGCGGCGGCATTTCAGCATATTGGCGATCGCTCTGGCAGTCGGTCTGGCGGCGCACGGCCCCGCCGGCGCGGCCGAGCTCAGCAATGCCGAGATCCTGCGCAACTTCGACGTGATCGCGTTCCAGAACGAGATGCGGCACATCGAGAATCCGCGGGTCACCAAATGGACCGGGCCGATCACCGTCTACAAGCAGTTCGACTTCGAAGTCACGTCTGAAACCGAAGACTTCCTCGACCGCCATATGGAGCGGCTCGCGGACGTGACCCGGCTCGACATCAGCTACGTGAATGAGCTCAGCGCCGCGAACTTCCAGATCATCTTCACCCGCCGGTCCAAATACATGGCGACGGCGCTGAAGCACATGAAGCCGGGCCGCCGCGGCATCACCAAGGGCGTCGCCCGGCGGCTCCGCCATACCAACTGTCTCGGCGTCATCGCGGTCAAGCCGTCGACGGGCGAGATCGAGCGGGCCGTCGTGGTGATCCCGGTCGATCACGCGCGCGCGCGCGGGATCCTGACGCGCTGCATCGTGGAAGAAACGACCCAAGCTTTGGGTCTGCCGAACGACTTCGACGACGCCAATCCCTCGGTCTTCAACGACACCAGCCGGCTGAAGGATCTCTCGGCGCATGACCTCCTGCTGCTCCGTCTCCTCTATCATCCGGAGCTCGAGGTCGGCACGCCCCGCCGCGACGCCCTGCTGACCGCCGCGCGCCTGCTGCCGCTGCTGCGGAGCGAGTAAGCTCCCGCCCTGCAGGCGACGCATAGGCCCGCGGCTTGTTTTCCTGTCTTTGACGATAGCGTAAGGTCCACGCCCTCGACCACTCGGCCTGATTGAGGGAAGGCGACGGGTTTGCATAATCGCTGGCTCATACTGGCGGTCCTGTTTGCGGCACGGACCGCGATGGGCTTCCAGTTCCAATCGGTCGCGGCCACCTCGACCCATCTCATCGAGGCGCTGGCGATCGACTACGCCACGCTCGGCACGATGATCGGCATCTACATGCTGCCCGGCGTGGTGATTGCCCTGCCCGGCGGCATGCTGGCCGGACGCTTCGGCGACAAGCAGGTCGCCCTTCTGGGCCTGGTGTTGATGGTGCTCGGGGGCGTCATCATGGCCTTCGGCGACACGGTTATGGTGGTCGACGCGGGGCGGCTCATCACCGGGGTCGGCGCGGTGCTGTTCAACGTCGTCGCCACCAAGATGGTCACCGACTGGTTCATCGGACGCGAGATCGTCACCGCCATGGCGGTCCTGCTCGCGAGCTGGCCGCTCGGCATCGGCGCGGCCCTGGTGTCGCTGAGCGCCGTGGCGGAGGCAGCGAGCCTCACCCATGCCATGCTCGCCCCCGCCCTCTTCTGCCTCGTGACTTTGATCGGCGTGGCGCTGGTTTACCGGCCCCCGGCGCACGGCGGCACCGGCACGACACCGACGTCGGGCGCGGCGCGCCCGACCTCGCGTGAGTTCGGTCTGATCTGCTGCGCCGGTCTCATCTGGACCACGTACAACGCCGGCTACATAATCGTCATAAGTTTCGCCCCCAACTACCTGACGAATATCGGTTTCAGTCCGTCTGGAGCGGGACTCCTGATGAGCGTCATTACCTGGATGCTGCTGCCGTTGGTACCGCTTCTGGGCAACGTGGCCGAGCGCATCGACCGGCCCATCATGGTTATGGCGGTCACCTTTGCGATCTCTGCCGCGGCGATCCTGGCGGTACCGGTCACCGAGCTCCCGGTGCCGCTCTTCATCGTCACGGCGACCGCCTTCGCGATGCCGGCGGGCGTCATCATGGCCCTGCCCGGCGCGATCTTGCGGCCGCAGAGCCGAGCCATCGGCACCGGGATCTTCTTCACCTGGTACTATGCCGGGATGGCGGGGCTACCGGCGCTCGCGGGCACCGCGCGCGACATGACGGGCGATGCGGCGGCGCCGGTGATCGTCGGCGGCCTGGTCATGGCGACGACGCTGATCTGGCTCGCCTTCCTCGGCCGCGGCCGCTTCCGGGCCCCTGCCCGGGCCTGACGCGAAACGGGCCGCGCCCAAAGGACGCGGCCCGCTTGATATCCGTTTAAAGCCGGAGACTTACCGCGAGTAGAACTCGATCACGAGGTTCGGCTCCATCGACACCGGATAGGGTACGTCGGCGAGCTTGGGCCCGCGCACGAAGGTGCCCTTGAGACGGTTGAGGTCGACGTCGACATAGTCCGGAATGTCGCGCTCCGGCGAGGCCGAGGCCTCCAGCACCATGGGCAGCTCGCGCGACTTCTCGCGAACCTCGACCACGTCGCCGTCCTTGATGAGATAGGACGGGATGGTGACGCGCTTGCCGTTCACCAGCACATGGCCGTGATTGACGAACTGGCGCGCGGCGAAAACGGTCGGCACGAACTTCATGCGGTAGACCACCGCGTCGAGCCGGCGCTCGAGGATCTCAACGAGGTTCTCGCCGGTGTCGCCCTTGCGGCGCGAGGCGTCCTCGTAATAGCGCTTGAACTGGCGCTCGGTGATGTTGCCGTAATAGCCCTTCAGCTTCTGCTTGGCGGCGAGCTGGATGCCGAAATCCGACGGCTTGCGGCGGCGTGCCTGGCCGTGCTCGCCGGGGCCGTAGGATCGCTTGTTGATGGGGCTCTTGGGCCGCCCCCAGAGGTTGACCCCGAGGCGGCGGTTGATCGTGTACTTCGACTTGATGCGCTTGGACATAAACGAAAATCTCCCGTGTCTGACGACGGTGTTGTTCCTGTCCGGATAGGCCCCTCGGACTTGATGAGGTGGCGGGGCGTCGGCTTACTCCGGGGCGTTTCCCCCGAAGCCGCCGGGCCCACATTCTCCGGAATGAGCCCTGATATGAGGGGCCAGACCCCGGCTGTCAACGGTCTCCGGGGCCGGATCGGCGTGACAGCGCGGGGTCCGATCCCCATATCGCCTCGGATGAGGAGCGACCGCCCGCCGAACTCCCCGGAAATCTACGTCGACGCCGATGCCTGCCCGGTGAAGGCAGAGGTGCTGCGCGTGGCCGAACGCCATGGCCTCACCGTCCATATGGTGGGCAATAGCTGGCTGCGCATGGCCGCCGACAATCCGCTCGTCAACAGCGTGGTGGTGCCCGAGGAGCCCGATGCCGCCGACGACTGGATCGCCGAGCATATCGGAACAGGCGATATCGCCATCACCGCCGATATCCCGCTGGCCGCCCGCTGCCTCGAAGCCGGCGCGCAGGCGATCGGCCACACGGGCAAGCCCTTCACCGAGGCCAGCATCGGCAACGCGCTCGCCATGCGCGATCTGATGGCCCATCTCCGCGATACGGGTGACGTGACCGGCGGCGGCCCCTCTTTCAGCAAACAGGACCGCTCGCGCTTCCTCAGCGCGCTCGAGACCGCCGTGCAGGCGGCGCGGCGCGCGGCAGGATAGCCATCATCGAAATCGGCGCGCGCTGCGGCTACTCAATCGTCCCAAACCAAGAAGAAATAAAAATATCGGCTCAGCCGGTCCGGCCAGTACTGCTCATTGCGGAAGTCAACGTTCATCGAGTGGAGATATATCAAATCGCCTTTGCCCTTTCGCACGATGAATGCGTCGTATGACGTGTCGTGCGTTGCGTAATAATGGCTACAGAAATAGCAGGCATGCTTGGAAGAGATACCCATCTTTTGGCAGGCGATTGGAGCGAACGACTCAGGTGTCTTACACTTGGCCTTCTCCGGCGGACGCGTAATCCCCAACCGGCTCAATTTGAAGGACGGCTTTCCACGAGCCGCATAGGCTCGATCACGAGCCTGCATGAACCCGAAATCGCGCCCCCTGCATCGATCGATGCGATCAAAGAACTCAATGCGATTACATTGGCTTATGAACAACACGGGCGATCCGAAATAGATTTGAAAGATGATCGCCAGAATGAACGAGAAAAGGATCAGGATGGCTACGAGCGCTGCATCGACGGACAGGATAACAGCCAGGAAGATCGCGAATACGCTCTTGTCGGCCCACATCCCGAGGATCATGCGCTCGACATACCAAAAATAGACAAAGGCCGAGATCAGCATCATGTCGGCCAGTAGGCCAATGAGAAAGCCAACGCCCCACCAGCCCTGAATCACTATCTCGTTGTAGATGATCAAACAAATCATAGCCCCGATCACGTGGACCGGCATGGCCACAACCTGCCAGAGCAATATCCGGCCAAGCAGCCCGGCGGTTTTTCTTACGCATATACCGACGATATCCATCGCGTGTCCGCTCCCATTCCAAGGGATCCGGTCTCGATAGGGGTCGAATGAGGCGAGATACCGCCGGACTGAGCTCGGGATAGGGGTAAAATTGCGGCAAAATGCTGTCGGACGCGCCGCACAAAGTGCATCGGGACCACGGGTTACCTTAAGCCACTTGGTCAGGCCCGCGACGATGCCGCGCAGGGTGCGGACCTCCTGGTCGGTGAGCGCCGCACGCTGGAAGAGGTTGCGGATGTTGCGGACCATGCTGGCGCGTTTTTCGGGCGGGCGCAGGAAGCCGCAATCGTCGAGCTCGCGTTCCAGATGCTCGAAGAAGCCGATCAGCTCTTCGCGGCTCGCCCGAACGGTTTCCGGCAGCACCGGATCGGCGCTCACCCCTGCCCGTCCCGCCTGGTGCCATTCATAGGCGATGAGCAGCACGGCCTGGGCGAGGTTGAGCGAGCTGAACTCCGGGTTGAGCGGCACCTCGATCACCGCCTCGGCGAGCGCCACGTCGTCGTTCTCCAGCCCCGAGCGTTCCGGGCCGAAGAGCACGCCGATCCGGTTGCCGCCCGCGATCGTCTGGCGCATCGAGACGGCCGCCTCGCGCGGCGTCAGGATCGTCTTCACCGTGTCACGCCGGCGCGCCGTGGAGGCATAGACGAGGTTGAGATCGGCGATGGCGTCCGCGGTCGTGTCATAGACCTGCGCGTTTTCAAGCACGCCATGCGCACCCGAGGCCGCCTTCTCCGCGAACTCGTTGGGCCAGCCGTTCCGTGGCGCCACGAGCCGCAGCTCGGAGAGCGCGCAGTTGAGCATCGCCCGGGCGCAGGCGCCGATATTCTCGCCGAGCTGGGGTTCGACCAGCACGATCACCGGCGCCGGCGCTTCCGGCACCGGCTGCTTTTTCTTGGTACGGCGGTGATAGAGGCCGGCCATCGCCGCCCGTGCCTCAGACGGGCGCCTGGGCGCCGTCGCGATAGAGCTTGTAGACGATGCTGTCGTTGAGCGCTTCGTAGGACGCCTCGATGATGTTAGGCGAGATCCCCACCGTGGCCCAGCGCTCGCCCTCGCCGTCGGCCGATTCGATCATGACCCGCGTAACGGCCGCCGTCCCCGCCTCGGGGGTCAGAATCCGCACCTTGTAATCGACGAGGCGAAGATCGCTCAGCTGCTCGTAAGCCGGCAGCAGCGCGCGCCGCATCGCGTGGTCGAGCGCATCGACCGGACCGTTGCCTTCGGCCACTTCCATGTAGTCGCGGTTGCCGACCATGAGCTTGATCACCGCCTGGCTCACCGTCGTGAGCTCGCCCTTGGCGTTGAAGCGGCGCTCGACCTCTACGCGAAAGCTCTCCGTCTTGAAGTAGCTCGGCACGCCGTTCAGGACCTGGCGCGCCAGCATCTCGAAGCTCGCATCAGCGCCATCATATGAGTAGCCGCTGTGCTCGCGCGCTTTCACTTCCTCGATCAGCCGGCCGACCTTCTTGTCCTTGGGATCGATCTCGAGGCCGATCTCGCGGAAGCGCGCCAGGATGTTGGAGCGGCCCGACTGGTCGGAGACGACGATGTGCCGCGTATTGCCGACCAGGCCCGGGTCGATGTGTTCGTAGGTCTCGGGGTTCTTCTCCACCGCCGAGGCATGCAGCCCGCCCTTATGCGCGAAGGCCGACTCGCCGACATAGGCGGCGTTGCGTTGCGGCGCCCGATTGAGGCGCTCGTCGATGATGCGCGAGACATGCGTCAGGTGTTTCAGATCCTCGCGCTTCACCCCGGTCTCATAGCCCATCTTCAACATCAGCGTCGGCAGGATTGCCACCAGATTCGCGTTGCCGCAGCGCTCGCCCAGGCCGTTGACCGTGCCCTGGATCTGACGCGCGCCGGCGCGTACCGCCGCCAAAGAGTTCGCCACCGCGTTCTCGGTGTCGTTGTGGCAATGGATCGCGAGATGTGTACCCGGAATGGTCTCGGTGACTTCCGTTACGATCGCCTCGATCTCGTGCGGCAGCGTTCCACCGTTGGTATCGCACAGCACGACCCAGCGCGCGCCGTTGTCATAGGAGGCCTTGACGCAGGCCAGGGCATAGTCGCGGTTCGCCTTCCATCCGTCGAAGAAATGCTCGGCGTCGAACATCACCTCGTCGACCGTCTTGACGGCATGGGCGACGCTGTCGCCGATCATCCGGACATTCTCGTCGCGCTCGATCTGAAGCGCCGCATCGACATGGAAGTCCCAAGTCTTGCCGACCATGCAGACGACCTTGGCCGGCGTGCCGAGAATCGCGGCGAGCCCCGGATCGTTCTCCGCCGAGCGGCCCTCGCGCCGGGTCATGCCGAAGGCGGTGAGCCGCGTGCGCGTCAGCGCCGGGAGATTGGCAAAGAACGCATCGTCGGTCGGATTGGCCCCCGGCCAGCCGCCCTCCACATAGTCGATGCCGAGGTTGTCGAGCTCGATCGCGATCGCGGCCTTGTCGGCGGCGGAGAAGTCCACGCCCTGGGTTTGCGCCCCGTCGCGCAGGGTCGAATCGTAGAGATAGACGCGTTCGCTCATGGCCTATGCCGTCGGTTGGGGCCGTGGGTTTGGGCCTCAGATTACCTTTGGATTCAAGCGCTTCCGCCGAAATATCCTTGCGCTTGGGCAACAGGTATCAGGTTTGGCGAGGCGGGTCCATGCCTGAGGACCGCGCCCCATAGACTTGGAACGGGCTTAGATCAGGCTCTTGAAGGCGTTTGTAATTGGATAACGCCGCTCTTTGCCAAACGCCTTGCGGGTCAGCTTCACCCCCGGCGGCGCCTGGCGGCGCTTGTACTCGGCAATGTCGAGCATGCGCCAGACCCGCGCCACCGTCGCGTGTTCGTGGCCGCGGGCGACGATCTCCTCGATGCCTTTCTCGTGCTCGATCAGGCATTTCAGGATGTCGTCGAGCTCCTCATAGGGCGGCAGCGTGTCCTGGTCGGTCTGATCGGGCTTGAGCTCCGCGGAAGGCGGCTTGGTGATGATGCGCTCGGGAATGACACGGCCTTCCGGCCCCAGCGCATCGGCCGGCCGCACCTGGTTGCGCCAATCGGCGAGGCGGAAGACGTCGGTCTTGTAGACGTCCTTCAGCACCGAATAGCCGCCGCACATATCGCCGTAGAGTGTGGCGTAACCGACCGACATCTCCGACTTGTTGCCGGTGGAGACCACCATATTGCCGAACTTGTTGGAGAGCGCCATGAGCGTGATGCCGCGCGCGCGCGCCTGGATGTTCTCTTCCGTCTCGTCGGGCTCGTGGCCGTCGAAGAGCGGCTTCAGCATCGTCTCGAAGGCCTCCATCGCCGGGCCGATCGAGACCTCGTCGAGTTTTGCGCCCAGAAGCTCGGCGCAGGCGCTGGCATCCTCCAGGCTGTCCTTCGAGGTATAGGGCGAGGGCATCATCACCGTGTGGACCCGTTCGGGCCCCAAGGCATCGACCGCCACGGCGGCGGTCAGGGCGGAATCGATGCCGCCCGAAAGCCCCAACAGAACGCCCGGGAATCCGTTCTTGCCGACATAGTCGCGCAGGCCCAGCGTCATCGCGCGGTAGAGCGCTTCGAGCCCCTCGGGGTGCTTTTCGATCTCGCCCTCGGCGCAGGCCCAGCCGTCGCCGTTCCGCGCCCATTCGGTGAGCGCGACGTGGCTCTGATAGGCCGGCGCCTGGAAGGTCAGCTTGTGCCCGGCATCGAGCACGAAGGAGGCGCCATCGAAGACCAGCTCGTCCTGGCCGCCGACCTGATTCACGTAGACCATCGGCAGACCGGTCTCGGTCACCCGCGCCACGGCGAGGTTCAATCGCTCGTCGGTCTTGTCCGATTCGTAGGGCGAGCTGTTGATGCAGACGAGGATCTCCGCGCCCGATTCCTCGAGACACTCGGCCACATCCTCGAACCACATATCCTCGCAAACCATCATCCCGAGCCGCACGCCGCGGAACGGTATCGGCCCCGGCAACGGCCCGGCGGCAAAGACCCGCATCTCGTCGAAGACGCCGTAATTTGGCAAATGGTGCTTGAGCCGCGAGCCGACGATCTCGCCTCCGTCGAGCAGCAGCGCTGCGTTGTGGAGCTTGCCGTTCTCGCGCCACGGCGCGCCGATGACAAGCCCCGGCCCGCCGTCATCGGTAGCCTGCGCGAGCCCTTGCACCGCCGCCTCGACCTTGTCCTGGAAGAAGGGCTTGAGGACCAGATCCTCGGGCGGATAGCCGGTGACCACCAGCTCGGTCAACACCACCAGATCGGCGTGGAGACGCGCCGCCTGCTCGCGCGCCTGCAGGATCTGCGCGACATTGCCGTCGATATCGCCGACGGTCGGGTTGAGCTGGGCAATGGCGATGCGCAGCGTGTCGGTCATCGGATGCGCCTGAAATGACTAAGGGGGCCCTGAAATGACTAAGGGGGCAAGGTCCGGGGCCGGACCCTACCCCCTTAAATGTCGTGGCGAAACCCTACCGATCAAGGCGCCCGCCGGACTACCGCTTGGGCGGCGGCAGACGGCCGAGCACGCTCTCCATCGTCAGCCCGATCGCCAGCAAGCGGCGGTCGGTCCAGGCCGGCCCATCGATCTCGAGGCCCACCGGCATGCCGTCCTTGCTCAAGCCCGCCGGCACAGTGAGACCTGGAATTCCAGCGTTACTTCCGGGATCGGTATTGCGGATATAGGTCGGGAAGGTCGGCACCTTCTTGCCGTTCAGCATCACCGTCTCGTCGCTGCCCTTGATCGGCGCGGCGACCAGCGGCGTGGTCGGGAAGATGATCGCATCGACCTTGTTGGCCGCGAAATACTCCGCATAGGCCTGGCGCAGCTGCGGCCGGAACGTCTTGATGGCGGCGTCATAGGCCGGCTTCGGCATCGGCTTCTCGCCGAGGATCGGGCCCATGAAGACGCCCTTCACGTCGGGGCTGGCGATCTTGTCAGCGACCGCCTGCACCGTCAGCCCGGTCTTGTAGATCTTGAGATAGTCGCTCAAGTCACGCGGGGCCTCGTAGAGCGCGACCGGGAAGCTCACCTTGTTGTTGAGCTCCTGCACCGTGGGCAGATCCGCCTCGACCAGCGTGACGCCCGCCGCCTTCAGCTTCTCCAGCGCCGCTTCGGCGACGCGTTTCGTCTCGGGACCCAGATTGGCCCAGAAAGCGCCGCGCGGCACGCCGAGCCGGATGCCGTTCGCCGCCGCCGCCTCGACCTGCCCGCCACCGGCGATGGCGCGGTCGAGCAGGATGAGGTCGGCCACGGTGCGCGCCATCGGCCCGGCCGTGTCGCGGGTATGCGAGATCGGGGTGATGCCTGCTTGCGGGTAGCGGTAGAGCGTCGGCCGCAGCCCGGCGATGCCGTTCACCGCCGCCGGTATGCGCACCGAGCCGCCGGTGTCGCTGCCGAGGCCCGCGGGTGCCATGCGTGATGCGACGGCGCTCCCCGTGCCGCCGCTGCTGCCGCCGGCAAAGCGCTTGGGATTGTAAGCATTGCCCACCGCGCCGAAGGCACCGTTGTTACTGGTGATGCCGAAGGCGAGTTCGTGCATGTTGGTCTTGCCGAGGATGATCGCGCCGGCGCTCACCAGACGCGCGATCACCGGTGCGTTCGCCTCCGGCGTGAAGCCTTTGAGAGCGGGGGTGCCAGCGCTGTTCATGAGCCCGGCGACGTGAATGTTGTCCTTGATCGCGAGCGGCACGCCGTGCAGCGGGCCCAGCTTGGCATCGGGCGTGCGCGCCGCATCGGCCGCCGCCGCTGCCTTGAGCGCGCCCGCCTCGTTCAACGTGATGAAGGCGTTGAGGCTCTTGCCGGCTTTCGCCTTGGCGATGAGCGCTTTGACGAGCGCGGTGCTCGAGATCTTGCCCGAACGGATCGCGGCCGCCGCCTCGCTCGCCGTCAGCTCCGTCAGATCCGCCGCGAGCGCGGGCGCCGCAACGACAACCATGGCTATTGCCGCCGCTGCATGTTTGACCGCCTTCATTGCCACCTCCCTGACTGCCTGGTGAAATCGATGGTGGAATGATAGCGGCTCTTAAGGCCCGCGGCCATCCATGGCGGCGATCACTTGGACACCCAGACGTCGTAATAGACATCCCGGTCGGCGCGGTCGCTCTCGGCCCGCTTGATCAGCTGGTCGATCAACGCGGCGATCGGTTCGGTCCCGGCCGGGTCGTCGCTGTCGCCGGCGACGATCTCGCCTTGGGTGAAATTCGCGCGCAGGAAATCGACGATCGTGGTCACATCGCCGGCATCGCCGGCGAGCGCGTAAGGCCAGAATTCCAGCGTCAGCAGCTCCGCGCGGGCGAGCACGCCCTGTCGCTCGCCGGGCCGCCGCTACGATGTATGCGAATATCACCGGCATTGCCCGGCGAGCGCATCAGCGTGACCGTGCCCTCATGGTCGCTCAGCGCCAGATTGTGCAGCGTTACATTCGCATGCTCACAGTTGCGGGCGATATTGGCGCGGAGCAGCGCGAACATCACAGGATCGGGCTCGAAGGCCACGCAGTCGACCTTGGGATTGCGGGCGACCGGGATCGTCGTCAGGCCGATATTGGCGCCGATGTCGAGATAGCTCCCGCCGTCCTTCAGGAACACGGCAATACGCTCGCTGGTCGGCTGCGCCCAGCGCCGCTTCTGCGCATAGGTGCGCAGGATTGCGAAATCCTCGACCGGCCCCTCGACGATCCCCTGCGCGCCCTCGACCACGAAGCCAGAAATGCCCTGATCGCGGGCGAGCCACTGGAGCAGCCGGTAGCGGTCGTATTTATCGAAGACTCGGCCGATCAGAGCCTCGATGCCGCGGCGCGCCCAGGCGCTCATGCCTCTCCCCCGCCCCCGAGCCCTAGCGCCGGGCGAGATACTGGCCGGGCGTGGCGCCCAGCGTGCGGCGGAACATGACGATGAAGGCGGACGGGCTCTCATAGCCGATCTCGAAGGAAACCGTGGTCACGGGCTCACCCTGAGCCAGCCTGGCCAGCGCCTCGTG
>JARRKQ010000145.1:0-4780 GCA_037387885.1 Alphaproteobacteria bacterium | reverse complement strand
AGCGCCGCGCCAGGGTGCGCGCGCTGGCCCCGGCGGCGGCGGCGAAATCGGCCAGCGTGCGCGGGTCGGCCGGATCGGCGATCAGGGCCTCCGTGACGGCCCTCAAACGCCGGTCGTGGGGCATCGGCAGGTGGAGGCTCTCCAGGGGCTCGACCCGCAACTGGTCGATGAGCACGCTCACCAGGCGCGCCTCGGGGCCTTCGAGGGGATAGTCAGGCGGCAGCTCGACCGCCGCCGCCATCAGTTCGCGCAAAAGCGGCGAAAAGCCGAGCACGCAGCAGCCCTCGGGCAGCCCCCTGGTGGCATCGCCGGTCAGATAGACCGCCCGCAGCGCGACCGGGCCCACGGCCGTGATCTGATGGTCGACGCCGGCGGGGATCCAGACGGCGCGCGCCGGCGGGACGACCCAGACCCCCGCCGTGCTCTCCACCCGCATCAGGCCCGAGCCGCCGTAGAAGAGCTGGCCGTAGTCGTGCTGGTGCCAGGAAACGACCTCGCTGTCGGCCATGTCGTGGCTGAACGACGCCAACGGCCGCTCCAGGACCTTGGGCCGGAACCGTGGACGGCTGCGGCGTGGCGGCGCATCGATGGCTGAGTTTCCCGACGGCATGACGGTTGTCCGTATTGCGATATCAAATGACATAATGCCGATAGATTGTCATACGGTCCAGGCCTATCTCTTCTCCAGGACGACGGATCGGCTGGCCTTTTGGCCGGCGATCGCACTTCGGAGCGACAGACGTGATCAAGACCACCCAAGCCCCCACAGGCTGGCGACGGCCGGAAATCCTGCTGCTATTGATGGCGGCGGGCGTCCCGATGTCGCTGGCGACGTGGATGGGGCTGATCAACAATTTCGCCATCGAGCGCGCAAGCTTCACCGGCGCGGAGATGGGCATCCTGCAGAGCCTGCGGGAGGTCCCTGGTTTCCTGTCATTCACCGTCGTTTTCGCTCTTTTGTTCTTCCGCGAACAGAGCATGGCGCTGATCTCGCTCTTTGCCCTCGGCACGGGCGTCGTGATCACCGGCTTCTTCCCCTCGCTCACCGGGCTGATCATCACGACGATGATCTGGTCGACGGGCTTCCACTATTACGAGGCGATCCAGCAGAGCCTCGCCATGCAATGGATTGACAAGAAGAAGGCGCCGCACACGTTCGGGCGCATTCTGTCGGTCGGCTCCTTCGCCTCGATCGCCTGTTTCGCGATGATCTATCTGACGACGAAGCTGCTCTCGCTCGATTTCAAATGGGTGTTCATCATCGGCGGCGGCGTCACGCTGGCGATCGCCTTCGTCGCCTGGTCCGCCTTCCCGCGGTTCCCCCAGCCGGTCGAGCAGCGCAAGACCCTCGTCCTGCGCCGTCGCTACTGGCTCTACTACGCGCTCATCTTCATGCAAGGCGCGCGGCGGCAGATCTTCATGGTCTTCGCCGGCTTCCTGATGGTCGAGAAGTTCGGCTATTCGGTCGCCGACATCGCCATTCTTTTCTTCATCAATGGCGTCATCAACATCTTCGCCGCCCCCCAGATCGGCAAGCTGATCGGGCGCATCGGCGAGCGCCGGGCGCTCACGTTCGAGTATATCGGCCTGATCGTCATCTTCAGCGGCTATGCCCTCGTCCAGGATCCCACGATCGCGGCCGGGCTCTATATCCTCGACCACCTCTTCTTCGCCATGGCGATCGCGATGAAGACCTACTTCCAGAAGATCGCCGATCCCGCCGATATGGCGCCGACGGCCGGGGTGTCCTTCACCATCAGTCACATCGTCGCGGTGTTCCTGCCGGCGGTCTATGGATTGGTGTGGCTGATCGCTCCGCCCGCCGTGTTCCTGACCGGGGCGGGTCTCGCCTGTGTCTCGCTGCTGCTCGCCCGCAACATCCCGACCGATCCGCGCGAGGGCAACGAGGTCATCCGCGGCAAGGTCGCGGGACCGGCGCCCCTGCCCGCCACGGCCGCCGAGTGACGCGTCGAGCACTACCGGCAGGCGCGCGTCCGCGCTAGATCGGGTCGCAGTTGGGCCGGATCAAAAATTGATCCGGCCCAACTGCGTGAATCCGATCTAACTATTTGATAATAGCGCAGATTCACGTGATCAGGTCGAATCAAGAAGTGATTCGACCTGATCACGACCTGCGCTAGACTGCGCTCGTGGTCAACCTCCTCAATCGCGACCGACAGGCCTCGCGAATCCCGTCCTGGTTTCCGCTGCGTGGGCAGACGGTCAGCGCCGAAGACATCCGCCGGCCTCCACGTGCGGCGATGGCGATGATCGTGATCATGGCCGTGGTGCTGGTGCTCGGCTGGGTCCTGCCGCCGGCGGCCCAGCGCGAGCTGATCCTGGCCCTCGGCGCGTACATCTTCCCTCGCGACGGCGTGCTGCAACCGATCCGCTTCTACAGCCTGTTCACGAGCTGGATGGTCCACGACGGCGTCTTCCACCTGCTTTTCAACGCCTTCTGGATCATCGCCTTCGCGAGCGCCGCCAGCCGCCACCTCGGCGCCGTGGGCTATGTCGTCTTTTTCGTGCTGACCAGTGCGGCGGGCAGCTTCGCGGCCCTCGCATCCAATTGGGGCCATCCGACGATCGTGATCGGTGCCTCCGGCGGGGCCTACGGGCTGATCGGCTCCGGCGCCTTTGTACTCACGCAGGGCGCGAGCGTCCCGCGCAAGCTCGGCTCCATGGTCGCCTATGTCGCGATCTTTATCGTGCTCACGCTGGGCTTCGCGATGATGGGCGGCGAGAGCTTCGGGGTGAAGGGCGACATCAGTTGGCAGGCCCATCTGGGCGGGATGGCGGCCGGACTGGTGCTTTTTCCAATCATGGCCGCGCTCCGCTCGCGCGGGCAGCCGCCGCCTAGCTGGCCGGAATAGCCGCGGCGATCAGCGTCTCGGCCGCGCGCTTGGCCTGGTCGGCGGGCGCGCAGTCGCAATTGATCTGCGCCGAGACGATGGCGCCCTCGATCAGCAGCATGACCGCGCCCGCCAGCACCGCCGGCTCCACCGCCCCCGCGTCGCGCGCCAGCTCCTCGACATAGCTCGTCAGCAATCGCTTGTGCTCGCACGACGCCGCGCGGATGGCGCTGTCGGGCGCACCGTATTCGGCGCTCGCATTGATGAACATGCAGCCGTGGAAATCCTTCGAGCGGAACCAGTCGCCCAGCACGTCGAAGATCGCCAGCAGCCGTTCGCGCGGGGTGTCCGCGGCCTGCTCCACCGCCCGCATCAGCCGGTTGCGGAAGGTCTCGTCGCGCCGCCGCAGCACCGCCAGGATCAACTCGTCCTTGGAGCGGAAGTGATTGTAGAGCGTCATCTTCGCGACCCCCGCTTCGGCGAGGATCCGGTCGATGCCGGTGGCGTGATAGCCGTGCGCGTTGAACAGCCGCGCGGCCGTCTCGATGAGATGCTCGCGGCGGGGGGTGGCCACAATCAGGCTCCTGAGATTATTCGACAAACAGGTCTGTATATAGTCTTTTTGTTCGATTTGTCCAGTAGTTACCAAGTTCTTTCATAGCACGGAAATTCACCCTCTTGACGAACTATACAGATCTGTCTATATCCTAACCAAACCTTAACGGCGGCGTCATGCCGCCACGGGAGAACGGATATGTGGATCATCATCCTCACGACCTTGTTGGTGGCGTTCGTCTCCGGGCTCAGCATCGGTGCCTTCGTCGAGCGTGGACTATGGGAGTCCGCGCTCACGCGCGCGCATCGGCGGATCGAGGCGCATCGCCGCGCCGCCGCCAAGCGTCGCCGGTTTCGGGTCATCGATGGCGGCGCGCCCGACGACCCGCCCGCCCCGCTTCAGCCGACCGTCACCAAGCCCGCCGCCGTTTGGACGCAGGCGGCCTGACGCGCTTCTCCAACCGAAAGGACCAACCAATGGACGACCGAACGATCCAGAACGCGGTGCATGCCCTGCACGACGACTATGACGCGCTGGCCCGTCTGCTGACCTGCTACGAGGCCTGGGGCGGCCGGCCGACGGAGGACGCCGACTGCGGCTGCTTTCTCGGGCCCGCCGTGGAGGCTGCGCGATGACGGGCGCCCCTGTGAGCGACGTCGCTTTCACCCCCACGGTGAAGGCGGCGCAGGCGCGCCTCGGCTCGCGCGCCGGCTATGAGAAGATGGAGGCGAAGGGCGGCTGGCAGGACACGATCACGCCCGACCTCGCGGCTTTCATCGCCGAGCGCGACAGCGCCTATCTCGCCACCGCGACCGCCGACGGCCAGCCCTATATCCAGCATCGCGGCGGCCCCAAGGGCTTCATCAAGGTGATCGACGAGCAGACCCTGGCGATCGCCGATTTCGCCGGCAACCGTCAGTACATCAGCCTCGGCAACCTCTCGGAGAACGACAAGGCCCATCTCTTCCTGATGGACTATCCGAACCAGCGCCGGGTGAAGATCTGGGGCCGCGCGCGCATGGTCGAGGACAACGAGGCGCTGGTCCTGGAGCTTGCCGATCCTGGCTACAAGGCCAAGCCCGAACGCGCGCTCGTCTTCAAGATCGAGGCTTGGGACGTCAACTGCCCGCAACACATCACGCCGCGCTTCACGCACGCCGAGATCGAGCCCGCGGTCGGCTCGCTAAAGGCCCGCATCGCCGAGCTCGAAGCCGAGCTGGAAACGCTCAAGCGCGATTTCGTCGGCTGAGCCCTCTGCCGCTTGTCCCCTCCGTTCCGCTTGTGGTCTAAAGCGTCTGGACAACAAATAAAGGCGGAGGGCGCGCATGGCGGCCAATCAGGCGGAACCGGGCGACGGCCGCGGCGTTACGGC
>JARRKQ010000144.1:0-6420 GCA_037387885.1 Alphaproteobacteria bacterium | reverse complement strand
GACCAGATCCGTCGCTGGCATGTTGCGCGACATGTTCGTGAAGCCAACAAGGTCGGCGAACAGCACCGACACCGATTCGCAGTGATCGGCAATCGGCTCCTCCTGGTCCTTTAACCGTTCGGCGATCTCTGCTGGCAGGATGTTGAGCAACAGTTCTTCTGTGCGTTGCTTTTCTTGGTCTAACAAGCGCTCGAGCTGAAAGGCGCGCCGGTTGAGAATGTCGAGGATGTAGGCAAAGCCCGCCGCAAAGCCGCCGCCGCCGGTCAACCAGGCGATTGCGTTAATAATGTCGAATTGGGTCCCACCCGCGATCATCATGACGACAAGTGGCAGTAGGACTAACGGCATCAAGGCTGCTACCGCTTGCCGGACCGAGAACACGATGACGGGGATGAAGATCATGCCCAAAATGAAACCGCCGACGCCGGCGACGAAGCCGTTGGGCAGGCGCGCCAAGATGAGAGCATAGCCGACCGCGACGACGCTGTAGATGCACATCGTCAATACAAACAAGCGGCGGGGATTTTCGCGGACCGGCCGCACGAAGGTGGCGCCCAAAGTGAACAGAAAACAGGCGACAACCGCCAACCGAATGGGACCGGTTTTGCCGAGGGCTTCGGCGTCGAGCTGCAAATCCCAAAACTGATAACCCACGAAAGCAAAAAGACCGAATACGGAGCCGAGCCGCACCAGCGGAATCAGCCGCGGCAACAAGTACTGCCTGTAGGCCTGTTCGACATCGGACGGGAACGTGATCGGAGACCAAACAGCGATCGTACTCATAATTGCGTCTCCAACGTGGGCGCCGTTTCGGAAGAAGTTATTGGACGGGTTGCCCAATGCAAACTCAAGTCAGAGCCCCGGTTTCTTGCGGGGGTAATCTATCGTCGCCGACTTCTCGCCATACGCACGCCTTAGTCATCGTCTGATCAAGGAATACCTTCCAGCCGCTTCGCGGGCCGACGCCAGGTCCTAATAAGGGTCGTTATTGGACATCGATCCGGGCTTCAGCAAGGTCCGCTTTTGGGCAGAAAGCGGACGTAGAAAATTACGCCATCAATGTCCGCTTCTAGCCAGAAGCGGACCTAGGCAGCACAGCTGTGTTGCCCTGGGTACGGCGGGCGTGCAGTGAACCCCCGCTCCCATCGCGTCACGGCCACGCGTCGTAACTGGGTGGACAATCCTCCGAGCATCTAACGAGGAGGATTTTATTCAATGCCGATCATCAAATTTCACTGAGCAATACCTACCGCACCGCACTCCAGGTCAATAATCGGTTCAGGTTTTCTTAACCAAGCAAAATTTTCTTAATAAGTATGTGTGAGATTAAAAAATAAACGGACGTGAATTGTATGGCAAATCCCTCAATAGACGCGATCACCTTCAAAGGCGCTATTTCGAATTGCCGCCGATCTCTTCGATGGCTGGTGCTATTCAGCCTTGGGATCAACCTCCTCATCCTAACATCGCCAATATACATGATGCAGGTCTTCGATCGGGTGCTGTCCAGCGGCCGGTTGGAAACTCTGCTGTTTCTGACATTGATTGCTGGAATCGCGGTGTTTGCGATGGGGCTCATCGACATGGCACGAGGTCAGTTTCTCGTGCGCGTCGGAAACTGGCTTGACCGGAGTCTGTCGGCACAAGTGATCGCGTCGGCACTGGCTTTGCGCCTGAACGACGGGGTCGGGTCAGTACAGCCGCTTCGCGATCTCGGGACGCTGCGCAGTACATTAGCCAGCCCAGGATTCGTTGCGGTCATCGACACCCCATGGGTACCTGTTTTTATTTTGATTATTTGGTTGATGCACCCTGTACTCGGACTGATTGCTCTGGGCTCGGCCGCCGCGCTCTTTACAGTCGGGCTCCTGAATGAACTGACTTGCCGGGCGGCATTGAAAAAGGCAGGGCAGCTTTCGATCGCCGCTATCCAAGAGGTAGGTGCAGCGCTCAGAAACGCAGAAGCCGTCCAGGCGATGGGAATGCAGCCGGCAATCGTCGAGCGATACGACCATTCGAGCTTTCAGTCGCTAGGTGCTCATCAACAAGCGGCCGACAGAGGGGCTGCTTTCATCGGCTTGTCGAAATCCCTTCGATTCTTCGTCCAGATCCTGATCCTCGGCGCCGGCGCATGGCTGGTTTTGAGAGGCGAGTTGACGTCGGGCGGAATGATTGCGGGGTCCATTCTCCTTGGACGGGCCCTAGCGCCCGTTGAACAGTCAATCGGCGCTTGGAAGCAGCTTGTCGTAGCACGCGACGCTTGGCAGCGCTTGAAACAACTGCTTGCTGAGGTTCCTCCGCAACCCGACAGAATGCCGCTTCCAGAACCGACCGGCGTCCTCGAATGTGATCAGCTAACCTTTGTGCCGTCCGGCGGGAAACGGCCGATCCTTCGCAATATCACTTTTCATCTGGACCCAGGCGAAGTGCTAGGAGTTGTCGGACCATCAGCGGCGGGTAAGTCCACGCTCTGTAAGGTCGTTACTGGGAGTTGGAAACCGACCCGTGGCCGGACAACGCTCGACGGCGCGGAGATCCACTCTTGGCGCTCAGAAGATTTGGGACCTCATCTCGGATATCTTCCTCAGGAAACTGAGCTCTTTACCGGTACGGTCGGCGAAAACATTGCCCGGCTCTTGCCAGAACCCGATTCTGCGGCCGTCATCGAAGCCGCCCGATCGGCGGGTGTTCACGAACTGATTCTCTCTTTGTCCGCCGGTTACGATACCGATATCGGCGACGGTGGATATTTCTTGTCGGGCGGTCAGCGCCAGCGCATCGGTCTTGCACGTGCGCTTTATGGCAAACCGAAACTGATCGTGCTGGACGAACCCAATGCCAATCTGGATCCGCAAGGGGAGAAGGCGCTGCTTGAGGCGATCCTCCACGCCAAACAATGGGGTGCTGCAGTGATTGTCGTCGCTCACCATCCAGCGATCCTTCGCTCGACCGACAAGATCATGCTGATGAGGGAAGGCAAGATCGAAGCGTTGGGTCGCCGAGACGAAATCTTCGGCAGGTTCCGCGCCGCGCTGGGATCGGCGCAACCAGCGGCCAGTCGATCCAAGGACGAGAGCGATCCAACGACACAGGAGGTCCGCACTTGAATCTAATGGTGAAAGGCGGAGCATCCGGTCGCGGGGGGCCGCAAGAGCATGCGGCAACATCTCGGAATTTCGGCGCCAGCGCTGGCGGATCCTCCCCAAGCCAATCGCTGAAGAGAGAGCTGCGTCGCCCGTTGACCTTGGGTCTTTCGACAATGGCGTTGTTTTTTGTCGTTGGCGGGATCTGGGCAGCGACGGCGCCGATTTCGGGCGCGGTGATAGCCTCAGGGATCGTTAGTCCGGAGAGCAGCCGTCAGACAGTGCAGCATCTTGAAGGCGGCATAATTCGCGAGATCAAGGTGCGCGAAGGGCAGCGGGTAAAAGCGGGTGATGTGCTGGTCGTTCTGGAACGCATCCGCGCCGAATCTGAAGCTGGCGCGCGCACGAGTCGGTATCGCACGCTTGTTGCTATCGAAGCGCGCCTGCGCGCAGAACGCGCCAACATGGAAAGTGTCACGTTCGATCATCCAGTTCTGGCGGATCGCAAGAACCAGGAAGTCCGTGATGCCATTCAGGCGCAGCGCAACCACTTCGAGACACGCCGCGAGAGCATGATCAGCCGCCAAGCCATACTGCGCCAGCGAATTGCGCAACTCGCAACGCAGGTACAAGGCCTCGAGCGCCAGCTCACGGGAACCAAACAACAGAGTGCGCTTATTGCAGAAGAAATCGCGTCTGTGCGGAAGCTTTACGACAAGGGGCTGGAGCGAAAGCCTCGCCTGCTCGCGCTTCGACGTGAGCAGGCTAAGCTCTTGGGCACGGAGGGCGAATTGGTGGCACGAGTCGCCCGTACCAGCCAGGCGATCGGTGAAACCAAATTGCAGATTGCAAACCTCAAAATCGAACGGATAGAGGAGATCGCATCGAAGCTAACCGACGTGATCGCCAAGCGAACCGAACTTGAAAAGGAGATGCGCGCCAGTATGGATCGCTTACGGCGCACCCATATTCGTGCGCCCGTCGCGGGCACGGTTCTTGGTCTGCGTTACAAGACCACAGGTGGTGTCATCGGACCGGGCGAACCTATTCTGGATCTTGTTCCGGCCGAGGGCGATCTCGTGATCGAGGCGCGAATTCGCCCGAACGACATCGATGAACTTCGAAGCGGCCAGTCCGCGTACGTTGTGTTCCCGTCGTTTGTCCAGCGCCATTTGAAGCGCATTGAGGGTGTCGTCCAGCGGTACTCTCCGGATGCCTTCGAGGACAAGCGCACCGGAGAGCGTTATTACTCCGCCCGAATAACTGTGGACCGGAAACGCCTGAACGCGGTCTCTCCCCAAATCCATCTCTCGCCTGGGATGCCTGCGGAAGTATTCATCGCAACGCACGAGCGCACGATGATCGAATTCCTGCTGCAGCCTTTCCTGATGACCTTGGAACGAGCTTTTCGGGAATCCTAACGGGACGATCAAAAAAAGACCCGGCCCGGGATAGCCCTCCGGGCCGGGTCGTTATCAGATAAGTCGATTGGACAACCGGCCTAATCCACGGCAATCGATCTACGCAATCAGGTAGGCGTCCGGCGACCAGAGTGTGTCGTAACCAAGGTCCTCGAGCGAGGCCAGGGTCATATCCGACAGGTCATCGTCTGTGGCCCATACGTCCATACTAACGCTGGTTGTAGAATTCAGGTAGCCGGTCATGACCTCGGCATCGAAGGTTTCTTCGTCCCAATGGGACTCAGCGGTGCCCGATCCGCCACCGTCCTCGAGCGGAACACCGTCCGCGCCCTCGGCGCCGAACTCTGCCTGATAGGTCAGCGTGGCTGCATAGCCACTGAAAGTCGGCGTATTCGTGCCGGAACCGTCTACTAGCCCAAGGAAATCCCAAATAGTGCCAAAGCCGACGCTGTGCATCATCTCATGCAGCACAATTTCTTCCCACTGGCCAGCCGAACTGTACGCTTCGGCGTCTGCGATATCGAACTGCATGGTTGCGGCGGCGGGCTGATAGCCGTCCGTGCGCACCGCGGTCGGACCGGCTTGGCCGAGGATGCCGCCAGTACCGTCGATATCCTTCAACTCTGCGGTAATGACGATATCGTCGATGACCTTGCCTCGGTAAAACACATCGGCGATATCACCAACGATCCAGGTGCTGAGCAGATCGGCGGCCTCGATGAAAGCATCCTGCAGATCGGCCGTCCAAGTACCCTTGAAGTCAATCTGGATGTTGTAACCACCCTCTGCGCCACTCGTGTACGACGATACCGCGTTGGGGTCGCCGCTACCTCCACCGCCGCCGTTGCCACCACCACCACCGCCGTTGCCATTGCCGGCGGGCGCGTTACCGCCCTTAGCGAACTGGTAGGTGTCGAGGACGATCACGTCTTGGGCGACCACTGAATCGCCATGCGGTGCACTAGTCACCAGGGCGGGCTCGACCGGAACATCGTCAAGCCCATCCAAGTTGGCGATGTCGCGATGGAGACCGCCGGAAAAGGTCCACTGTGGACCAGTTCCATTGTCGTCATAACTGAGGTCCGATTGAACCAGCGAAGAAATCTCGCTCGACTGCGAGGACGTCAGATTGCTACTCGTCCCCCCAAGCGTCAGTGATCCATTGCCGTTATTGTCAACGAGTCCGGGTGCATCGCTTGTCCCGGAGAGCCAAGCGTCAAGCACTTCGGTATCGAGGCCAAGACCGTATGCCAGCGACGCACCTTCGGTTGCGTCGGTGGATGGGAAGAGATTGTCACCATCCAGATAGGCGGCAAGCCAAGTAAGCAGACTCACATCGTTGGCGGTCACAGCATTATCTTGGTCGAGCGGTATTGCAGCAAAATTCAGCATGACCCGCACCTTTCAACATTCGAATTCTGAAAATTGATACCACATTTTTTCTGGAGAGCAAAGTAATAAAGGAACCATATGTAGCATATTTTAAAGGAAATTAATAATAATATTTAACCTTTAAAGTAATTCTTAACCTTAATATTTGCCAATTTCCTGGCCATCTCTGTCGTAAGCTGGCCCTCATACATGTGGCCGTGGCAAAATGCCCACTTAGGAAACGAACCTCTAATGCTATTGAACGGGCTAGCGAATTGGCCAAATGGCAACAATGAATCAAAGTTAACGTTCGATATCTATGTGCCCGATGCCTGTGAGCGGGAAACCCCGAAATCTCCACTAATGGGATGGACCGACCCTTCGCTTGAGCACAGCCTGGTGGGCTGGGTCGCCAATGTCCGCTAAGGGTCGATACTGTTGATAAAGTCGGTTGAGGTGCTGATCGCGGCGTGATTCGTTTCCGTCGAGTTTGCTTTTTCGGGAGCGGATCGATGATGGGAAGCCAGCCAGCGCCGGATCGGCTG
>JARRKQ010000143.1:0-6500 GCA_037387885.1 Alphaproteobacteria bacterium | reverse complement strand
CAAAGATCGAAGGCTTCGTCGTCCTCGGAATAGACTGTCGCCAGCAAGCGCTCGGGCGGCAGCCGGTGCCTCATCATCGCCATCATCGCTTTCCGGGCCGATTAGCATGGCATCGGCGACCAGGCCGGCATTCTCGCGGATCGACGCTTCAATCGTGTTGGCGATGTCCGGATTCTCGCTGAGGAAGGTCTTGGCGTTCTCGCGGCCCTGCCCGATCCGCTGATCGTTATAGGAGAACCAGGCGCCCGACTTCTCCACGATGCCGGCCTGCACGCCGAGGTCGAGCAGCTCGCCGGTTTTGGAAATCCCGCGGCCGTACATGATGTCGAACTCGACTACCTTGAACGGCGGCGCCATCTTGTTCTTGACCACCTTGACGCGGGTCTGATTGCCGACCACCTCGTCGCGGTCCTTGATGGCTCCGATGCGGCGGATATCGAGACGCACCGAGGCGTAGAATTTGAGCGCATTGCCGCCGGGCGTGGTCTCGGGGCTGCCGAACATCACGCCGATCTTCATGCGGATCTGGTTGATGAAGATGACCAGCGTGTGGGAACGCGCAATCGAACTGGTGAGCTTGCGCAAGGCCTGGCTCATGAGGCGCGCGTGAAGCCCGACATGGGTATCGCCCATCTCGCCTTCGAGTTCGGCCCGTGGCACCAGCGCCGCCACCGAATCGACCACCAGCACATCGACCGCACCCGATCGCACCAGCGTGTCAGCGATTTCCAAGGCCTGCTCTCCGGCATCGGGCTGCGAGATCAGCAGCTCGTCAAGATCGACGCCCAGCCTGCGGGCGTAAGCCGGATCGAGCGCGTGCTCGGCATCGACGAAGGCGCAGGTGCCGCCCTTTTTCTGCGCTTCGGCAATGGCATGCAGCGCCAGCGTCGTCTTGCCGGAGCTTTCGGGTCCGTAAATCTCCACGACACGGCCGCGCGGCAAGCCGCCGATCCCGAGCGCTATGTCGAGCCCCAGCGAGCCCGTCGAGACCGACGCGACATCGACCTTTTGATCGCTTTGGCCGAGCTTCATGATCGAGCCCTTGCCGAAGGCCCGCTCAATTTGGCTGAGCGCGGAGTCCAGTGCTTTTTCGCGGTCCATTGTGTCCTGCTCGACCAGCCGAAGCGCAGATTGTGCCATGGAATATCCCTCTTATTTCACAGGGCCTAGGGCGATGCAACGCGGCCCTTGATCGCGTTCGAATAGTTGCTCTTGTACTCTGAATGTTCTCGTTCTGCAAGTGTTCTTTTTTATGTTTTGTTCTCCCTCGCGTAAATTCGCCTAGCAGGCTTGCGATGCCGGCCGACCCATTCATAATGCGCCGAAGAGCAACGGGTTCCGCGTCGGCGTATCGCCCGCGCCGCGCGCCCAAGGCACAACAATCGGCACGCCCGTGAGACGCCCGCCCCGCGAACTTCAGGTGTTCAGCCTGTCTGCACTCGACCTTTTTGCGTCGGCCATGGGCACCTTCATTCTGATCTCGATCGTGCTGTTCCCCTACTATCTCAAGAACCAGACGCTGATCCAGTCGATGCAAAAGCAGTCCGGGGTGGTGGAGGCCCTGAAGCGGCGGATCAAGTCCGCCGAGGGGCAGGAGCGCGCCGCCCGCGCCGCCGCCGCCAAGGCGCGCGCCGAGGCGGAGAAAGCGCGCGCGCGGATCCCGAAATCCGGCGGCGTGATGAAGCTGCCCAAGGGCGGCGAGAAATCCAAATCGCTCGACTTCGCCAGGGGCTGCTGGCGCACCGACCCGTTTCGTCACAGCCCACGCCACAAACCGGGCATCTCGCAGTACTGCTTCGACAAGGACGGCAAAGGCAACCTCATGTATTTCCGCACGACGGAGGCCTTCGCCTGCGCGACCTATGCCACGATCAGGCGCGAGGGCGAGCGCATCACCATCCAGGACGCCGACGCCCGCTGCAACATCGACCAGAAGGACAAAGGGATCTGGACGGCCGACAAGCTTGACTGCGCCCCGGACGCCTCCGGCGTGATCTGGTGCCAAGGGGCGTCGGGCTCGGGCTCGACCTGGCGGGTGAGGCTCTACCGGCAATGAAATACAGAGACCGCTCCCTGGCCGTGTTCTCAGTGTCCGCGCTCGATCTCTTCGCCTCGGCGATGGGCACATTCATCCTGATCGCGATCGTGCTCTTCCCCTACTACCTCAACACCAAGGACGCGGCCGCCGCGGCCAAACAACAGGCCGCGGAAATCGAGGCGCTGCAGCGCAAGGCCGCGCAGGCGAAAGCCCGGGCCGCCAAGGCCAAGCGCGAGGCGGCCAAGGCAAAGGCCGAGGCCGAGCGAGCCAAGCGGGCAGCCCAGGCCGCCGAAAAGAAAGGTAGCGGGACCATGAAGGCCCCCAAGAGCCAGGGCGACAAGACACTCAAATTCGCCATCGGCTGTTGGCGCACCGATCCCTTCCGGCATAGCGCCAAGCAACTCCCCGGTATCGCGCAATACTGCTTCGACAAGGACGGCAAAGGCACGATGGTCTTCTATCGCCAAGGACAGCGGGAGATGTGCGGGTCCTTCGCGACCATCAAGCGCAACGGCGCGCTCATCCTGATCGATGACTCCGATTCGCGCTGCCACAGCGGTACGCGCGACAACGGCGGCTGGTGGGCCGACCACCTGACCTGCCGGCCAAATCCCGCTGGCGAAGTGATCTGCCATGGCGAGTCGCGGATCGGCACCCGGGTGGATCGCTGGCAGGTGCGCCTGCACCGCCAGTAGTGCGGACCACCCGTAGCGGCGGAACCAACTTTGGGCTTTAGACCGTGTAGGTGAGGGGCAAAGCGGTCGTCGACTTGATCTGTTCCATCGCAAAGCTCGAGCTCACATCGGCTAGATCAGCGGCCTTGATCAAACGCTTATAGACCGCGTCATAGCCGGCGATGTCCGGCACCACCACCCGCAGCAGGTAGTCGATGTCGCCGCTCATGCGATAGAACTCGACGACCTCGTCGATCTCGGAGATCGCCTTGGCGAATTGCTCCAGCCATTCGTAGTTGTGCTGATTGGTCTTGATCCGGACGAAAACCGTCGTGCCGACGTTGAGCTTCTCGGCATCGAGCAGCGCGACCCGCCCCTTGATCACGCCAGCCTTTTCCAGGTTCTGCACCCGGCGCCAACAGGGCGTTTGCGATAGTCCGGCTATCTCCGCCAATTCGGCGAGCGACCGCGAGCCATCCTCCTGGAGTGAGCGTAGAATTTTCCTATCGGTATCATCCATGAGAAACTATATCTCATAAAACGATTTATAGTAGATTAAATTACTACATTTCGGAACGAGTGCGCAAGAATCAAGAACCAAATTTTATAGAGTTAACGCTAGACTTTGGCTCATCAGGTTGGACGATGGAGCTTCAGTCAATGTTGAGGCGGATTTTTGTCGAGCACCCCGAATCGGTCGGGGAAACCTATGGTGAGCACATGTCGGTGGCGTCCTGGTACGGCGTCCGCCTACTGGGTGCGGGCTTGGCCTGCATGGTCCATGCGGTGCTGCCCTGTCTGTTCGTTCGAACGGGAAGCGCCACGATCGAGCGCCTGCACGGCCATATGACGGGCCGCCTCGGGCCTCTCGCGACGAACACCGAAACGGATCGCACCACAAGCGCCAGCGTCGCCGGGATGCCGGTGAAGGAAGGCTGAGCCCACCTGGCTTAGTTGGTGCAGATCAGGGTCCACTCGTAGCCGGTGGTGTTCGGCGCAATCGTTTTCTTGTGAAACCAAACCAACCGCGCACCCGTGCCACGCAGCCGGCCGGTCGCATGCGCGAAGTTGCGCGAGCGCACCCAGCGGCGGATCGCGCCCGGCTTTCCCTGGGCACCCCAGCGAAGCCGGCCTCCGCGTGCGTAGACATAGATCACCCGGTTTGTCGTTGGCAGGCGGCGAACCCGCCGGCTCCCACGGTTGACCCGAAGCCAGCCCCGCGTAATCCATCGGCCTGATGCGCTTCGCACCCGATAGGCCACGTAGATGGCGCTGACCCGGTTGCACTTGTTGATGACCGTGAGGGTGTAGCGGCCGCTGCCCTGTTGGCGGCGAGTGGCCTCTTGCTTACGACGAAGCGCCTCTTGTTCGCGCCGAAGGGCCTCTTGTTCACGCTTGCGCGCTTCGGCTTCCTCGCGTTGACGAGCCGCTTCCGACCGTTTGCGCGCTGCTTCGCGGCGTTGCGTCTCGGCCTGCTCGCGTTTGCGGCGCTCGGTTTCCTGCGCACGCTTGAGCGCCTCTTCGGCAGCACGGCGACGGGATTCTTCGGCCTGCCGGCGCGCCTCCTCGGCCTTGCGCCGCTTGCCGGCTTCCTCGGCGATCAAGCGTTCTGTCGCAACGCGCGCGCGGGCCTCACGCTTCGCGTCCTCGTTTGCCTCGTACCACAACCAACCCGCGCCTGCCGCGGTGGCTGCGATCAAAAGTGTCAGCCCGCCGGCAACCAGCGGAAGCACTTTCGATCCGCCACCGCGGGGCGCGCGGACGGTCGTTTCACTCCCGCTTTCAAGGTCCGTTGCGGCCATCTGCGGCGTTTGGGGTTCGGCCCGCTGAGCTTCCGTCGGCGCCCGGTCGGCTGCATTGACCATGGTAGGCACGCCCGACTCGCCGACCAATGCCGCCCGCCATTCGGCGATGGATTGCGGCCGCGCGGCGGCATCCATCCGGAGCGCCCAGTCGATCGCGGCGAGAAATGCATCGCTGTAGCGACCTTTGCCGGCTTCCACCGCTGGGATGAGCGGATCGGTTTCGACCCGCTCGACGGCATCCAGCGGCCGCGTCCCGGTGACCGCGCGGTAGGCGGTGGCGCCCAGCGCATAGATGTCGGTCGCCGTGCTGTGCTTGCCGCGCACCGAGTACTGCTCCATCGGCGCGTAGCCGACGCTCACCACCGCCGTCATGCTGCGGCTCTTGGCGCCCAACGCCTGGCGCGCCGCGCCGAAATCGATCAGCACCGGCGAGCCGTCGCTGCGGATGTAGATGTTGCCCGGTTTGATGTCCCGGTGGAGAAACCCCGCCTCGTGAACCTGCGCGAGGCCGTCGAGGATCGGCAGCAAGATCCCCTTGATCGTCTCTTCGTCCAGCGTGCCCTCGCGCTCGACGATCTGCTGCAGGCTGTCGCCCTCCTCGTATTCCATTACGAGGTAGGCGGTGCCGTTCGCCTCCATCAGGCGATGGACCGGAATGATGTTCGGATGGCGGAAGTTGACCAGCGTGCGCGCCTCTTCGCGGAAGCGCTCCAAGCCGTAGCTGAAATCCTCCTCGTCGGACGTGCTGACCGGATGGATCGTGCTGCCGTCCTCGCCGCGCACCGCGAGATCGCGGGGCAGAAACTCCTTGATCGCGACGTTGCGATTGAGGGTTTTCTCGTGCGCAAGATAGGTGATGCCGAAGCCGCCCGCCCCCAGGATGCGGTCGATCACGTAGTCATCGAGCTGATAGCCTTGCGGCAGGGCGTTGCGGTGTTCAGTCGACATGCATGGCTACCCGGTCGGCGGACAGGCTTTGCAGGCTAATAAGGCTAGACGGACAGGGCAACCCACCGCCGGACGATCCGGTCGGGGTGGGCGGATAAAGATGGATCGGTTCTGAGGCGCGCCGGCTGAGCGGTCAGGCGCCGGTGGCCATGACCTTTTTGACGGTGCCCGCGAGCTGGTTGAGGCTGAAGGGCTTGGGCAGGAAATGGATGTCGGCCGATTGGTCGAGCTTCTTGCGGAACGCATCCTCGGCGTAGCCGGAAATGCAGATCACCTTGATCTCGGGCAGCTTTTCGCGGACCTCCTTGATCAGCGTCGGGCCGTCCATTTGAGGCATCACGACATCGGTGATCAGAAGGTCGATATCGTCCTCCTTGCCGCTCAGCACGTCGATCGCCGACTCGCCGCTCTTGGCCTCGAGCACCGTGTAACCCTTGTCGCGCAGCGCGCGGGCGCTGAACATGCGGACCGCGTCCTCATCCTCCACCAGCAGGACCGTGCCGACGCCGGTCAAATCGCGCGCGCCGTCCTTGCCGGCCTTCCCAGCCTCAGCGTCGTCGGCTGCTTCGTCGGCCTCGTGCCTCGGCAGGAAGATGCCGAACTTGGCGCCATTGCCCGGCGTGCTGTCGACAAAGACGAAACCGCCGGTCTGTTTCACGATACCGTAGACCGTTGAAAGCCCGAGCCCCGTGCCCGAGCCGACCTCCTTGGTGGAGAAGAACGGCTCGAAGATACGGCCCTGGTGCTCCTTGGGAATTCCGACGCCCTCGTCGATCACCTCGATCAGGACGTAATTGCCAGGTGTGAGCATCTCGTGGCCATGCCGCTCCGGCGCGTCGGGTGAGACGTTCTTGTTGCGGATCGTGACGGTCCCGCCATTGGGCATGGCGTCGCGCGCGTTGACCACGAGGTTGATGATGACCTGCTCGAGCTGGCCCTGATCGCACCGGATCGGTCCCAGATCGCGGCCGTGGACCATTTCCAAGGTGATGTTCTCGCCAACCAGCCGACGCAGCAGATGCGCGAGCTCGGCCA
>JARRKQ010000142.1:0-6580 GCA_037387885.1 Alphaproteobacteria bacterium | reverse complement strand
GCCCGGCGCTCCACTTCTCCGAGCCGATCTCGTCGTCGGTGGCCGACGGCACCGTGAGGGTCGGCCCTATACCCCAAATGAGCCCGCCGGGTTGGGCCGGCGACAGGAAGGCCGAGAAGTTTATATCGCCCAGGCCGGTCGCGCTGCCTGGGCGCTCGCTGTTGGGAATTTGCTCGATGCCACTTGTAGGATCTGGAATATGTATGATCGGCACGATGGTTCGGGTGATGACGTTCCAGTCTCCGGCATTTATGGGATAGACCGGCTGAATGTTGAGCACGTTGGCGACTTTGTCGTCCTTGGTGACACCGAAGTAGGTGTTGTTCTGGAGCGGCAGGCTGATCATGTTGGCAATTGGGTTCTGCGCAGCAGCCGCCAGATCGCTCGTGCTTTTCTCTTGTGCGCCAGCAGGCGTCATGAGCGCCGAGAGAAACCAGCCCAATATCAAGAAAGCCAGCGAGAGCTTGGCGCGAACGCCGTGGTCGTGACAGGTCTCAAATTCCATCATTGAGACAAACCTCCTCAGAACCGCGCGGCCAGGCCGGCCATGGGGCCATCGCATTCGTCCTTCCTCGATGTTTACAAGACTGTCGCCACTCACTAGGAGGCGGCGGGCCCCTCAATGCTCAAGGGACCCGCCACGCGGCCGAATTATCCAACTTGTCATCCAGCCTAAGCTGTCACTCGCCGGCTCGGTTGGCCATTGCCTTCTCAACTCGTTCCTTGACTGCTTCAAGGTTGAAACTTGCGCCCGGCTGCATCGGCGGGAACTCGACCGCCGTCTTAGCGAGTTTGGCTACCTCCTGTTGAATGAAGACGAAGCGCCAGAATTCGAAGGCCCACCAGTCCGCCGCAAACAGGGACTGTCCGATGTTCATTTTCTCGAAGGGATCGAGACGCAGGTTGTAGATCCCCGGCCAATCCAACTTGACCTTCGGGCCAAACCAGCCATCGGGTTGATCGATGAAGACGTACTTGTAATCGCCGACTCGGGCGGACGCCAAGGTCGATTCGGTGAAGTACCAGACTTCGTTACGCGCCGACTTCTTTCCCTCGGTCAGCATGTCCAGCTGATTGTAACCGTCCAGATGGACCTTGTACTCCGTCCCGTTGAGCGACTTCCCTTTCTTCAGGTCCTCTGCAATATCGCCTTGGTAGCCTGCGGCGGCGACGAAGGTGGGGAACCAGTCCAGCCCGGACATGACTTCGTTGATGACCTGGTTGGCCTCGACCTTGCCCGGCCAGCGAACGACCAGGGGAACCCGGAAGCCGCCCTCCGCGCCCGAGCCCTTCCAGCCTTTGAACGGCGTGGTGCCGCCGTCGGGCCAGGAAAATCCCTCGGCGCCGTTGTCGGTGCTGACGGCGATGATAGTGTTGTCGGCGACGCCCATGTCGTCCAGTTTCTTCATGACGTCACCGATGATGTCGTCGAACTGAACCATTCCGGCTTCCTGGAGCGACCAGCCGTTCTCCGGCGTGCGCAACTTCTGATATTGCTCGCTCAGATGGGTGATGACGTGCATGCGCGTCGGATTGAGCCAGACGAAGAAGGGTTTGCCGTCCTGCTGGGCCTTGTCCATGAAATCGAAGGCGCGGTCGCGGATCACATTATCGACCGTCTCCATGTTGTACTTGACGCCCTCGACCGGATGCGGCGGCAGCGGACCCTCGTCGACGATTTTCTGCTTGCCGACCTTGCCCCAACGCGGATCCACGGTTTGGTCGTCGGTATCGGTGGCAAAGGTGTGAAGCAGGTTGCGCGGCCCGACCTTGTCGAGCAGGTCCTTCGGGTAGTTCGGGTGCCACGGATCCTCCATCGCATCGAGGTGATAGAGGTAGCCCCAGAACTCGTCGAACCCGTGGAGGGTCGGCAGAAACTCGTTCCGGTCTCCCAGGTGGTTCTTGCCGAACTGCCCGGTCGCATAGCCCAACTCCTTCAGGGCCGTCGCGATGGTCGGTGCCTTGTCAGGCATGCCGATCTTGGCCCCGGCCTGGCCAACCGTCGTCAAGCCGGTGCGGATCGGCAGCTCGCCGGTGATGAAATTGGCGCGTCCGGCCGTGCAGCTTGCCTCGGCATAGTAATCCGTGAAGATCGCGCCCTCCGCGGCGAGCTTGTCGATGTTGGGAGTCCGTCCAGCCATCAGGCCACGGTGATAGGCCCCGATGTTCCACATGCCGATGTCGTCGCCCATGATAAAAACAATGTTCGGTTTCTGGTCTTGCGCCAAGGCGGCTCCAGCGCAAAGCCAGAGCCCGCACATGACCAGCGTGGTCATGCATCTCTTAATCATAGTAATTCCTCCTCTTCCAATCGCGCTCGCACTCTGTGGCTCATGGCGGGTATCGCTCAGCCAGATATTCAGTAATTTCCTCCTCCAGCTCGGAGACGATCTGTCGGTAGTCAGCCGCCTTCTCTTCGTGGCCGCACCAACGGGCAAGTGCGCAGGCGGCATCCGCGAATTCGTCGCAGATCTCGCGGAATTCGGGATCGGCGGCATACGCCCGTCTGATCGCGAGTTCCTGCGCGGCAAACCGACCAACTACTGAAGCGACGCCTTTCATCCGATTGATCCTCAGGCAGCCAGCCAATAAGCCCGACTTTCGCCGTTGCTGGTTGGCTCAGACAAGGTACGAACCGGTGCGCACCGGTGCGCACCCTAAAAATTGAATGCTCTGTAGGCACTTAGCTTGCAGGGAGGCTGCCTTGGCAGGACCAGCGTGGTCCAACGCGTCGGCGATGCGGAAGTGAAGAAGGGGCGAAACACGGCACCGTTTGCCGCGCCTCGCTGCACCCAATTGATCAAAATCATTGTCGACGTGAACCCAGAAAGTTATTTTAGAAATATTCTAACTTCGCTACGACAGAGGATGGGATCGTGGTTGATCCTGGGAAGAATTTTTGACGCCGACACCAGCGAAATAGCAGGGCCAACAAGCGAGTTTTGAGATGACGGAGACGCATCTACTGGATCACGACCAAAATGGTATGGAGGTTTGTGATCAGTTGACCCCGGACGACGTTCGGGCCGAACTCGCACAACTTCTCGGTAGCCCCACGTTTCGCGCGCCCTCGCGACGACGGAATATGCTCAAATTCCTTGTCGAGGAGACGCTCGCCGGGCGTGGAAATCAACTTAAGGGCTATACAATCGGGGTCTCGGTGTTCGGGCGGGACGAAAACTACGATCCGCAAGCCGACCCGGTCGTGCGGATGGAGGCGCGGCGCTTACGACAGGATCTCAACGCCTACTATGTGGACGCAGGGCAAGACAATCCCATCCGAATAAGCATCCCTAAAGGGAGATACGTGCCCCGTTTTCAAAGGCACGAACCGGCCAATGCCTCCGACGTACCAGCTTCGGCGCCGCAATCACGGTCTGAAACGCCCGCAACTGATGACGTTGTCGACCCACCGCTTGATGCCGGGCGGGCACATCCGCGAAGCCTGCACCTGCTTATCGGAGCGATCGCAACTTCGATCCTCATTGTGGTTGCAGCCGGCTGGTTCCTGATACCCCGCCTGGGAAACGTCGAACTAACTGCTTCCGGCAAGGCAATAGGTCTGCCGGCCGTGGTCGTCCTTCCCTTCGAGTCGCTGACTCCTGACACGGAGAGCAGTTACCTTGCCGTCGGACTGACGGCAGACCTCATCGAAGATCTTATGAAATTTCCAAGCTTCCGACTTTATACCCTGCCGCCGGAAATCAACCGGGCATCGGCCCGAGACTCGGCGGAGCTCGGCCGAAATCTCGGCGTGGCCTATGTCGTCGTTGGCAGCGTGCGCGAAGGTACGAATGACGTTCGCGTTGCGGCCCAGCTGCTCGATGCCGCTACGGGCCAGGTGGTTTGGGCGCGCACTTATGACAGGCCGCTGGAACCGGAAGCACTGATAAAGATGCAGAGCGATCTGGCGGGAAGAATTGCCACGGAACTCGGCCAGCCCTACGGCGTCTTCAACAGCGAACTGGACTCTCACCTAACGACGCCAGAAGTATCCAACATGCAGAGCTACACCTGCGTGCGCCGCGCCTATGCATTCCGGCGAAGCTTCTCAAGCACGGAAATCAAGCCGGTGCTTCATTGCCTCGAAGAAGCCGTGCGGCGGGATCCGGACTACAGCGACGCTTGGGCGATGCTGGGATGGGTCCATGCCGATGCGGGACGCAATGATTTCGAAGGCACCGGCAAACAGCAGGACGAATACGAGCAGGCGCTATTGGCGGCGACGCAAGCCTTGAAAATCGCCCCAAACAACACAATGGCGCTCAAGGCCCTCGCCGCGGTCAACTACTACCTCGGCCGCTACGATGAAAGCGAGCGTCTCGGCCGCCTGGCGATTGAGATCAATCCGCATGATCCCGAAGGGCTGGCGCAGCTCGGCTTGCGGCTGTCTATCCGTGGCAAGTTCGAAGAAGGGGTCCCTATGCTTAAGTACGCGATCGAACGTTCCGTGAATCCGCCAACCTGGTACTTCACGCTCATCGCAATCGATCTCTACCTCAAGGGCGACTACGAGCAGATGCTCAGCGTCGCCACCCGCTCCGCTCCTGACGGCAGAGGGATCAGCCAGGCGCTTATCGCGATTGCCGCAAACAAACTCGGAAAACTCGAAACCGCCCGCCAGGCACTGGAGAAAATGTTGCAATACAAGTCGTTCGCCAGAGATCCCCTAGCGTACTATCGCCGCCACGGCTTCATTGAGGACACTACCACCCGTCTCTTGGCCGAAGTGGAGGAGGCGCGGCGGGTCGCTTCGGGCGATACGATGTCCACTTTTGGCTACAAGGTGACTAGGTGACGCGCCGCACCCACGCCCGCTTGTGCCATAGAAAGCCGGCCAGCGCCCCAACTATTGTGACGCAAAACGATCTCTTCGCTTGCAGTGTCCGCTTTGCAGTCCGGCAATAGACATTCGAGGCGTCGGGGTCGAATGACTGTTCGGAATTGCCGTCGTTGATCGGGCCGTAAATGACGCCGGCGAATGTCTGGATCTGGCTGAGGGTGTTGACGAACCCAAGTCTCGATAAATTTGCGATGTCCGGTGTTAGTAATAGCGGATACTTCGTTTGCGCCTCGGCGGGACGCCTGGGCGGATTTGGTATTTGGCCTTTTTGGCTCAGGTTGGGGTCATAGGATCAGGCGGCCGCGAGATTTGGCGGAGGTATGGCAGCGAGCTTCGCTAGGCGTCTGAGATTCTGGACGGTAGCGGCGAGGTGGAACTCGTCGCGAGCGCCTGAGAGGCCGCGTAGTCGCAGCCGGGTGAGGCCGAGGTTCCACTTGAGGTCGCCGAAGCGGGTTTCGATCTTCTTGCGCTTTCGCCGGGATTGAAGGTAGGCCTCGCTTTGCGCCAGGGTCCGGGCCTGCTCGCGGGCCGCCTCATAGAGGTCGCGTGGGACCCGGCGCGCAGGTGTTTTGGGGCAGCAGCGCGGCTTCAAGGGGCAGTGTTCGCAATCGAGCTTGCTAGCCCGGTAATAGAGCGTGTTGCCAGGAAACACCCGCGTGGTCGTCTTAAGGGTTTTGCCCGCAGGGCAGATATAGACATCCTGCTCCTGATCGTAGGCGAAGTCTGACCGAGAGAAGGTTCCGTCCTTGCGGCAGCTCATGTCCTTGATCGGGATATGGGGCTCGATGCCGTGCCGGATAAGCCAGTCGAGCCGTTCTCCCGTGCCGTAGGCAACATCGGCGGCGAGGCGCTTGGGCTTGAGGGCGAAGCGCTCTTCGGTGCGCTCGATCATGGTTGCGGCGACTGCCGCCTCCTTGGAGATGCGCGTCGGCGTCGCCTCGACATCGACGATGACGGCTCGTTCTTCATCGATCAGATAGTTGAGGCTGTAAGCAAACATCACTTTGTGGCGGCCGCGTGTGGTCCAGGCCGCGCAAGGATCGCTCGGCGACAGGGCCTTGGGCGCGCGCTCGGGATTGGTCGGTTGGTCCTCGCCGTCCAGCGCCGCCAGATACTCCCACACCGGTCGACGTGCCCGCTCCTGCTGCGTCCAGTCGATCTCGGCGCCGTTGACCCGCTTGAAGCGGCTCGCGTTGGCTTCGATCACGGAAGCATCGACTGCAAAGCCTTCGCCGCCCACCAGATTAGCTGCCATACACCCGCGCACCACCTTCTCGAAGAGCTTGCGAAGGATGTCGCTGTCGCGGAAGCGGCCGTGTCGGTTGGTCGAGAAGGTAGAGTGGTCGGGAACTTTGTCCTCCAGACCGAGCCGGCAGAACCACCTACAGGCCAGGTCCAGCGCAACCCTCTGGCACAGTCGACGTTCCGAGCGGATCGAGTAACAATAGCCAATCAACAGCATACGGATCAGCAGCTCCGGATCGATCGACGGGCAACCAGTATGGCTGTAGTAGGGCGAAAGCTCCCGCCGAAGCCAGCTCAGGTCGAGAACGGCATCGATCCGGCGAAGCAGATGGTCCCGAGGCACCACCTCATCCAGATCAAACTCATAAAACAAACGCTCCTGACGGCCCAGCTGCTCGCCCATCATCGCCGCGATACCTCCGCTCAAGCCTCATGAGCAAGGAATCACAACCTTCCGAGCCGTTCCAAGCAGTTCGTCAACACCCTCAGCCA
>JARRKQ010000141.1:17575-20623 GCA_037387885.1 Alphaproteobacteria bacterium | reverse complement strand
GTCGTGCGCGCGCGTGTCGTCAATCCGAAATGGATCGAGGGGGTGATGCGCCACGGCTACAAGGGCGCCGTCGAGATGGCGGCGACGGTGGACTACCTTTTCGCCTTCGCCGCCACGGCGCGCGTCGTTGCCGACCACCACTTCGATGCGGTTTACGATGCTTTTGTCGCCGATGACCGCGTGCGCGGCTTCATCGAGGAGAACAACCCAGCGGCTGCGCGCGAGATTGCGGAACGGCTTGTTGAGGCGGAAGAACGCGACCTCTGGCGGCCCCGATCGAACAGCGCGGGGATGACACTCCGCGCGCTCGCCGGACGCGCCACGGAAGCTGCGCGTATGGAGGCTGCGCAATGAGCGACCAGACACAAGACGACTTCGCGCGGGCGAACGAAAAGGCGTGAAAGAAAAAAGCCGCGCGCGACAAGATGCTCGCGACCAAGACGATCGAGAAGGGCTTGCTGATCGTCCATACGGGCAAGGGCAAGGGCAAGTCGACGGCCGCCTTCGGGCTCGCCGCGCGGGCGATCGGCAACGGCATGCGCGTCGGCATCGTGCAGTTCGTCAAGGGCAAGTGGGAGACGGGCGAGCGGGTGGTACTGGAGAAATTCCCCGATCAGGTGACCATCCGCACCATGGGCGAGGGCTTTACCTGGGAGACGCAGGACCGCGCGCGCGATATCGCGGCGGCGGAAAAGGCCTGGGCGGTCTCCAAGGAGATGATCGAGGCGAGCCGCGGGCCGAACCCGGCATACGATCTGGTGATCCTCGACGAGCTCAACATCGTACTGCGCTACGACTACTTGCCGCTCGATGAGGTGGTCGCCTTCCTGAAGGCGAAGCCGGAGGATCTCCACGTCGTTGTCACCGGGCGCAACGCCAAGGATGAGCTGATCGACGCGGCCGATCTCGTCACCGAGATGACAATGGTGAAGCATCCGTTCCGCGCCGGCGTGAAGGCGCAGAAGGGGATCGAGTTCTGATGCGCGCGCTTTACGAAACGACGGCGAACGATATGCCGAATCCGGCGGCGAGAACGAGCGCGAGCCACAGCCCGGTCGCGAGATTGACGGTGAGCGCGCGGCGGATGTCGGCGAGCGACGCGTTGCGCGTTCCCGCGCCGATCCAGGGGTCGTCGGCATGATCGCCGGTATAGTGACGCGGGCCCCCGAGCGAGAGGCCGAGCGCGCCCGCCATCGCGGCTTCCGGCCAGCCGGCATTGACCGAACGATGCTTGCCGGCGTCGCGTATCATGGTCGCCAAGGCGCGCCTGGCCGACGCCCACGGGATGAGCAGAGCGCCCAGGGCCAGCAGGCCCCCCGCGAGGCGCGCCGGGATCAGGTTGACGAGATCGTCGAGCCGCGCCGCGGCCCAGCCGAAAGCGCGATGCCGGTCCGTGCGGTGGCCGATCATGCTGTCGAGCGTGTTGATCGCCTTATAGGCGGCGATGCCGGGCAAGCCGAAGAGTACGTACCAGAAAAGCGGGGCGATCAGCCCGTCGGAGAAGTTCTCCGCCGCCGATTCGATCGCGGCGCGGGCGACCCCGGCCTCGTCGAGCGTTTCGGGATCGCGGCCGACAATGGCGGCGACCGCTTTGCGGCCGTCCGCGAGGTTTTGCGCCAGCCCGCGTGCGACCGCGGCCACATGGGCATGAAGCGAGCGGCCGGCGAGCAGGACCGAGACGAGCACGGCTTCGACGGCCGCGCCGATCCATGGAGGCTCGATTTTGCGCAGCCCGGAGCCGATCGCCCAGGCGAGCGCGCCGACGGCGCCGGCGACGATCAAGACGGTCAAAATACCGGCGAGGACGCGCAACGGCGCGGACGCGGTGGGGCGGTTGAGCAGGCGGTCGAAACCGCCGATCGCCCGGCCGATCAGCGCCACCGGATGGGGCAGGCGGCGGTAGAGCCAGCCCGGATCGCCGATGAGCGCGTCGAGCAGCAGCGCGGCCCCCGCGATGGCGAAGGCGTCAAACCACAGGCCGGAGGCGGTGCCCAGATACGCGAACATGGGCGCGAGCATCGTCGCGGCGGGGCCGCCGATCAACCGGATTCCGCTTGGAATCGAAGGCTTTGGCCGATTAGCATGAGCAAAATTCCCAGGATCACCGATCGGAGACGACATGTCTGAGAAAACAGGCGTGCTGCTGTGCGGGCACGGCAGCCGCGATGCGGGCGCGAGCCGCGAATTCGCCGAGGTGGCGCGCAAGCTCGCCGCGCGCATGCCGGACTACGATGTCGAGCACGCGTTTCTGGAGTTCGCCACGCCGGTGATCCGGGACGGGATCGAGGCGCTGCGGGCGAAGGGTTGCAACCACATTCTGGCGGTTCCCGGCATGCTGTTCGCCGCCGGACACGTCAAGAACGATATCCCCTCGGTGCTCAATACATATGTGGCGCAGCACGAGGGCCTGCGGATCGAATACGGCCGCGAACTCGGCATCGACCCCAAGATGATGCGCGCCGCCGGCGCCCGCATCCAGGAGGCGATCGACAGCGTGGGCGAGGCTTATTCGCCGCATGAGACGATGCTGGTGGTGGTCGGGCGCGGCGCCTCCGATCCCGACGCCAACGCCAATATCTCGAAGGTAATGCGGCTCCTCTGGGAGGGCTTCGGCTTCGCTTGGGGCGAGGTGGCCTATTCGGGCGTGACCTTCCCGCTCGTCGAGCCCGGGCTCGAGCACGCGACGCGGCTCGGCTACAAGCGCATCATCGTCTTTCCCTATTTCCTTTTCACCGGCGTGCTGGTGAAGCGGATCTACGACTACACCGACGTGGTTGCCGCGCGGCATCCCGAGATCGAATTCGTCAAGGCGTCCTATCTCAACCACCACGATCTGGTGGTCGAGACCTTCATGGAGCGGGCGCTGGAGATCCTTGAAGGCGCGCCGGCGATGAACTGCCAGATGTGCAAGTACCGCGAAGCTGTGCTCGGCTTCGAGGACCAGGTCGGCCTCGCCCAGGAAAGCCACCACCATCACGTCGAGGGGATCGGCACGGACGACGACAAGGCATCGGGTCACGCGCACGATCATGACCATCATCACGGTCA
>JARRKQ010000141.1:0-17518 GCA_037387885.1 Alphaproteobacteria bacterium | reverse complement strand
GGTGCGTGTCGTGACCGACTACGTGCGCGACCCGGCGGAGATCTACCGCCGTTCTTTCGCGACCATCCGCGAGGAGGCGCGGCTCGATCATTTACCCGATGGGATTGCCGAAATCGCGGTTCGGATCGTGCATGCCTGCGGCATGGTTGACATCGTCGACGACCTCGCTTTCGACGGGACCATTGCCGCGGCAGCGGCCGATGCGTTGGCCGGCGGCGCGCCGGTCTTATGCGACGCGCGCATGGTTGCCGAGGGCGTTATCCGCTCGGCGCTGCCCTCCGATAACGACATTGTTTGCACTTTGAATGAAGTCGACCAGGCTAGGGCCCGTGATTTGGGCACGACACGGTCGGCGGCCGCGGTCGATCTTTGGTGTGAGCGGGCGGACAGCGCGAACGGCGCCGTGGTGGCGGTCGGCAACGCGCCAACGGCGCTCTTTCGGCTTATCGAGCTGATAGAGGAAGAGAGGCTAAAGCCTTCGGCCATCTTCGCTTTTCCGGTCGGTTTCGTGGGCGCGGCCGAATCGAAGGAGGCGCTGATCGAGGCGAAGACCGACGTGCCTTATCTCACCTTGCGCGGCCGGCGCGGCGGCAGCGCGATGGCGGCCGCGGCGGTGAATGCCGTTGCGGCGGCTATTCGTTGATTGAGCAATGACCGCTAAGTGGTTGAGCGTGGTGGGTATTGGCGAGGCGGGTCTCGAGTCGCTGACTGCCGAGGCGCGCGCGGCCCTTGACGCGGCGGAGGTTTTGGTTGGCGGTGCGCGGCATCTGTCGATGGTTCCCGATGACGGGCGCGAGCGGCTCGAGTGGCCGACGCCGATCTCGGATGCCTTTCCTGGCATCGAGGCGCGGCGGGGTACGCGCTTTTGCGTCTTGGCGACGGGCGATCCGCTGAACTACGGGGTCGGTGCGATGCTGCTTCGTCACTTCTCCATCGAGGAGATGACGATCCATCCGGGCGTCTCGGCATTCAGCCTGGCCGCGGCTCGGCTCGGCTGGTCGCTGCCCGACAGCGACTGCATTACGGTCCACGGCCGGCCGGCCGAACAGGTGCAGGCCGCGATCGCGCCGGGGCGTCGTTTGTTGATCCTGTGCGGCCGCGGCGAAGACCCGGTGGCGGTCGCGGCGATGCTGCGCGGGCGGGGGTTCGCCGACAGCGCCATGATCGCATTCGAGCATATGGGCGGGCCGAAGGAACGCCGCATCGACGGCACGGCGGCGGACTGGCCGGCCGGGCCGATCGCGGATTTCGTCACGCTGGCCGTCGATTGCGTTGCCGGACCCGACGCGGCCGCATACAGCCGTGCCGCCGGGCTGCCCGACGACGCCTTCGTCAATGACGGGCAATTGACCAAGCGAGAGGTGCGCGCGGCGACGCTGGCGATGCTGGCGCCGTTGCCGGGTGAGCTGTTGTGGGATGTCGGCGCCGGCTGTGGCTCGGTCGCGATCGAGTGGCTGCGGGCGCATCGCTCGTGCCACGCGGTTGCAATTGAACGCGACGAAAAGCGGATCGGCTACATTCGGCAGAACGCGGGCGCGCTCGGCGTGCCGCAGCTCGAGATCGTCGAGGGCGACGCGCCGGACGCGCTCGCCGATCTTCCCGCGCCCGACGCGGTTTTCGTCGGTGGCGGGGTCTCGGCGGACGGGATGCTGGATACGTGCTGGTCGGCGCTCAAGTCGGGCGGGCGGCTGGTCGCAAACGTCATTTCGGTGGAGGGCGAGCACGCGCTCTACCATTGGCATGCGGCGCATGGGGGCGAATTACGGCGGATCGCGGTGCAAAACGCAACCTCGGCCGGCCGCTTCATGAGCTGGCGGCCGAAGATGCCGGTCACGCAGTATGTGGGAGTGAAGCCATGACCGGCACGATCCTATGACCGGTACTCTGTATGGCATCGGCGTGGGCCCGGGCGATCCGGAGCTCATTACCGTCAAAGGCCTGCGGCTGCTGCGCGACGCCCCGGTGCTGGCCTATCCCGCGCCCGAGACAGGCGACTCGCTGGCGCGGGCCATCGTCGCCGGCTATCTGAACGGCGCCAAGACGGAGATCGCGATCCGCATGCCGATGGTCGCCGCGCGTTTCCCCGCTCAGGCGGTCTACGACGAGGCCGTAGAGACGCTGGGCGAGCATCTGGGCGATGGGCGCGACGTCGCGGTGCTGTGCGAGGGTGATCCCTTTTTCTACGGCTCGTTCATGTATCTCTTCGGGCGTATGGCCGAGCGCTTTCCGGTCGAGGTGATCCCCGGCGTCTCGTCATTGACCGCCTGCGCCGCCGTGCTCGGCGCGCCATTGGCGGCGCGGAACGATGTCATGACTGTGATCCCGGCACCGCTCGACACGGATCTGATCAGAGCGCGGCTGAAAGAAAATGATGCCGCGGCAATTATCAAGGTCGGGCGGCACTTCGCCCGCATCCGCGATCTGCTCGCTGAACTCGGCCTAGCGGCGCAGGCGCACTATGTCGAGCGCGCGACCATGGAAAATCAGCGCATTCTGCCGCTCGACGAGGTCGACGATAGCGCCGTGCCGTATTTCTCGATGATCGTCGTGCACAAGCGAGGCGAAGCGTGGCGGCTCTAGCACCGCAGGCGGTGATTGTCGTTCTGGGCCCGAGCGGGTTGGAAACTGCTCGTGCGGCCGCCGATGCGCTCACTGATGTGGGGGGCGCCGAAATCTATGCCGCTTTCGAGGCGCCGGAGGCGGCCCATCGCATCGACGACGTGAAGGCGCATCTGCAGGCGCTCTATACGTCCGGCCGGCCCATCGTCGGCGTGTGCGCGGCGGGAATCCTGATTAGGTTGCTGGCGCCCGTGCTTGACGACAAGCGGAGCGAGCCGCCCGTTGTCGCGCTTGCCGAGAACGGCTCGGCGGTCGTGCCGTTGCTGGGCGGGCACCGGGGCGCCAACGCATTGGCCGAACAACTGGCGGCGGCGTTCGGTGGTGCGCCTGCGATCACGACCGCCGGCGATCTCCGCTTCGGCGTCGCGCTCGATGCGCCGCCCAAGGGGTGGCGGCTGGTAAATCCCAACGATTACAAAGACTTTATGGCAGCGTTGCTGGCCGGCGGGAGCGTCCAAAGGGAGGGTGCCGCATCCTGGCTGGAAGAAAGCGCCTTGCTTTTCGCCGACGATGGCGCGCTGACGATCCGGGTGAGCGACGACCGCGATCAGGGCGATGCGCGCCGGCTCGTCTACAACCCGCAACGGCTCGCGGTCGGTATCGGCTGCGAGCGTAATGCCGAGCCGGAGGAAGTCGTCGATCTGGTGACGCGCACGCTGGCCGAGGCGGGACTGGCCGACGGCGCGGTCGCCGCGGTTTTCTCGATTGATCTCAAGATGGATGAGCCGGCGGTGCATGCTGTGGCGGCGGCGCTCGGCGTGCCGGTCCGGTTCTTCGACGCAGCGCGGCTCGAGACGGAAACGCCGCGCCTGCAAAACCCGTCCGAGGCGGTGTTTCGCGAGGTCGGCTGTCACGGCGTGGCGGAAGGGGCGGCGCTGGCTGCGGCCGGACCCGAAGGCGAACTCGTTGTTCCGAAACGCAAAAGCCGCCGCGCCACCTGCGCCATCGCGCGCGCGCCGGCGCCGATCGATCCCGCCACCGCCGGCCGGCCGCGCGGGCGCTTGAGCATCGTCGGCATCGGCCCTGGCGATGCGCGTTTCCGCACGCCGGATGCCGAGGCGGCGATCCGCGCGGCGGACGATCTCGTCGGCTACCGGCTCTATCTCGATCTTCTGGGGCCGATGACGGCGGGCAAGACCTGTCATGGCTACGACCTCGGCGAGGAAGAGATACGGGTGCGCGCGGCGCTCGATCTGGCGGCGGAGGGGCGCGACGTGGCGCTCATCTCCTCGGGCGATGCCGGGATTTACGCGATGGGTGCGCTGGTCTTCGAGCTGCTCGATCGCAGCGAACGGGCGGATTGGCGGCGGATCGAGATCGCCTCGGCGCCGGGTATCTCCGCTCTGCAATCAGCGGCCGCGCGGATCGGCGCGCCGTTGGGGCACGATTTCTGCGCCATCTCGCTCTCCGATCTGATGACGCCGTGGGCGGTTATCGAGAGCCGCGTGCGCGCTGCCGCCGAGGGGGACTTCGTGATCGCGTTCTATAATCCCGTATCGAAGCGGCGGGTGAGGCAGTTGGGGCAGGCGCGGGACATATTATTGTCGCACCGGCCGGCGGAGACGCCGGTGGTGCTGGCGCGCAATCTGGGGCGGTCCGGCGAGAGCGTCGAGGTGTTGGCGCTGAAGGATCTGTCGGCGGACCGCGTCGATATGCTGACGCTCGTCCTCGTCGGCTCGAGCGAGACGCGGCGGGTCCATAAGGGCGATGGCGGGGTGTGGGTCTACACGCCGCGCGGCTATGGCGCGCGCGAGACGGCGCGCTAACAATGATGGTTCTTGGGCAATGACAGGCTGGGGCCAATGACGGTTCATTTCATCGGCGCGGGTCCTGGCGCGCCCGACCTCATCACGGTGCGCGGGCGCGATCAGATCGCGCGTTGCCCGGTTTGCCTTTATGCGGGGTCGCTGGTGCCGCGCGAGGTGATCGACTACGCGCCCGACGGTGCGACGGTGATCGACACCGCGCCGATGACCCTGGAGGAGATTATCGAGGCGATGCGCGCGGCCGACGCGAAGGGCCACGACGTGGCGCGCGTCCATTCGGGCGACCCCTCGCTCTATGGTGCGGTGGCCGAGCAGATGCGGCGTCTGGACGAGCTGGGCATCGACTACGACATCACGCCCGGCGTGCCGGCGTTTGCCGCCGCCGCCGCGAGCCTCAAAGCCGAGCTGACCGTGCCGGGGGTGAGCCAGACCGTGATCCTCACCCGCACCACGATGAAGGCCTCCGCGATGCCGCCGGGCGAGGAGCTGGCCGCGCTTGGCGCCTCGCGGTCGACGCTCGCCATCCATCTATCGGTGCGCAACCTGCGCCACGTGGTCGAGGCGCTGACGCCGCATTATGGCGCCGATTGCCCGGCCATCGTCGTCTATCGCGCAAGCTGGCCCGACGAGCAGACGATCACCGGCACGCTCGCCGATATCCGCGAGAAGGTGCGCGCGGCGAAAATCACGCGGACGGCGCTGGTGCTGGTCGGGCATGTGTTCGACGAGGAGGCCGGCCATGCGAGCCAGCTCTACGATCCCGGCCACCGGCATATTTTTCGTCACGGATAGGTCTGCCGCCGCGAATAGGCAGGGCTAGCCGGCCGCGAAGCGTTCGCGCAGCCAGGCGCAGGCCTCTTCGGCGTCGGCTGCATGGTCGCCCGGCTGCCGCGGCGGTTGGCGGATCATGACGACCGGAACCGATAGCCGTCGCGCCGCCTCGATCTTTCCGTAAGTCGCTGTTCCGCCGCTATTTTTAGAGACCAGAACCTCGATCGCCTGCGCGCGCATCAGCGCTGCCTCGGCGGCCGCCTCGAAGGGGCCGCGTTGGCTTATGAGTTCGAACGAGGCGAGCGCGATGGGCTCGGCGGGCGGGTCGATCAGCCGGACCAAGAACCAGACGTCGCGCACCGAGGCGAAGGCCGGGATTTCCTGTCGGCCGATGGTGAGGAAGGCGCGGCGCCCATGCTGGGGCAGAACGCGTGCGGCGGCGTCCACGTCGTCGACCTCGATCCAGCGGTCGCCGTCTTGGACGGTCCAGGGCGGGCGTTGCAGTTGCACGCGGGGCACGCCGGCGCGCTCGCACGCCTCGGCGGCATGCCGGCTGATCGCGACGGCGAAAGGGTGGGTCGCGTCGATCACCGCATCGATCTGCGCGTCTTCGAGATACTGCGCGAGGCCGTCCGCGCCGCCGAAGCCGCCGCTCCGGACCTCTCCGGCAAGCGCTCTCGGTGCGCGGGTGCGGCCGGCGAGCGAGCTTATGGTGTGGATTGCGGGATCGTCGGCGAAGGCCCGCGCGATAGCGGCGGCGTCTTGCGTTCCGCCGAGGATGAGGACGCGTTTCGTCTCAGGTGATTTGTCAGGCACCGGCGCGCCCGATCAGCGTTCCCTTGCGGTCGAAGATGACGACCTCGACGGCGGCCTCGGCTCCGGCGACATCCTGCGCGGCCGCGCGCGCCTGCTCGGCAATCGCATCGGCCAGGGGCAGCTTTTCCTGGCGCGCGAGTTCCAGGACATGGGCGGCGGTGTTGGCGGCGCGGGCGGCCTCGACGAGCGCGTCGGAGCCGCCGAGCTCGGCGCAAGTCTTTGAAAGACGCTCGAAATCGACGGTGCTACGGCCCGAATGCAGATCGAGGAAGCCCGCCGCGAGCTTGCTGATCTTGGCGAAGCCGCCGGCGACGGTGACGCGCGCGACCGGGTGTTTGCGAAGGTATTTCAGCATGCCGCCGACGAAATCCCCCATGTCGATGAGCGCCATTTCGGGCAGGTCGTGGAGCGCCTGCACGGCGGCCTCCGTCGATGCCGCGGTGGATCGAATGGATCCAGGCCGAGCACGAGAAGGGCACGACGACACCGGTTGTCCCCAACACGGACAACCCGCCTTCGATGCCGAGGCGCGGGTTCCATGTCTTGACCGCAAGCGCCTCGCCGCCAGGGATCGAGATCCGGACCAAGACATCGCCGGGCGCGTCGTGCTCGCGCGCCAGCGCCGCCACGGTCGCCTCGATCATGCGGCGGGGGGCGGGGTTGATGGCGGGCTCGCCCACGGGCAGGGGAAGGCCCGCGCGGGTCACCGTGCCGACGCCTTCGCCGGCGAGAAAGGTGACGCCGCTGCCGGCGGGGCCGGGCTGCACGGTGGCGACGACGAGCGCGCCGTGGGTGACGTCGGGGTCGTCGCCGGCGTCCTTGACGATGCCGGCGCTCGCCTCGTCTGTGCCGAGGGACTGCGTCGCCAACGCGAAACCGGGTCGTTGACCCTTCGGCAGGGTGATCTCGACGGGATCGGGGAACGCGCCGGTCAGGAGCGCGGTGTAGGCGGCGCGGGTCGCGGCGGTCGCGCAGGCGCCCGTCGTCCAGCCGCGGCGGAGCGCGTCGCCCTTTGATTTTTCTGGATTTTTTGCAGCCTTCGTCATTGCGATCAGACTATCCAAGGACCGGGTGGGCTGGCTAGTCTGTCGCGTCTTCCGCATCGCTGCCGGATGAACGAACAGCATGACGACCGCTTCGGCGAAATCGGCCCCGGGCTTCATCGTCGCCGCCCCCGCTTCGGGCCACGGCAAGACCACCGTCACGCTCGGTTTGATCGCGGCGCTGCGCCGGCGCGGGCTGGCGGTCGGCTCGTTCAAGGTCGGCCCCGATTACATCGACCCGGCGTTCCACGCGGTGGCGAGCGGCCGGCCTTGCCTCAGCCTCGACGACTGGGCGATGCGCGAGACGACCGTGGCGGCGATCGCGGGACAGGTCTCTGCCGGCGCCGACATCGTGGTGGGCGAGGGCGTGATGGGGCTTTTCGACGGCGCGCCCGACGGCACCGGATCGACGGCCGATGTAGCGGAACACCTTGATCTATCGGTGATTTTGGTTCTCGACGTGCGGGCGCAAGCAGCCTCGGCGGCGGCCGTGGTGCACGGCTTCTCGACCTTCCGGCGCGGCCTCGATGTGGCGGGGGTCGTCTTCAACCGGGTCGGCAGCGAAGGCCACGCCCGCACCCTGGAGGCGGCCTGCAAGGACCGGCCGCAAGCGCTCCTGGGGTATTTGCCGCGCGACGAGGCCTTGGCGCTGCCCGAGCGCCATCTGGGGCTGGTGCAAGCCTCGGAGCATGCGGCGCTGGAGACGTTCATCGCGCGGGCCGCCGCGGCGGTGGAAACGCATCTCGACCTCGACCGGCTGATCACGCTGGCCCGGCCGCTGCGGACACCGGGAAAAAGTGGGAGCGTGGCCGTAGACCCGCTCGGCCAGCGGATCGCCGTGGCGCGCGACCGCGCCTTCGCCTTCGCCTATCCGCATGTTGTCGACGGCTGGCGCGCGGCGGGGGCGGAGGTCTCGTTCTTTTCGCCGCTTGCCGATGAGGCGCCGGATGGGGGTGCGGATGCCGTTTATCTGCCCGGTGGATATCCGGAGCTTCATGCGGGCACGCTTGCCGGCAACGCGCGGTTCCTGGAGGGGTTGCGAGGCGTCGCCGGGCGTGGTGTTGCGATTTACGGCGAGTGCGGCGGCTATATGGTGCTGGGGCGTGTGCTCGTGGACGGCGAGGGGCAACCCCATGAAATGGCTGGGCTTTTGCCCGTCGAGACCTCCTTCGCGGCGCCGCGGCTTCATCTCGGCTACCGCGAGGTGACGCTGTTGGGCGATTGCGCGCTGGGGACCAGGGGCGGGCGCTTTCGTGGCCACGAGTTCCACTATGCCAGCGCGTCCCATGAGGACGGGGAGGCTCCGCTCTTCGATTGCCGCGATGCGCGCGGCGAGGATACCGGCCGGGCGGGGTGCCGGGTCGGCTCGGTCGTCGGCTCATATATTCACTTGATTGATCGGCGCGATTAGGCAGGCACGCCGAATTGGTACCTGATCGATAGGTCCGGCTAGGCGACGGCCCCGAGCTGGGCACGCAGGTCGGCCAGCAGGGCGGGTAGATCGTCGATTTTCGGGCAGGCGCCGAATAGGTAGTAATCCGGGCGCTTGACGATCACGTCGCAGCCATAGGCGTCCATCAGGCCGGAAAGCTGCCGTCCGCCCAAGGCCTGCCAATAGGCGCGGTCTTCCGCCGAAAGCGCGGCTGCCGGATCGCCGTTCCGCGCGATCACCATGAAGCCCCGGCCGGCCACGTCGTCGAAGCGGCCGTCCTCGCCGTTCCGCGCGACGCGGCCTTGGCCGAACACGTCGCCGGCGCCCTTGGCTCTGCCGGCGGTATCGGCGCGGGCGACGAAGCCCTCCTCGAAGCCGGGAACACGGAAGGCGATCAGCGCCTTTGGCATCTCGCCGCGGTCCTTGGCGGCCTGCAACGCCATCAGCTGCTCGTCGCGGGCGCGGGCTTTGTCGGGGTCGCGCTCGTTGACGTTCAGGCCCACGCGCAGACTTTCCACGATGGTTGCGCGCGAATTGGGCCCGCGCTCCGCTTCATATGTGTCGAGGAAATCGGGCCCGGCGAGCCCCTTCAGGACGAGGTCGAGCTTCCAGGCGATGTTGTAGGCGTCGCGGAAGCCCGAGCACATGCCCTGGGCGAGGAAAGGCGGCATCTGGTGCGCGGCGTCGCCGGCGAGGAAGATGCGGCCATCGCGCCAGCGCTCGGCCAGAAGTGATTGAAATTTATAGGAAACAACGCGGATGAGCTCGAACTCCTCGGGCGTCCCGCCCTCGCGGCGCTGCAGGCGCTTCCAGACGTTCTCGTGCTTTACCGCCTCCTCCGGGGCCTCATCGGGGAAGATCATGAAGGACCAGCGCCGGTGGTCGGGGCCCATCTGCATGGTCATGCCGGGCTGCTCGGGCTCGCAGAACTGGCGCAGCAGCGGCAGATCGGGGCGCGGCGGCGTCTTTGCCTTGGCGTCGATCACCAGCCAGTTCTGATCGAAGCCCAGATCCTCCATCGCGACGCCGAGGCTCTCGCGGATGAAGCTGTTGCCGCCATCGGCGCCGATCAGGTAGCGGCCTTCGAAGCTGGCCTGCTTGCCGTCGCCATCCTCGGTGGTCGCGGTTACCTTTCCGTCGTCCTGGGCGAGGCCGACGACCGTACGGCCCTGAAAGACGTCCACGCTGGGCAGGCTTTTCGCCAGGATATCGAGCTCGGCCTCGAAGGCGGGCTGATAGATCGAGGTCATCTCCGGCCAGCCATGGGTCGCCAACGTCTCTATGTCGTTCGACAGCAAGACCTTGCCCTGGTTGGCGAGCTGATAGGTGGGGAGGAAGAAGGTGGCCGGCGCAATCTGCGCCGCGCAGCCGATTTCCTGAAACATGCGCAGAACGTCGTCGTGGACGATGCCGACCCGCGGCAGATTGTAGAGCGTGGAATAGCGCTCCAGCACGGCGACGCGGTGACCTTCACGGCCCAATTTGATCGCCGCCAGCATGCCGGTCGGCCCGTAGCCGACGATGACAACGTCGTACACTGCGTCCCGCTCCCTCCCGCGCGAAGGCGGCGCGAACACTAGCCATTATGCAGGGCGCGGGCAATCGGCTGCGCGCCTTCGCACGCCGCTGGTGGGCGGGCTCTCCGTGCACGGCGCTTCTCATACGGGGATGCGCGAGGTGGCCGGAATCACGGTCGAATTCCCGGCATTTTACTGAATCTCAACCTTATTCAGCGCATATCGGATCGTTCTGAGACCGTCCGGGGGGATCGAGTCCTCTTATGGAAGATAGATCGAAATCACGCCGGCGCTCCGACCCAGGGTGTCGACGCATGGGTGGAAAATGCGCGGACGGTAAGGCTCCGGTGGATATTTCGCGTCGCCGGAGCGGGGTGATCATGACGGCGCGCAGGCGCCGGGCGATGTCTTCGGACCTTCGCGTGCGGCGCTGGTCGTGAGCGAGGACATCAGAGTGAAAGGCATAGGTGGCTGGAATGGATGAACTGCTGACAGAATTTCTGACCGAAACGTCAGAAGCGCTCGCGGTGATCGACAACGAGCTGGTCCGCTTTGAGCAGGACCCCAGCGACAAGGCGATCCTGCAGGACATCTTCCGGCTCGTTCACACGATCAAAGGAACCAGCGGCTTTCTGGGTCTGCCGCGACTGGAAAAAGTCACCCATGCCGGCGAGGACGTGCTCGGCCTGTTCCGCGACGGCACCCTCGAGGTTACCCCGCAAGCGGTCAGCCTCATTCTGAAGGCGATCGACCAGGTCAAGGACATCATCTCGGGTCTCGAGGAGACCGGCAGCGAGCCCGCAGGCGACGACACCGCCCTGATCGCCGAGCTCCGCGCGATCGCCGACGGCGATGCGGCCCCTGCCGCCGCCCCGGCTGCCCCGGCCGCCGAAGCACCCGCCGACGCGGCTGCAGCGCCGGCGCCCGAGGCCCCCAGCGCCGACGCGCCGCCGGCCGATGCGGATGGCGGCTTCCCGGTTGCCCAGGAATTGCTCGACGAGTTCGAGGCCGCGACCGGCGGCGATAGTGGAAATGGCGGCGTTCCGACGGACGCCGATGGCGGCTTCCCGGTCGCCCAGGAACTGCTCGATGAAGTTGCCGCGGCCGGTCCCGCGGATGCCGGCGTTCCCACCGACGAGGGCGGCGGCTTCCCGGTCGCCTAGGAGCTGCTCGACGAAGTGGCGGCCGCAGGGGCAGGCGGCACGGCGCAGGCTTCCGATGGCAGCGGCGTTGCGACCGAGGGGCTGCCCGCCAGCCCGCAGGTAGCTTCCGAGGCGCCCGCGCCGCAAGCGCCTGCACCGGTCGCCGAGGCGCCTGCCGCACCGCCGAAGAAACCGGCCGAGCCGTCCGCGGAGGCAGAAGAGCCGAAGCAGCACAAGGAATCCTCGATCGCGGCCCAGTCGGTGCGCGTGAACGTGCAGCTGCTGGAGAACCTGATGACGCTGGTCGGCGAGCTCGTGCTCACCCGCAACCAGCTCCTCCAGATGGTGCGCGGCCGCGACGACAGCGAATTCAAGGTGCCGCTCCAGCGCCTCAACCACATCACCACCGACGTCCAGGAAGGCGTCATGAAGACGCGCATGCAGCCGATCCAGAACGCCTGGGCGAAGCTGCCGCGCATCGTGCGCGACCTGGCGCTGGAAATGGACAAGAAGATCGAGCTGAAGATGCTCGGCGGCGAGACCGAGCTCGACCGCCAGGTGCTCGATCTGATCAAGGACCCGCTGACGCATATGGTGCGGAACTCCGCCGACCACGGCCTGGAGACGACCGAGGGCCGGTTGGAAGCGGGCAAGCCCGAGACCGGCGTGGTTACGCTGAACGCCTATCACGAGGGCGGGCACATCATCATCGAGATCTCCGATGATGGCCGCGGCGTCAATATCGAGAAGGTCAAGGCGAACATCCTCTCCAAGGAGCTCGCCACCGAGGCCGAGCTCGCGGAGATGTCCGACCAGCAGATCACCCAGTTCATCTTCAAGCCCGGCTTCTCCACCGCGGAGAAGATCACCAGCGTGTCCGGCCGCGGCGTCGGCATGGACGTGGTGCGCACCAATATCGAAAAGATCGGCGGCAACGTTGAGCTCACCTCCACGCCCGGCAAGGGGTCGCGCTTCAAGATCAACATCCCGCTGACGCTGGCGATCGTCTCGGCGCTGATCGTCGAGTCGGGTGGCGAGCGTTTCGCCATTCCGCAGATCGGCGTGCTCGAGCTGGTGCGCGTCTCCGACAATTCGGAGAACCGCATCGAGACGATCAACGACGTTCCGGTGCTGCGGCTGCGCGATCGGCTGCTGCCGCTGGTCGATCTGCCGAAGCTCCAGAAGCTGCGCGTCGAGGGCGACATCGGCAGCGAGATTTCCGAGCGCTACGTCGTCGTGAGCCAGGTCGGCACGTTCATCTTCGGGCTGATCGTCGACCGGGTCTTCGACACGGAAGAAATCGTCGTCAAGCCGGTGGCGCCCATCCTGCGGCAAATCCCGATCTATTCGGGCAACACCATCCTCGGCGACGGCAGCGTGATCATGATCCTCGACGTGAACGGGATTGCATCCACCGCGGGTGCCGTCGACGTGCCGCGCAACGATGCGGGCGATGACGATCAGGAAGCGGCGAGCAGTGGCGCCGAGCGCGTTGCGCTCCTCGTGTTCCGGGCCACCGGCTCGGAGCTGCGGGCGGTTCCGCTGGCGCTGGTCTCGCGTCTCGAGATCATCGAGGGCTCGCGCATCGAATTCGCCCACGGTGCGGCGATGGTGCAATACCGCGACCGGCTGATGCCGCTGATCTCGACCGACGGCAGTCAAATCACGGACGACGGTCAGAAGAACCTGCTGGTCTTCCAGGAAGGCGACCGGGCGGCCGGCCTAGTAGTCGAGGAAATTGTCGACATCGTCGAGGAAAGCCTCAAGGTCGAGCTGACCGCCGAGCAGCCGGGCCTCGTCGGCACCGCCGTGATCGACGGCAAGGCGACCGATGTGCTCGATGTCGGTCACTATCTGACGCAGGCCTTCCCGGATTGGTTCAAGGCCACCGAGGATGAGCGCGCGGGCGAAGGCGCACGCAAGCGCATGCTGCTCGTCGACGACAGCCCCTTCTTCCGCAATCTGATGGCGCCGCTCTTCTCGGTCGCCGGTTACGAGGTCATCACCGCCGACAGCGCCGACGATGCCTTGCGGATGCGTGATGACGGCGCCGCCTTCGACGTCATCATCAGCGATATCGAGATGCCCGGCACCGACGGCTTCCAGTTCGCCGAGCATGTGCGCAGCGATCCGCGCTGGAAGGACGTTCCCATGGTCGCGCTGAGCTCGCGCGCCAGCGAGAAGGACCGCGAGCGCGGCCGCGCCGTCGGCTTCGACGACTACGTCGCCAAGTTTGACCGCAACAAAGTCCTCGACAGCCTCAACCGCGATTTCCGGCGCGAAGACGCTGACGTTCCCACGGAGAAAGTCGCATGACCGACATAACTGCCAGAGGCCACACAGACGGCCAAGCCGAGCGGGCGACCACCCAGCTGGTGACGCTGACGATCGCCGATCAGCTCTTCGGCATTCCGGTGCTGTCGGTCCAGGACGTGCTGGCGCCGCAGCCGGTGGCCCGCGTGCCGATGGCGCATCCGGTCGTCGCCGGCCTGATCAACCTGCGCGGCCGCATCGTCACCGCCATCAATATGCGCCAGCGCATGGCGCTGCCGCCGCGTGACGAGGATGCCGAGGGGATGAGCGTGGTGGTCGAGTATCAGAACGAGCTCTACAGCCTCAACATCGACACCATCGGCGACGTCGTCAACGTCCCGAACGACAAGATTGAAGCCAACCTGGCCACGCTCGATCCGCTGTGGCGCGGTTTCGCCGACGGCATCTACCGCCTCGACGAACAGCTCCTGGTGATCCTGGACATTACGCGTCTGCTCGATCTCGACGGGGCGGAGGCAGCCTGACTTCTCGGTGCGCGGCCTCCCAATCGGCCGGGCGAATGTGACGAAAAGACGGAGTGAACTATGGCATTCGATATCACCCGGCCAATCCTGCTGGTCGACGACTATGTGACGATGCTGCGCATTCTTCGGAATATTTTCGTGCAGCTGAAGTTCACCAATATCCACGAGGCGACCGACGGCGTCACGGCGCTGCAGGAGCTTCGGGCGGGCGACTACAGCCTGATCATGTCCGACTGGAACATGGAGCCGATGACGGGGCTGGAACTGCTCCGCGAGGTGCGCGCCGACGAGAAGCTCAAGCACATCCCGTTCATCATGGTGACCGCGGAGAGCAAGACGGAGAACGTGATCGTCGCCAAGAAGGCAGGCGTCTCCAACTACATCGTCAAGCCGTTCAATGCGAACACCCTGAAAAGCAAGCTGGTCTCCGTGATCGGAGAATTTTAGGGGCGGATGATGTCGGGTAGCCTCGATCAAGAACAGCTCGCCAAACAGCTCCTGGAGCTGCAAAAGGCCGAGCCCGGAACGGTGCCGCTTGAAGAGGTCAGCGCGGTCGTCGCCGGCATCATGGATGCCGCGCGCAAGGAATTGGCGAGCTCCGATAACGAAGTCGTGGCCAAGATGATTGGGCTGGCCGACTACATCGAGCAGGCCAAGCAGGAAATCGCCGCGTTGCGTCCGGACGAGGTCAAGGACCGCCATCTGCCCGCCGCCTCCGACGAGCTCGACGAGATCGTCGCCGAAACCGAAGCCTGCAGCTTTCAGGACATTACCGGCCAGCGCGTGGCCAAGGTGGTGAAAGCGCTGAAGGACATCGAGGAAAAGGTCGATTCGCTGATCACGGCCTTCGGCGATGAGATCGCCGAATACAAGTCACGAAATGCGTCTGACGGCGCCGAAGAGACGCCGACAGATGAGAACGAGATCACCGATGACATGCTGCTGCAGGGCCCGCAGCTCTCCGATGAAGCCATGTCGCAGGACGACATCGACAAGCTGCTGAACAGCGCCTGACGTGTCGGGTCGCTCGGCGTTCAGAGGAAGAAACGAAGGAATGACATCATGAAGCGTTGCCTCATTGTCGACGACTCAAAGGTCATCCGGATGATTGCACGCAACATGCTGCAGGAGTTCGGCTTCGAGACCTTGGAGGCCGAGAATGGCCAAGAGGCGCTGACAGCCTGCGAGGCCGCGTTTCCCGATGCTATTCTGCTCGACTGGAACATGCCCGTGATGAACGGCATCGAATTCCTGCGGGCGTTGCGGGCGTTACCCGGCGGCGGCGAGCCGAAGGTCGTGTTCTGCACCACCGAAACCGATCTGGACAATATCCGCACGGCGCTCGAGGCGGGGGCGAACGAGTACATCATGAAGCCCTTCGACAACCAGATCATGCAGGCCAAGCTGGCGCAGGTTGGTCTGCTCTAATGGCAAATGTTCACAACCCTGTGGCCGCGGGTCCCCGCGGCGGCGCGCCGCCTGCCAGTCCAGGCGATGATGCGGTTCGGGTCATGGTGGTCGATGATTCGGCCGTCATCCGGGGGTTGATCACGCGCATTCTCGACGCCGACCCGCGGCTGCGTGTCGTGGCTTCGGTGAGCGACGGCCAGCGCGCCGTCGACCGCGTCGCCAATACCGAGATCGACGTCATCATCCTCGACATCGAGATGCCGGTGATGGACGGTCTTACCGCGCTGCCGCATATCCTCAAGGCCGATCCGGACGTCAAGATCCTGATGGCGTCGACCCTGACGCTGCGCAACGCCGACATCAGCATGAAGGCGATGCGCCTGGGCGCCACCGACTACATTCCCAAGCCCGAGGCATCGAGCAACATCAACGGCCGCGAAGAGTTCGGCCGCAATCTGCTGGAAAAGGTCCGCAGCCTCGGTCAGGCCCGCCGTCGCGCGCGCAAGTCGCCCAGTGCCCCGGTGGCCGCTCAATCGGCGGGCGCGGGAAAGGCAACGCCGAGTATCACCCTGCGCCCGTCCAGCCGGGTCAAGCCGCGGATCATCGCGATCGGCAGCTCCACCGGCGGGCCGCAGGCCTTGTTCACCTTCCTCGGCGCGCTGACCAAGGAGGTCAAGCAGCCGATCGTGATCACCCAGCATATGCCGCCGAAATTCACCACGATCCTGGCGCAGCATATCGGGCAGAACACCGGCTGGCCCAGCGCCGAGGCGAGCGATGGCATGTCCGTCGAAGACGGCACGATCTATGTGGCGCCTGGTGATTTTCACATGATTGCCGAATCCCGGGGGGGATCAACGATCCTACGGCTTACGTCCGAGCCGCCGGAAAACTTCTGCCGCCCGGCTGTCGATCCGATGCTACGCAGCCTGTCCGCCATCTACGGTCCTGCGATCCTGACGGTCATCCTGACCGGTATGGGCCACGACGGCATGAAGGGTGCGCAGTGTGTCGTTGACAACGGCGGCACGGTGGTCGCGCAGGATGAAGCGAGCAGCGTCGTCTGGGGCATGCCCGGCGCGGTGGCCACGAACGGGCTATGCAGCGCCGTCTTGCCGATCGACGAGTTGGCGCCGCATGTCGCGATGCTGGCACGAGGGGGGACCTCATGAACACCGCCGACTTCGATTTCCTGAGTAGCCTGATCAAGGAACGCTCGGGGCTCGTCCTGACGCCCGACAAGCTCTACCTGCTTGAGAGCCGCCTGACGCCGGTTGCCCGCAAGCATGGGATCGAAGGGCTGCTCGATTTGGTGGCGGGCTTACGAACCCGCACCGATGATACGGTCTTGAACGATGTCGTCGAGGCGATGACGACGAACGAATCGTTCTTCTTCCGCGACAGCCATATGTTCGACACGTTCCGCGACGAGGCCTTGCCGGCGCTTATCGCGGCGCGCCAGTCGACCAAGCGGCTTCGGATCTGGTGCGCGGCTGCCTCCAGCGGCCAGGAACCTTACAGCATCGCGATGATCCTGAAGCAAATGGAGGCCCAGCTCGCGGGCTGGAACATCGAGATCCTGGGCACCGATCTGTCCTTGGAGATCCTGGACCGGGCCAAATCGGGGATCTACACCCAGTTCGAGGTTCAGCGCGGCGTGCCGACGAATTTTCTCCTGACCTACTTCGAGCGGGTCGAAGAGCAGTGGCAGATCGTGGAGCCGATCCGCAAGATGGTGCAATACCGGCCGTACAATCTGCTCGACAATCTCACGTTGCTCGGCAAGTTCGACGTCGTGTTCTGCCGAAACGTCCTGATCTATTTCGACGACCCGACGAAAGGCCGGATCCTCGATACGATCGCGACGATGATGCCGCCCGACGGCGTGCTTCTGCTGGGCGGCGCGGAATCGGTGCTCGGGCTCTCCAAGGCATTCGAGAGCAGTGCCGGCCAGCGCGGCTTCTATCGCTTGACCGGGGCGCAGACCGCTACGCCGGGGGCGGCGGCCACGCCCGCGCCCACACCCACGGCGGCCCAACCTGTACCGCCGGCGGCCCCGGCGACACAGCCGGCAGCCGCCCCACCGGCCGCGCCCGCCGTCAAGCCCGTGGCCGCGCCGCTGGGCGCACCTGCGGTTCAGCCTGCAGCGGCACCGCCCGTGGCGCCCACCGTCAAGCCGGCCGCGCCGCTGACCACGCCGAATG
>JARRKQ010000140.1:0-6725 GCA_037387885.1 Alphaproteobacteria bacterium | reverse complement strand
GGTGAGGGTACGGCTTATCACATCAATCTGGAGCGCTTCCGCGTGTATATGTCGAGCGGACAGAGGTCCTAGCAACCAACCTTGGTCGCTGCGGTTCGATGCGATGCGTTCGATCGACCCGTGCATTGAAACATTGGAGTATGCCCCTGCTCTGATGGCGTGACAGTGACTGGAGCTCTGCTGCAACGTCCCAATTGTGTTGCCCTTGAGATAAAATACAGTTCAATGCTACACTACAGTTCGATTTTCTAGGAAATGTCGTCGACTGGGGGTGCTGAACGCTATCAGCGAAAACCAGCGGCAGCTGCACGGGGCGAGTATGCCAGAGCTCATTTTTCGACCGGAGAGAAAGTGGACCAGGCATACGATTAGCATTGCACGCCGAGACCAGTGGGGTTCGATACGCCAAAGTACCATCGAAAGGATTCGCTATGCGCTCTAGTCGATCGCGTTTTTGCGTACGGTTGGCGGGCATGTTCGTGGCACTGTTCACTACTGTCCTTGCTGCTGGTGCCCAGGCGAACCCCCACGCATATTGCGACGGCTATGCGCGCGATTATGCACGGCGAGCGACACAGGGTCAGGCTCTGGGCGGCGCGGCTCGAGGTGCCGCCGGCGGGGCGCTGATCGGTGGGATTGCCGGCGGTTGGCGCGGTGCGGGCCGCGGCGCTGGAGTGGGTGGCGCAATCGGCGGGATTGCTGGCGGCGCACGACGCGCGGCAAACTATCAGCATATTTACAATCAGGCGTATCAGGCCTGTATGGCGCGTAGCAAAAGCTGAGCATCTGCGCTGCCATCGTATCCGAGCAGGGAGGAAAACGTCTATGCGATCGAAAGCGATTGGGCTCGCTCTTGGAACGGGCTTTGCTGTAGGGATGGCGTTCAACAATGCGGCGCTCGGGGCGGAACGACAGGTAACGGATCTGACAAAGCTGACCTGTCGGCAGGTGCTGATGATGTACGGCGAAGAGCAGCGCTTCGTCGCGATCTTCTTCCACGGCTTCGTAAGCGGTAGGAAAAACGAGACCATGTTTGACGGCCCCCAATTGGCGGAGACGACAGACAAGATCCGGGCCGAATGCATCGATAAGCCAGACACCCGGCTGCTCTCAGTGTTTGAGAAGTACAGGAAATAGGCCTCCGGAGGGGTGAGTTACGCCCGCGCCTTGCTCGTCCGTAGAACCTCTAACAGCACCTTGCCGCCCGAGCCAGACGGCGGTTTCAATCTGAGGTAGGCAGCGAGCGTTGGGGCGACGTCGTGGGGTGGGACGCGGCAACAGACGGCCGACGCACTGATTCCGTTGCCGGCGAAGAAAATCGGCACGTCTCCTGCCCTGGAACTGGGGCTGGATGGTCAGTCTCGTCTGGGGCATGGCCGAGGTCTATGACCGGTTATGTTCCACAAGGCCACCTATGGCGATCTAGAGAAGCGCTGCCTCTCGATGATCGTCCTGAACGCGACCGAGATCAGCTACGGGAAGCCCATTTTCTTCACACACAGGCCTCGTCCGATATGATCTGTTGGGACCTTGGCCGTTACTCCGTTGCCCGCGGGGTGGCGGCGTCGAACGGATTCCCGTGGTATTCGGGCCAGTTACCCTCACGAGCTACATCCGCGACCGCCCCAAAATGCGAAAGGCGCTGTCGTCTGCGGCGCGTCGGGGCACGCTCAGCCGGACTGCGATCCTGAAACGGTAGCGCAGCGGTTATCTCGACCCGAGGCTTCCCCAATAGTTGCACCCAATGGACGTCGGCATCGTCGACAATTTGGCGTAATGCGGCCTGCTCAACGCGCTCATCGCCCTACGCACGGATTCGGAAGGCGACCGGCAGACACAGACTATCAAGCCATTTTTGGCCAACACGTTGCGTCAACTATCCCAATCCCCGGTTAGACGCTGCCGCGATGACAGGTCTCCCCCATGGGTTTCGGGAACCTCCACAGGCTGAGCGTACGTCGTCGTACTGTGGAACAGGACCACGACGTATTAAAAGGACAATCGACAATGCGAGCGATGCCGGCCCATATTCGGCGGCATGGTGAACTCTCCAGCATAGCCATTTTCATCCCCCTGCAGTCCGATTGCGCCCTACGCACACCGGTTGCACTCAGACGCCCCTGATCGTTCCAACCTCGGCGCCTGCCCTTACTTCATCTCTTTCAAGAACGCTTGGCGCTTCGCGGTCTTTGGCAGATCGGGCTTGAAACGCGACGCTGGAACGTCTTCGTTTACCTTCCAGTTCGTCATAATGGTTATGAAGGCGGGCTGTTCGGGCATGGTCACGTAATTGACCGCCATTCGCAGGATGTTGGGCTGGTCGCCGACGGCAACCCAGATTTGCCAATCGGCGTTCCGGCCCTCAAGCGAAAGGTGATGGGCTTGGACACCATCGAGCATTGTCCGCTCGCCAAGATACACCCCGGAGATCAGGTTCTCTTGAACATTCCGGGCGATCTTGCTGTAGAGGAGATCGATGATCGGAAAGCTGATCCCGAAGCGTTGGGATATAGCATCCAAGAAGTCGTCGTTGGTCGGTTGCTTGGAGAGCTTCATGGAAACGGTGTCGAACGTGTTCTTGTCCTCTTGAAGAACGGTAAGAGTCGTCCCGTCGAACCACAATTGACGTCTTACGCCGTGGTCGTCCTTGAAACGGGAATGAAGCCCGCTAGGCCGCCGCAGCACGACGTCCTGCTGCACTGCCTTCAGCGTCTTGATTCCCGTTTTCTCGACTACGTCGTACATCGTAACTGCCGTGAAACTGAGAGTTTTGGCCGAGCCTAGATAACTCGTAACCCGTTTCAGAATCTCCGCCGCCTTCGGCTCGATCTTGGCGTTACTTTCTGCGTACGACTGATCGCCCATGGTCACGAGAACCATGAACGATGCCAACACCACTGTGAATCCGCGTTTCATCATGCCCTCCAGGATCTTGAGTATTTATCCATGCTTCGCCGCGACCTCAGTGCCGCCGGGAGACCCGCCGCGACGTGCGTCGCGAGACCCGGCGCGCTTGTCCACGTACACCCGCCGGCCCATAGACGGGCGGCGCGACATAGGCCGGAGGGACAGCGGCGCATGGCGGATGGGTGCTTGCCGGCCGGCTGCTGACAATCAGGATGGACACCAAAGCTGCTGCGCTCACGACCACGGCGCCAAAGACGGTGACGAGAATAGCTGCGAGGGTCAGACGGCGTCTCCTGCTCAATTCATTGCCTCTCATAGCGTGGACTCCATGTTTGCAGGTGTGTGTCCAAGTTTGCGACAGAGCATTTGCAACTACAACCAACTGATTTGTGCCGATACTTCCCCCTATACAGGGCATCATGGGGTCGCTTCCTGCCGTAGGCTGGACAGCATCATCCAATCGCTGCGTGGCGCGTTGTGTTCGCGCCAGCACGCATGTGCCATTGGCACCCACTCTTCCCTTAGTTCCTGAACCATCACTTCGCCCATGATGACTCCACTAAAGAGACGGATGCAATTTCTCGTCGATCGCTGCCCTTTAGCAAATTGGTGCGACAGCCACATTGCGTTCGCGCAATCTCTTCAAGCGATAGCGCGCCGCGTATGGCGAGTGTGGCGGCAATAATGCGCTCGGCGGCCCACCGGTTTACAGTTCATGGTTTGCTGTTCATATTGATTTCAATCTAAAGACAAGCGAATTGATTTCGATCAATTACAGTCGAACCGACACGTCCGAAAGGCTCTTGCTTTGTTAGATACAACGAGCAATGGTAGCCAACGCATTCACGGCGTATGGTTCAACCGGAAAGAAGAGCCCGCTGGGACTCGGTTAGATCTGTGGGGCTTCGAAGCCGACGAGGAGAACCCATGAGAAGAGAGAGACGAGAATTGAACAAGCATTCACGGCCTGCCCTGCAAGCCGCCTTTGGCTTGATTGTCGCAGTTGCCCTAATCTTCGCCGTTGGTGTCCCGACTCGTGGCGTTCAGGCGGAGACCAAACTGCCGGCCATGATCCAGGGAGAATCGAAGGATGTGACAGTTGGCAAAAAGCAGTTCTCGCCCTACCTGAACCGTACCTATCCAGATCGAGTGTTTTGGGGCGATACGCACCTGCACACGTCCTACTCGACGGATGCCGGCATGATCGGCAACTTTCTCGGCCCTGACGAGGCTTACCGTTTTGCCAGGGGCGAGACCGTCCGCGCGTCGCTGGGTGTTCGGGCGCGCCTCGTTCGCCCCCTCGACTTCCTTGTCGTTGCCGATCACGCCGAAAACCTCGGATTGTCGGTGCTGATCGAGGAGTCGAACCCCGAACTCTTGCGGAACCCTTGGGGTAAGAAAGTCCATGATCTCGCAAAGTCCGGAAAGTCCATGCAAGCCTATGGGGTTTGGGGCTTGGCGATGACGAAGAACAAGGATCCTATTGCGAATCCCCAGCTGATGAGGACCGTCTGGAATCGCATCGTCGCGGCGGCGGAAAAATACAATCAGCCCGGCGTATTTACAGCATTGCACGGATTCGAATGGACCTCTTCGCCCAAGGCCAACAATCTGCACCGCGTCGTGATCTTTCGCGACGACGCGGGAAAGGTTCGCGACCTGATCCCATTCTCGAATTACGACAGCCCCGATCCAGAGAAGCTGTGGGAATGGATGAAGGCCTACGAGCAGCGCACCAGCGGCCAAGTCCTCGCGATCCCGCACAACGGCAACCTGTCCAACGGGCTCATGTTCGATGACGTGACGCTGACGGGAAAGCCGCTGACGAAGGACTATGCGAAACGGAGAGCGCGCTGGGAGCCGCTTTACGAGGTCACGCAGATCAAAGGCGATGGTGAAACCCACCCGGCGCTTTCGCGGAACGACGAGTTCGCCAACTATTATCGGTGGGACAAAGGGAACTTCGGGCTCAGAGGCAAAAAGCCTGACATGCTGCCGCGTGAATATGCGCGTCAGGCCCTCATGCGGGGCTTGCAGTATGGCGTGAAGCTCGGCGTGAATCCGTTCAAATTCGGCATGATTGGCTCCACCGACAGCCACACGTCGCTCGCCACGACGCGAGAAGATAACTTTTTTGGCAAGGCGACGCCTGTCGAGCCGGGCGCAGGCGAAGATCGTTACCAAGAGAAAATCACGGGCGTTAACCCATCCGAGGACGGCGCAAACGTCGTCATTCGACATTACCAAGCGTTGGCATCCGGCCTCGCGGCCGTATGGGCCAAGGAGAACACGCGCGCCGCGCTCTGGGACGCCATGAAACGAAAGGAGGTATATGCGACCACCGGTACGCGTATTACCGTACGGGTCTTCGCAGGTTGGGACTTCGGCAAGGATGAGGTGCAGCGCCCCGACTTTGCCGCGCAGGGCTATGCCCGTGGCGTGCCCATGGGCGGCGACCTGACCGATGCGCCGAAAGGGAAAGCTCCGACCATCATGATTCGCGCGTTGCGCGATCCGGATGGCGCAAATCTCGACCGCATCCAGATCGTCAAGGGCTGGCTCGACAAGGCGGGCAAGGCCCACGAGAAGATCTATAACATTGCCTGGGCGGGCGATCGCAAGCCGAACAAGGACGGCAAGCTTCCGTCCGTAGGCAGCACGGTGAAGGGCGCTAAGTACACCAACGATATCGGCGAGGCCGTTCTCGCCGCTTGGTGGCGGGACCCCGACTTTGATCCGTCGCTGCGCGCGTTCTACTACATTCGGATTCTCGAGATCCCGACGCCAACTTGGCTGGCCTACGACAAGGCTTTCTATGGCGACAAGATCAAGCTGCCGAAGGACGCAAAATTGGTGCAGCAGGAGCGCGCCTATACTTCGCCCATTTGGTACAAGCCAAAGGCGAACTAGTAGGGCATTGTCGCAGGAACCTTGACGAGAGCATGAATGTGCTGAGCGTGGAGTCCGGTCACGCGGCTGCTACCGCGGCATTCCATTGATTGGTGAGCTCCGCTCTGAATGCTCGCAATGTGCGTCGGGAGATGAGATGGCGCTGAAGGTTGAAGGTGTTGTAGACGGCGGTATGCGCAGAGAGAAAGCGTTGAGCGGACCCTGGTGACTTAAACCGTTGAAGCTTTCGTTCTCGTCGCCGGACCGGGTGGGGTGATTTCTCCGCTCGGTTGTTCTGCCTCAACCCCCGTTCATGCCGCGCGCTCAAGCTAATATCTCGAAATGCCGATGTATATGATCTGAGTTTATCGGTAACGACGACAGCTGGTGCATAGCCTTGCTTCTTGAGGAGCTCGCGCAGGAGTTTCACAGGCGCGGCCTTGTTCCTTCTCCGCTGGACTAGAACATCGAGAACCTCGCCTTCATCGTCCAGTGCGCGCCACAGATACATCCGCTTGTCACCAATGCGGACGACCAATTCATCCAGATGCCATCGCGAACTTGGTCGAGGGCGCTGCCGTCGAAGCCGTCTAGCGAATTCGGGCCCGAACTTCAGTACCCACCGCCGGACCGTTTCGTACGAAACGTCGAGGCCGCGCTGTGCAAGCAACTCCTCCACATCGCGATAGCTCAAGGTGAAGCGCAGGTTCAGCCAGACAGAATGCTGGATCACCGCCGGCGGATACTGATGGCGGGCATACGAAAGCGAGTGCATCTGCAGATGCTACGCGGCCAACCTGTCTTGGACCACTAGGCTCCGGACTCATAACCAGTAGCAGATGGTAGCGACGAGGCACACGGCGGCGAGGAAGTTGCGGGCCAGCCGGTCGTAGCGTGTTGCGATCCTGCGAAAGTCCTTGATCCGTGCG
>JARRKQ010000139.1:0-6825 GCA_037387885.1 Alphaproteobacteria bacterium | reverse complement strand
GGATATAGCGGAATTTTTGAACCGTCCCATTGGGACCGTCGCCTCAACGCTGACCTACTTTTCCCAGCCCAGGCGATCAAGAAACTGCTATAGAGTTCGCCTCATCAGTCTAAGCCCAGCGCCTGAGAGACCGCTGCGCAGGTCGCTGTGTTCTGAAAATCCGGCGATGTAAGGAAGTGATAGCCCCGGGACGAAGTCAGCGGCGTGTCATGCATTGCGACGAGCACCCCACTCTCAAGCAGATCACTGATCAGGCCAGTCCAGCCCAAAGCTATTCCATTGCCCTGCAGAGCCTGGTGGATCGCCACGCCATGGTTGGTCACGACAATGCTCTGGTCCAATTCCCCGGTATCTGGCGCGAACTTTTCCTTCCAGTCCTGCCAGGTGAACCAACGGTGTTCAGGATCCTCGAGATGGATCAGGGGGCCATTCTTGAGAAGCTCTGCTACAGACACGCCAGCCAGGTCTGCCGCGATCTTCGGTGCGGCGACAGGCAGAATGCTTTCGCGGATGACGAGCCGGCTATCGAATCTCGGCCAATCGCCTTTGCCGAACAGTATGGCGCAATCCACGTCGTCGAGGGGAATATGCGCGTCAAGTTCTGCTGTGGTGACGCGAACGATCGTTTGCGGTGATCGCTTCTTGAGCTTGGCAAGCCGCGGTAGGGCCCAAAAACTCGCGATCCCTGGGTAGGTCGCCAGGGTCACACTGTTGTCTTGGCGTCGGCGTCGCATCCGAACGCTCGCCCGCTCGATGTCGCCAAGCGCCATAGAGACCGTCCTGTAGTAGTCGTGGGCTTGGCCGGTCGGTTCCATCGCCGTTCCACGCTTCACGAAGAGCTTTACGCCCAGATCTTTTTCTAAAGAGCGGATCTGGTGGCTGACCGCAGGCTGTTGAACGTTGAGCTCTTTTGCCGCGCGGGTGTAGCTGCCGAGACGGTAGCACGCCTCAAAGGCGCGGATCGCTCTCAAGGGCGGAAGATGGCTCATAGCGTCATTATTTATTTCGATGATTTCATGAATCTTATCTGCATTTTCTGCGACCGCAAGATCGGTTTTCATTGCTCAATTCGATAATGGGTGGGGTGCCGCCCCATAGCCCTTGGAGCAGACGATGAATTTGGGTCCTTCAGGCTCGCTCTGGGGCAAAGCGGCAAATTGGATCGGCTTTTTCGCCCTCATTTTGGTGAGCTGGGCGGCTCTCTTCGCCATGAGCACCGACTTCGCCGGCCGCGCACCCGTCTCGCTGCTCGGTCCGGGGATGGGGTTGCTCGCTCCCTTGTTCCCCGAAGCCCCCGGCCGCGACTTACTGCCCTTGGCGTTCGATGCGATTTGCTTCGCCGGACCCTCGTCGGGCGAGGCACCGTACCTGGTTCTGTTCGGAATGTGGTCGCTCATGGCTCTGGCCATGATGGCGCCGACGGCTGCGCCCATGCTGCAAACCTATGCAGACCTCGTAGCCGGAAATCCAAAACGCATCGCGCCTGCCGGGTTCTGGGGACTCCTAGCCGGCTTTTGCCTGGTTTGGATTGGCTTTGCCCTCGTCGCCGCGCTGGCGCAATGGGCCATCGCTCGGTGGGGCGGCATGACCGCCGGCGGCCTACTTCGCTCCGACTGGCTGGCGGCCGCGCTGCTATCTGGTGCTGGGCTCTACCAGTTCACCGCCCTAAAGGCGGCTTGCCTGTCTCGCTGTCGGTCGCCGATGGCCTTTTTCCTTGGGAATTGGCGCGACGGGACTGGCGGGTCGCTGCGTATGGGGTTGCAACAGGGCCTCGCTTGCCTCGGCTGCTGCTGGGTGCTGATGACCCTAGCCTTCGTCGGAGGGACGATGAACCTGGTCTGGATGGGGGCGGCGATGGTTCTGATGACAACCGAAAAGCTGCCGCTGTTTGGACGTCACATTACGGCGCCACTCGGAGCGGTGCTCGTGGCGAGCGCCCTGGTCGTCGCCTGGCGCGCCGCAACCGTTTGAGGAAGGGAAGAATAGGATGACAGAACCTTGGCGGATCGCGGGAGAGCTGATCCTAAATTGCAACTGTACGGTCTTCTGTCCTTGCGTGGTCTCCCTCGGCAAGCATCCGCCGACCGAGGGATATTGCCAGGCCTGGGCGGGAGTGCGCATCGACCAGGGAGAAGCCGGCAGCACGGATCTGAGCGGCCTCAACGTGGCGCTGCTGCTCGACATCCCGGGCTGGATGGGACGCGGGAACTGGACCGTGGCAGCTTTTATCGATGAGCGGGCAAGCGATGAGGCCTTCGAAAAACTAGTCGATATCTTCAGTGGCAAGGCCCGTGGGACCACCGGTCTCTTCTCCATCCTGGTCGGCAATTTCCTAGGTGCCGAACGCGCACCGGTCACGTTCGAGACCGATGGCCAACGTCGGCGACTGACCGTGCCCAAAAAGATCGTCGGCGAGGTGGTTCCGATCGAGGGCGCCACACCGGATGAGGAAGTCAAGGTCGTCAACACCCAGTACTGGATGGGGCCGGACATAACGATCGCGCAGGCCTCTCAGTCCCGCGTTCGGGCCTTCGGCCGGGTCTGGGATTTCGTTGGGCGCAGCGCTGAAATCTGCCAGATCTCGTGGACTGGACCGTGATGGGCGATAGGTCTGCGTCAGCCTCTCTTGCATTAGGGCAAAAAGAGGAGATCGCGAGAAATACGGCGTCGGCGGCGCCAGTCCTCACCGTTTCCGGCCGCACCCGTCGCACGCCCTATTCGCCGCGCGTCGAATCAGCGGGAGTTAAGGGCTACACGGTTTACAACCACACCCTTCTAGCGACCTCTTTTCGATCCTTAGAAGAAGATTACTGGCATCTCAAGCAGCACGTTCAGCTTTGGGACGTTGGTTGCGAGCAGCAGGTCGAGGTTCGGGGACCGGATGCGGCGCGGCTGGTTCAATTCATGACACCGCGCAATCTCACGCGGTCCGCCGTCGGTCAGTGTCTTTACGCCCCGCTGGTCGACGAAACCGGCGGGATGATTAACGATCCGGTCATTCTGAAGTTGGCGGAGGACCGGTACTGGTTTTCCATCGCAGACTCCGACGTGGTGTTATGGGCGAAGGGTCTGGCCATCGGCGGCGGGTTTGATGTCATCGTGGAACAGCCTGGCGTCTGGCCGCTCGCGGTGCAGGGGCCCAAGGCGGACGATCTGATGGCATCGGTGTTCGGCGACGAGGTGCGGTCGATCCGCTTCTTCCGCTTTGAGACCCTGGCGTTTCGCGATCATTCGCTGCTGGTGGCGCGATCGGGCTTCAGCAAGCAGGGGGGGTTCGAGATCTTTCTCGGCGAGCCATCCCTTGGACTGGAGCTGTGGGACGCACTCTGGGAGGCCGGACAGAAATTGGAGGTTGGCGCGGGTTGCCCGAACCTGATCGAACGGATTGAGGGCGGTCTCCTCTCCTATGGCAACGATATGACGCGAGCCAATAACCCGCTGGAATGTGGTTTGGATCGCTATTGCAGCCTTGATGCGCCAATCGAATTCGTCGGTTGCGACGCGTTGCGTCGTGTCCGGCGCGAAGGGGTCCGGCGACTCATTCGCGGATTGAAACTCCACGGGGGAACCTTGCCGGCTTGCGTGCAGCCTTGGCCGGTACGGGCGGGTAGCGCAGAGATCGGCTCCGTCACTTCGGCCGCCAATTCTCCAGGCTTCAAATGCGGCATTGCTCTTGCCATGCTGGATCGCGGCCACTGGGAGACAGGCAAGAAGGTGACAGTGGAGACGCCGGAGGGCCCGTGGATGGCCACAGTGACCGAGCTGCCATTTGCCGATGGTACCTGTTGACGCGGCCTACCAGCCGGCCAGCCGGTCGACCGAACGACCTTGGAGGAGTGTAAAATGCCCGGAAATCCTTATGAGGATGGTCTGGACAGGAACGCGGCCAACTTCGTGCCGCTTTCCCCCCTCTCATTTCTCGCCAGGACGAAGGATGTCTACCCCGACCATCCGGCCCTCATCTACGGGCCACGCCGCTACAGCTGGCAACAGGTCCACGATCGCGCTGCTCGCCTCGCCAGCGCGCTATTCCGGCGCGGTATAGGAGTGGGAGATACGGTCTCCATAATCGCCGCCAACACGCCGGAGCTGTTTGAGGCGCATTTTGGTGTCCCCATGAGCGGCGCAGTTCTCAACACGATCAACGTACGGCTCGATGCGGATACGATCGCATACATCCTTGAGCATGGCGACGCCAAGGTTCTGATCACGGACAGCCAGTTTTCCCCGGCGGTCAAAGGTGCGTTCGAAAAACTCGTCGCAACCGACCTTTTGGTCATCGACATCGTCGACGACCAGGCGGAACTGCGCCCTGGTGAGGGCGAGCGCCTTGGCAGTCTCACCTATGAGGATCTATTGGCCGAGGGCGAACCCGATTTTCCCTGGACCCTGCCTGAAGACGAATGGCAGGCACTGGCCCTCAACTATACCTCCGGCACCAGCGGACGTCCGAAGGGAGTCGTTTATCACCATCGAGGATCATACCTGATGAGCCTCGGCACGGTGGCCGCCTGGGGCCTGCCGAACCATCCGACCTACCTCTACACGGTGCCCATGTTTCACTGCAACGGATGGGGCCACGCTTGGACTATGGCGGCGCTGGCCGGCACCGTTGTCTGTTGCCGCTACGTGACTGCCAAGAACATCTTTGACGCCGTAGCTGAGCATCGCATCACGCATTTCGGCGGTGCGCCGGTGGTACTCGGACTGCTAATCAACGCGCCCGAGGAGGAAAGGCGGCCCTTCGACCACCCCGTGAAAGTTCTGACGGCGGGCGCACCGCCGCCAAGCGCAGTTCTCGAGAAAGCCCAAGCGCTGGGGTTTGAAGTCATGCAGGTCTATGGGCTGACTGAGACCTTTGGCCATGTGGTGCAATGCGCCTGGCACGAGGAATGGAACGATCTGCCATTTTCCCAGCAGGCGGAGATCAAGGCCCGACAGGGTGTTCGCTTCCCAATCACGGAAGAAGTCGCGGTCGTCGATACCGTGACAGGCGAGAGAATGCCACATGACGGCGAGGCCATGGGAGAAATCGTGATCCGAGGCAACACCGTGATGAAGGGCTACTACAAACAGGGCGACGCTACGGCAGAGGCCTTCGCCGGCGGCTGGTTCCATTCGGGTGACCTGGCGGTCGTTCATCCAAGCGGCTATGTCGAAATCAAGGACCGGCTTAAGGATGTCATCATCTCGGGTGGCGAGAACATCTCGTCGATCGAGATCGAAAGCGTGCTCTACAAACACCCCAGCGTCGCGGCCGCGGCCGTGGTGGCCAAGCCCGATGAAAAATGGGGTGAGACACCTTGCGCCTTTCTCGAGCTGAAGTCGGGATGCGAGGCGACGCAGGAGGAGATCATCGCCTTCTGCCGGCAAACTCTGGCGGGCTTCAAGACGCCGAAGCACGTGGTATTCGGCGAGCTGCCGAAGACCTCCACGGGCAAGATTCAGAAATACGTCCTGCGGGAGACAGCCCGTTCCCTGTGATGGGGTGTGCGATGAGCGCAGGGCGAGGTCACCCAATTCGGAGGGAGAGGGACCCATGACCTTCAAGGCTTTGATCGTGGAGAAAGACGACGAGGGCGCCATCGGCCAATCGGTTCAAGAAATCGGCGAGGACCGGCTCCCCGCAGATGGAAACGTGATCGTCGCCATAGACTATTCGACCCTGAATTATAAAGACGGCCTGTGCCTGACTGGCGCCGGCGGACTGGTGCGGACCTATCCGCATGTGCCCGGGATCGACTTTGCCGGAACGGTCGAGAGATCCGAAGATTCACGCTACAAGCCCGGCGACAAGGTGGTCCTCACGGGCTGGCGCGTGGGAGAGGTCTGGTGGGGCGGTTATGCCCAAAAGGCTCGGGTGAAGGCGGACTGGCTGGTGCCCTTGCCCGATGGCTTATCTGCAAAGCAGGCCATGGCGGTGGGCACGGCCGGCTTTACAGCGATGCTCGCAGTTATGGCGCTGGAGGATCATGGACTGACGACGGACCAGGGCGAGGTCTTGGTGACCGGCGCCGCCGGCGGTGTCGGCTCGGTGACCACGGCGATCCTTGCCAATCTCGGCTACCGCGTTGCTGGCGTGACGGGCCGGCCGGAGACGGCGGGCTATCTCAAGGATCTCGGCGTCGAGACGATCGTCCCCCGCGAAGAGCTCAGCGAGCCTTTGAAGAGACCGCTGGAGTCCGAGCGCTGGTCAGGCTGCGTCGACGCCGTCGGAGGCGTCATGCTGTCCCGTGTCTTGGCGCAGATGGAGTATGGCGCTTCGGTTGCCGCAGTCGGCTTGGCGGGCGGGGCAAAGCTGGAGACCACCGTGATTCCCTTCTTGCTGCGTGGCGTGAACCTGCTCGGCATCGATTCGGTCATGCGGCCTTATGAGGACCGCGTGAAGGCATGGCGACGGATTTCTACGGATCTCCCGATGGAGAAACTCGAGGCAATGGTCCAACTGGCAACGCTCAGCGATCTGCCTGCAATGGGAGCCGCGATTCTGAAAGGTCAGATCAAGGGTCGTGTGGTGGTGGATGTGAAAGCGTGATTGATAAGACAACGCATGCAACAAAGATCCCGGCCGGGATGTCCGCTTTCCGATCTGAAAGGGGACGCCTGCACAGGTGATCCCGAATGACCGTTTGTGACCGTAGATTGCCCTTCGCCGGCATCGCGAAAGCGTTCGACTGTGTGACAGTCACGAAGGGCTGGAGTCGACCCGAATCAGTCATTCCAGCCCGACGACGCCAATGTCCGTTTCTGGATCGCAAAGACGACATTGCGCAAGAGGCGATCATTGTGCGCCGCAGCTAAAGGCCGAATTGTCTGCTTTCTCCT
>JARRKQ010000138.1:0-12966 GCA_037387885.1 Alphaproteobacteria bacterium | reverse complement strand
ACGTCCTGGATCACATAGCCGACCGGGGCGAGCAGGAAGCTCAGCACATACCAGGCCGGCACGGGCATGATCCCGGCCATCATCTTGGTGTGCCCGATGAGGCCGTACATGATGAGGAAGGAGGCGGCGATCAGCGCCGCGCCGAGGAACACGAGCGCCGCCTTCCAGCGCCACATGAGGTCGACCAGGTGCCCGAGCGGCATCTTCAGGAACCACGGCACCCCGCCCCAGAAAGCGAGGCCCGCCAGGAAGGCCGCCGAGAGCCCGAGGTAATCCTTGACGAAAAACGTGCCGACGATGGCGGTCAGCCCCGAGACGCCCGCCGCCATGTAGACCATCAGCGGCGGCAGGTAGGAGACCCGCATCTCGCGCCCGAGCTCGAGGATATTGCGGTCGATCCAGCCTGCGATCCCGCGCGTGGCGGTGTGTGCGGCGGCGGTCATGAGGGTGCGTGTCGGGTCCCGTTGCGTGGCGGCCTGCGTGCGAAGCTAACGTGAAGGGCGTGCCCGCGCTATACTGCCATCCATGTATCGCGAAGGATCGGCAAAGCGGGGCGGGGAGGCGGTCGTGGGACTGGAAATGCGCGCGGAATGCGAGAAGTGCGAGGCGCCACTCGACCACATGGCCGAGGCCTTCATTTGCTCCTACGAATGCACCTTCTGTCCGACCTGCTCCCATGAGATGGACGACCGCTGCCCGAATTGCGGCGGTGAGCTTCTTCGTCGGCCGAAACGGAAGCCGAAAACGTAGAGCGGTCTAACCCCTCTCCCGCACGCAGGAGAGGGTAAGTCCTAAAGCGCCACGCACATAGCGAGCGTGCCCAACAGACAAGCGAAGAGAAAGAGGATCAGGTAGGGCACTACCTCGCCGCCTATTTCACCACGAGATCGAGCGCGGCCGTCGACAGCGGCACCGCGCCCGTTTGCGTGACCTCGACCGTCCGGCCCGTGGTCATGGCGCGGCCGCTGTCGCTGTCGAAGATGCAGATATGGATGAAGAAGACCATGCCCGGCCCCGCCTCGAACGGGTTGCCGGTGTAGAACATCGGCCAGTCCATCCAGTTCGGCGCGAAGGTCGTGCCCAGCGAATAGCCGCAGGCGTTTAAGCGATGCGTCTCGTAGCCCGCCGCGTCGAGCACCGCGGCATGCGCATCGAAGACGCCGCCGATCGGCTTACCCGGTTGCAGCGCTGCGGTCGCCGCTTCGAGCGAGGCGACGGCCGCCTCGTGCATGGCGCGGTGCTCGGGCGCCGCCGCGCCCACCAGGATCGTGCGCATCAGGCAGGCGTGGTAGTGCCGGTAGACGCCGGCGAATTCGAGCGTGAGCTGGTCCTGCGGATCGAGATGCCGCCGCCCGGTGAAGTAGCGGCAGAGCAGCGCGTCGCGGCCCGAGCCGATGATCGTCTCGTTCGCGGGATCGTCGCCGCCGCCGCGAAAGACCGCGCCCTGCATCGCCGCCAGAATATCGCCCTCGAAGGCGCCGGGTCCGGCCAGGCGCTGCACGTAACGAAGCTCGGCCTCGCTCTTCACCACGCGCAGGCGCGAGACGAGATCGGAGGCGTCTTCCAGGGTCGCAAAGCCGTCGAGCGCCGCCGTCAGCATCTGCCCCGAGCGCGCCGTCAGCCCGTAGGCCTCCCACTCGACGCCCAGTTTCTTGCCGCGGGCACCATGGCTTTCGAGCACGTCGCGCAGCGCATCGGCCGGGCTCGCGCCTTCGGCGTCGACCCAAATCCGGATGTCCTCGATGATGCTCGTGTGCTGGGCTTGGCGGAGATCCGGCACGCGGGTGAGCAAGGTCAGCGTCCCGTCCGCGCCGAGATAAAGACACTGGAAATAGACGTAGCCGAACGTGTCGTAGCCGGTCAGGTAAAACATGCTCTCCTGCCGGAAGATCAGCAGCCCGTCGAGCCCGCGTTCCCCCATCGCCGTGCAGGCCCGCGCCCGGCGGTCGGCAAGCTCGGAAACGCTGAAATGGATCGCCATGTTTAAGACTTGTGCTGGGACTTATGCTCAGGCTTCGAGCGCGATGGCCGCGATGTTGTGGCCGAAGGCCGGTTCCTCGTTGAGGCAGGCGCGGCGGTAGCTGAAGAAATCCGAGCCGTCGGGCCTTGTGTCGATCCCCGAGACCTCGACCGCGGCGAGCCCCAGTGCGGCGAGCCGCGCCTCGACATAGCCCGGCAGGTCGAACAGCGGATGGTCGGCGCGCGTGCCTTCCTTGAAGAAGCGGGCGTTCGCCGGATCGGCCTTCAGGAACTTGTCGCGGAACTCGGGGCCGACCTCGTAGGAGTCCGGTCCGATGCACGGACCGACCGCCGCGACGATCCGCCCGCGCTCGGCGCCGAGGTTCTCCATGCCCTCCACTGCCGCCTCGGCGATGCCCGCGAGCGCACCCTTCCAGCCGGCATGGGCGACGCCGATCACGCCTGCCTCCTCGTCGGCGAAGAGCAGCGGCGCGCAGTCGGCGATGGTGACGCCGAGCGCCACGCCCTTCTTCTTGGTCACCAGCGCATCGACCTCGGGCCGCGAGGCGGTGCTCCAGGGCTGATAGACCGTCGCCACGGCACAGCCATGCACCTGAAAGCCCGAGACGAAATGATCGGGCTCCACGCCCACCGCATGGGCGACCCGGAGGCGGTTTTCGCGCACATGCGCGGGGTCGTCCTTGGAGCGGAGCGCGCAGTTGAGCGTCGCGTAGATGCCCTCGCTCACGCCGCCGTGGCGCGTGAAGAAGCCGTGGCGCACCTTCGCCATGGCCTTGAGGGCGCGGGCTTCGACGGGGTCCGGGGTCTGGCTCATGTCGCTTGGTCCGTTTCAAATCCTGGCGGCGGCGGCTGATTGGGAGGTATGAGCGCCAGCGCCTTGAACACTGAGCCCATTTGCTGCGCTTCGGTCAACCGCGCCGTGCCGCTTTCGATCAATTCGCGCGTCTTGGCATCGGGTGCTGCGGCGGCAAGCGCCGTCGTCCGCGCCTCGATGCCCAGCGCGGCCAGAAAATCGCCCTGGCTCACCGGGCCGTACGCAGACACACCTTTGGCCGCGCGGGTGAGCGCCGCAAAATCGACATGCGCCGTCAAGTCGGCCTCGCCCGGTGCTTCCAAAACGGGCGCATAGTCGTGATCGCGCACCGCCTGAAGTGTGACGCCGACCGCGCTCGCGCTGTGACCGTAATCGACGATCAGCGCCCCGCCGCCATGGGCCGCAATGCGGCGAGCGATCTCGGCCGTAACCGCGTCGCGCGCCGGGCTGACCTCGAGAATGTCGCCGTCGACGGCGTCGACGGCCGGCGCGTCAAGTCGTGACGGCGCGTCCGCCTCGACGAAACACAAGCCCGTGCCTGCACGGTCCAGGGCGACCAGCCGTTCGTGCCAGGCCGCCCCGCGCCGCACGAGCTGATGCACCGGCAGCGCGTCGAAGAATTCGTTGGCGACCAGGATCGTGGGCCCCTCCGGCACGTCGTCCAAGGCATCGTGCCAGGTGGGGCGTGTGCCGAGCGCATCGGCCTGGGCCGCGCGCAGGGCGGGGCTCGTCTCGACCAGATGGACCTCCGCCGCGGCATCGAAAGCCGGCGCCACCTTGGACAGCGCACGAAGCTCGTCGGCCATCAGCGTGCCGCGTCCGGGCCCGAGCTCGACCAGCATGACCGGATCGGGCCGGCCCGCCTGCTCCCAGACGACCGCACACCAGGCGCCGATCAGCTCGCCGAAAACCTGGGCGATCTCCGGCGCCGTGGTGAAGTCGCCGGCGACGCCCAGCGGGTCGCGTGTGCGGTAGTAGCCGTGCTCGGGGTGGCTGAGCGCCTCGTCCATGAAGCGCGCCACGGTGATCGGGCCCTCGGCGGCGATCAGCGCGCGGATATGCGCCTCGCCCGGCGATGTCATGGCCGGCGATGGCATCGGTTAGGACGCGGGCGCGTCGGCCTTGCGGCGCGCGCGCCAGACCAGCCAGGCGCCGACCGCGATCATCGGCAATGACAGGAGCTGGCCCATCGTGGCGCCGGCGAAGAGGAAGCCCAGATGCGCGTCGGGCTCGCGGAAGAACTCCGCCGTGATGCGCGCAATGCCGTAGCCCATGAGGAAGAGCCCGCCGATCTCGCCCGGCCGCTTCAGCGATCCGAGGACGCGCATCGCCAGCAGGAGCAGCGTGAAGAGCACGATCCCTTCGAGCGCCGCCTCGTAGAGCTGGCTTGGATGGCGCGGGATCCCGCCGGCGCGCGGATCGGGAAAGATCATCGCCCAGGAGACCGTGCTCGGCCGGCCCCACAGCTCGCCGTTGATGAAATTGGCGATGCGGCCGAAGAAGAGCCCGATGGGGGCGGCCAGCGCCGCCAGATCGCCGACGGAGAAGATGTTGAGCCCGCGCGAGCGCGCGAAGAGGATCGCCGCCAGGATCACCCCCAGCATGCCGCCGTGGAACGACATGCCGCCGCGCCACAGGCTCAACACCTCGTCCAGATGCTCGATGTAATAGCCCGGCTTGTAGAACAGCACGTAGCCGAGCCGTCCGCCGAGAACGACGCCGAGCGTCGCCCACATCAGGATGTCGTCGGCGTCGCGCTTGGTCATGATCGCGGCGCGGCCGGCGCCGACCCGCCGCACCAGCCACCAGGCGCAGAGCAGCCCCATCACGTAGGCGAGCGCGTACCAGCGGATCGCGATCGGCCCGAGCCGGACGGCGACCGGGTCGATCGCGGGGTAGGGGATGACGGCGAGGATTTCGGACATCCAGAATTCAGAAATCAGCGTTCAGCTATCAGAGACCAGCTATCAGAGACCAGTTCTCAGAGACCAGTTCTCAGAGATATGGGTCGGCTTGCGACAAATGCTCGTTCACATAGCGCGCGATCCCATCCTCGAGTTCCGTGAAGGGCGCGTCGTAGCCGGCGGCGCGCAGGCGCTCCATGCGCGCTTGCGTGAAGTACTGGTATTTCTCGCGGATCTCTTCCGGCGTGTCGATGTAGTCGATTTCCGGTTCACGGCCGCAGGCGCGGTAGGTCGCCGCCGCCAGATCGGCGAAGCTCCGCGCCTTGCCGGTGCCGAGATTGAAGAGCCCCGAGACGTCGGGCGTATCCAGCAGCCACAGCATCACGTCGACGCAGTCGCCGACCCAGATGAAATCGCGCGACTGCCCGCCATCGGCGTAATCGGGATGGTGCGACTTGAAAAGCCGCGCCGGCTCGCCCGCCGCCGCGCGCGGATGGATCTGGTTGACGACGCTCCGCATCGCGCCCTTGTGATACTCGTTGGGCCCGTAGACGTTGAAGAACTTCAAGCCCGCCCATTGCGGCGGCGTGAGCCCACCCTCGGCCACTAGCCGCGCCACGCGGCGGTCGAAGACATGCTTCGACCAGCCGTATGCGTTCATGGGTTTGAGCTTGGCGAGCCCCTCGATCGAGCCGTCATCGTCGAAACCCTGGCTCCCGTCGCCATACGTCGCCGCCGACGACGCGTAGATGAGCCGCACGCGATTGTCCGTACACCAGTTCCACAGCGCGATTGGCAGGGCGATGGTGGTCCGCGCGATCAGATCCGCGTCGCGCTCGGTGGTCGAGGAGATGGCGCCCATATGCAAGACGGCATCGATCCGCCGCCGGCTGCCGCGCAGATAGGTCAACAAATCCTCCGGCGCCACGACCTCGGCGAGCTCGCGCTTGGCGATATTGCGCCACTTCTCATCCAAGCCCAGACGGTCGCAGATGACGATCTCGTGCTCGCCCCGCGCCTCGAGCCCCGCGACCAGGTTCGATCCGATAAACCCGGCGCCGCCGGTTACGACGATTAACGACACGGCTGGCCCGCCCTGATGGTGCTGGGTGGTGGCATTGACGATGCCCCCATTCGACGATGCTTCGGGTTATAGGAGCCGCGCGGAAAGGCCGCAAGGCGCACCGGGTTGCGCGGCGTGGGCGCGGGCATCCATAATCCGGCCGAACCGCATGCCAACCGGAAGGCCGATGCCCATGCAGACACGCAACCGCATCCTCGACGACATGGCGCGCGTGGCCAGCGGCGCGCTCGGCACCGCCACGGGGCTGCGCGGCGAGGTCGAGGCTTTGGTGCGCGAGCGCCTGAAGCGCGCGCTGGGCGACATGGAGCTGGTCGACCGCGAGGAGTTCGAGGCGGTCAAGGCCATGGCTGCCAAGGCCCGCACCGAGCAGGAGACGATGGCCGCCACCATCGCCGAGCTCCGCGCCGAAATCGCGGCGCTCAAGAGCGGCGGCGCCAGGCCGCGCAAGCGGCACTCGGCAAAGAAGAGCTGACCCTCCCCCAACACACAAAATAGTGGAACAGCCGCAGCGCTGTTACCAATATGTTGCGTATACCCCAAAATCTTGGGGATAACCGCTAAATTTCATCAAAATCCCCTTGCAGCCGACTCGCGACTGTGGCTTCTTACCTTGGGTAGCGTATAGGCGTCCTCGGGCCACAACATATCGGTTGCACGTCGCGGAGCAGCGGACCGGTCATCAATCTGGGGGGTGTGGGACAGCGAGGGACGCCGGCCGTCACCCTGAGGCCGTGACAGGCTGACCGGCGGCGGCACATCCAAGGAGGGGCTGACGATGGCGACCGCGCTCGCACCGAGCCACAACGCAACCAACCCACTCGACCTCCTGGAAGAGATCCTGTCCGCCAACGAATGGCCGTTCGACCGCTCGAGCAACGACGAGCTGCTCGTCGACTGCAAGGGCTCGATGGGATCCTACCAGCTTCATTTCTCGTGGAGCGCCGACTTGAGCGCGATGCATTTCTCGTGCTTCACCGATCTCAAGGTCGGCCCGGCGCGCCGCGAGCCGATCTACGAGCTGCTCGCGATCTGCAATGGCCGCATGTGGCTGGGCCATTTCGATCTCGCCTCGGGCGACGATTCGCCGACTTTCCGGCACACCGTGCTGCTGCGCGGCGCCAACGGCGCGAGCGTCGAGCAGCTGGAAGACCTGGTCGATATCGCGCTGGCGGAATGCGAGCGCTTCTACACCGCCTTCCACTTCGTGGTCTGGGGCGGCAAGGACCCGTCGGACGCGATCACCGCGTCGCTGATCGACACCGTCGGCGAGGCCTGATGCGATGGCTTCAGCAGCGGCGGCGGGCGCTGCGGGCGCCACAGGTGGCTCCGGCTCATCCGATCTAGGCGAAGCCCGCCTGCTCCTCGTCGGCTGCGGCAAGATGGGCAGTGCCATGCTCGAGGGCTGGCTCGCGAGCGGCGTGTCGGCGTCCAATATCGTCGTGGTCGAGCCCGCCGCGGGCGGCGCCTTGCCCGAGCCCTCGCCGCGCTTCGTCGCCGAGCCGGCCGTGATCGGCCGCGACTTCGCGCCGACCGTCGTGGTCTTCGCGATCAAGCCGCAGATGATGGATGAGGCCGCGCCCCAATACGCGCGCTATGCCGGCGCGGGCACGGTGTTTCTCTCGATCGCCGCCGGCAAGACGATCGGCGGCTTCGAGGCCGCCTTGGGCGACGGCGCCGCGATCGTGCGCGCCATGCCGAACACGCCGGCCGCGATCGGCCGCGGCATCTCGGTCGCCTGTCCCAACGCCAATGTGTCGGCCGATCAGCGCGCGCTCTGCGGCGCCCTCTTGAGTGCGGTGGGCGAGGTCGCCTGGGTCGAGGAGGAGGCGCTGCTCGATCCGGTCACCGCGGTCTCGGGATCGGGCCCGGCCTACGTGTTTCTGCTGACCGAGGCGCTGGCCGCGGCGGGCGTGTCCGCCGGTCTGTCCGAGGTGCTGTCGATGCAGCTCGCGCGCGCGACCGTGGCCGGGGCGGGCGAGCTGATGCGCCAGTCGGATGAGGAGGCAAGCCAGCTCCGCGTCAACGTCACCAGCCCCGGCGGCACGACCCAGGCGGCACTTGAGGTCTTGATGGCCGAAAAGGGCGGGCTCGCCGCGCTGATGGCGCGGGCGGTTGCGGCGGCCACGAAGCGATCGCGCGAACTCGCGAACTGATCCGCCGGGCTCAGCGATGCGTGGCGGAGGTTGAGAGGGACAGCCGCCGATGACCCCATCCTCCACCTTGCCCGCCAGCGCCCAACGGGTTCAGGACGCGCTGACCGCGCTGGGCTTCGACAACGAAGTCCGCGAGATGCCGGACACCACGCGCAGCGCCGCCGATGCCGCCAAGGCCTGCGGCTGCACGGTCGCCCAGATCGCCAAGTCGATCGTCTTCCGCGCCGAAGCCAGCGACCGCGCCGTCCTCGTCATCACCAGCGGCGCCAACCGCGTCGATGAGAAGAAGGTCGCCGCGCATCTGGGTGAGACCCTCGGCAAGGCGGACGCCGATTTCGTGCGGGCGCGCACCGGTTTCGCCATCGGCGGTGTGGCGCCGATCGGCCACATCGAGCCGCCGGTGATCTACATCGACCGCGACCTGATGGGCTTCGACGACATCTGGGCCGCCGCCGGCACCCCCCGCGCCGTCTTCCCGCTCACCCCCGGCGAGCTCGAGCGCATGACCGAAGGCACCGTGATAGCCAGCTCTCGCTGCGCTCGGCATCGGCGCGGGCCACCGGGCGGTCGAGCGACTGGTCGAGGCCCGAGGCGCGGCGCACCGTCGCCAGCACGTCCTTGAGCGGCATGCCGAACCGTTGGGCGAGCGCCTGGCAGGCTTCCTCGGTGAAGGCGTCGGCGCCGAGCTTCAGGTCGGCCATCATCCGGCGCACGCGGAAGAAGAGCGCCTTCTGCGTCGCCGTAGTGCCCACGCGCACGAGCGACCACGAGCGCACCACATGGTCCTGGATCGAGGCCCGGATCCACCACATCGCATAGGTCGACAAGCGCGCCTCGCGCGCGGGATCGAAGCGCCGCACCGCCTGGATGAAGCCGACCATGCCCTCCTGGACGAGGTCCTGCATCGGCGGGCCGTAATTTTTGTACTTGCGCGCGATCTTGATGATGAACTGGCGGTGGCTGGTGATCAGGCGCGCGAGCGCGTCGTCGTCGCCTTCGGCCGAGCGCTTGGCGAGATCGGCCTCTTCCTCGCGCGTCAGCAACGCGGGAAAGTCTTTTTTCCCCCCTCGGCTCTTTGCCGATCGCTTTGATGTCACGCCGTGTCGTTCGGGGTTTTCGGTCATCGCCCCAATCCTCGCCCCACGCGCACAATCGCACAAGGCGGGCTCGAAAGGAACGCCTTTCCGTCGCGATGCCGCGGGGGATGCGACCGGCCGGCAGTTGCGAATCACGCATGGTGGGGTCACATCCCCGGTCACATCAATGACACAATGCGGTGCGATCTCGTGTTTCGCGAATCGCATTGTGATATAAGATTTTTTCGAACCGGCGAAGGAGACGAGCCATGGCGAAAGCCGCAAGCAAAGGCAAGGCGGACGGCCCCGATCCGATCGTCCAGGCGGCGTTCACGCTGGCGGCGCGGCTGCGTTGGCGCCACGTCACACTCGCCGACATTGCTGACGAGGCGAAGGTCAGCCTCGCCGAGCTCTATCACGCCTATCCCTCCAAGGACGCGATCCTCGCCGCCTACACGAGCGCGATCGACGAGATGGTGCTCGCCGGCGCCGAGCCGCCGGAAGAGGACGAGAGCGTCAAGGACCGCCTCTTCGACGCGCTGATGCGCCGCTTCGATGCGATGAAGCCCCAGCGTGACGGCATCGCCGCCATCCTGCGGGACGGCGCCGAAGGCCCGGTCTCGATGCTCTGCGGGGCGGCGCGGCTGCTGCGCTCGATGGCCTGGACGCTCGAATCGGTGGGCGTGAGCGCGAGCGGCCCGGCGGGTGCGATCAAGACCAAGGGTTTGCTCGCGGTCTATCTCGGCACGCTGCGCGTCTGGCTGCGCGACGACACCGAAGACCTCTCGCGCACCATGGCCGCGCTCGACAAGCGCCTCGCCCGCGCCGAGCAGTTCGCCAGCACCCTCTTCGGCGGCCGCCGGCGCGCAGCGCCGCCGCCGGAGCAGCCGCCGGTCGAGCCCGCGCCGCCGGCGTAAGCCGCCTAGTTTATCGGAAACTTTGATCGTCACTCCCGCGAAAGCGGGAGTCCAGGGAAGCCGGCAACGCCCTCGCCCTGTGATCTCTGGATTCCCGCGTGCGCGGGAATGACGGGTTTGGAAAAGTCGCGATCTACCCGCACTGCGCCTTGAAGCGCAGCCAGTGATCGGCGAGCACCGCCGCCACCATCGCCTCGGCCACGGGCACGGCGCGGATGCCGACGCAGGGATCGTGGCGACCCTTGGTGACCACGGGGACTTCCCGGCCGGTCTTGGTCACGCCCTGGCGCGGGATCAGGAGCGAGCTCGTCGGTTTCACGGCAATACGCGCGACGATGTCCTGGCCCGTGGAGATGCCGCCCAGCGTGCCGCCGGCGCGGTTCGTCTTGAAGGCAACCTTGCCGCGCTTCATCTCCATCTCGTCATGTGCTTCCTCGCCGGGCAGCATCGAGCCGGCGAAGCCGTCGCCGATCTCCACGCCCTTCACCGCATTGATCGACATGAGCGCCTTGGCGAGATCGGCGTCGAGCTTGTCGTAGACCGGCTCGCCGAGGCCTGCCGGCACGCCGCTCGCCGTCACCTCGACCAGCGCGCCGAGCGATGAGCCGGCCTTGCGCGCCGCCTCGATAACGCCTTCCCACTCGCTCGCCGCCTTGGGATCGGGGCACCAAAAGGGGTTCTCCTCGATCGCCTTCCATGTCCAGCGCTTGCGTTCGATCGCGTGCGTGCCGACGCGCACCATGGCGCCGCGGATCTGAAGCTTCTTGCCGAGCGCATCGATCAGCACCTTGCGCGCGATCGCGCCCGCCGCGACGCGCATCGCCGTCTCGCGCGCCGAGGAGCGCCCGCCGCCGCGATAGTCGCGGAAGCCATATTTGGCGTCGTAGGTGAAATCGGCGTGGCCGGGGCGGTAGCGGCTTTTGATCTCCGAATAATCGCGGCTGCGCTGGTCGACATTCTCGATCATGAGGCCGATCGGCGTGCCGGTCGTTTTGCCTTCGAAGACGCCGGAGAGGATGCGGACCTTATCCGGCTCCTTCCTCTGCGAGGTGTACTTCGAGGCCCCCGGCCGCCGCCGGTCGAGCCAGTGCTGGATGTCGGCGTCCGCGAGCGCGATCCCCGGCGGCACCCCGTCGACCACGCAGCCGATCGCGGGCCCGTGGCTCTCGCCCCAGGTGGTGAAGCGGAAGAGCTGGCCGAAGCTGTTGCCGGGCACGGGGTTAAGCCGGAGTGATATCCGGCGCGTCGACGGCCTTCATGCCGACGATGTGATAGCCGGAATCGACGTGGTGGACCTCGCCGGTCACGCCGTTGGACAGATCGGACAGCAGATAAAGCCCGGCGCCGCCGACATCCTGGATGGTGACGTTGCGGCGGAGCGGCGCGTTGTACTCGTTCCACTTGAGGATATAGCGGAAGTCGCCGATGCCCGCCGCCGCCAGCGTGCGGATCGGCCCGGCGGAGATCGCGTTCACGCGGATGCCGTCGCTGCCCAGATCCATCGCGAGGTAACGCACGCTCGCTTCAAGCGCCGCCTTGGCCACGCCCATGACGTTGTAATGCGGCATCACCCGCTCGGCGCCGAAGTAGGTAAGCGTGACCGCGCTGCCGCCCTCGCTCATCAGGGGCGCTGCGCGCCGGCAGAGATCGGTGAAGGAATAGCAGGAGATCAGCATCGTCTGGACGAAGTTGTCCTTCGTCGTCGCGACATACTTGCCCTTGAGCTGCTCGCGGTCGGAAAAGGCGATCGCATGAACCAGGAAGTCGAGCTTGCCCCACGTCTTCTCGATCGCGGCGAAGGCCTCGTCGAGGCTCTTGTCGTCGGTCACGTCGCAGGGCAGCAGAAGGTCGGCGCCGACCTGCTCGGCCAGCGGGCGCACGCGGCGCTCCAGCGGCTCGCCCTGATAGGTGAAGGCGAGCTTGGCGCCGTTGTCGGCGAGCGTCTTGGCAATGCCCCAGGCGATCGAGCGGTCGTTCGCGACGCCCATCACCAGCCCGCACTTGCCGTCCATCAGGCCGCCGCTTGCCGTCATTTTTGACCTTTGATTTTGTCGCAGGGAATTGCGCGGCATCCTACACCATGCCCCGGGGCGAGCAAATGGACGCGCCATGCGCGCCCAAGCGATCATTCGCCCCGCCCGCCTGAGCGTTTATGATTGCGCTCCATGAACGAGGCACCGACCAAGTCCGACAAGAAGCCTGCGCGCGAGATCGTCGATGACGGTGGACTCGTGCGCACGGCGCGCAATCTCGGCAGCGTGACGCTCTATACCTGCCGGCGCTTCGTCGCCGACCGCTGCCTCTCGGTGGCGGCCTCGCTCAGCTATACGACGCTCTTGTCGATCGTGCCGCTGGTGGCGGTGGGCCTCGCCGCGTTCTCCGCTTTTCCGGTCTTCGAGGGCGCACAGGAGACCTTACAGAAATTCCTCTTCCAGAATTTCGTGCCCGCCGCCTCGGAGATCGTGCGCCAGCAGATCACCAAGTTCGTCGCCAATACCGGCCAGCTCACCGCCATCGGCATCATCATTCTGGTGGTCACGGCGCTGATGCTCCTCAGCACCATCGAGGAGGCCTTCAACGTCATCTGGCGGCAGTCGGAATCGCGCAGCTTCGGCGTGCGCTTCCTCACCTACTGGGCGATCCTGACGCTGACGCCGCTTCTCATCGGCGGCAGCCTCGCGGTCTCGAGCTACATCTTCACCGCGACGGAGGTGCTGAAGATCGAGATCCTCCAAGGCCCGGTCGGCTTTTTCCTGCGGCTGCTGCCCTTCCTCCTCTCGGTGATCGCCTTCGCGCTCATCTACATCATCATGCCGAACCGGCGCGTCGACTGGCGCCACGCCCTGGCGGGGTCGCTGGTCGCGGCGGTGCTCTTCCAGATCCTCAAATTCCTCTTCGTGCTCTACGTCACCAACTTCCCGTCCTTCGAGACGATCGACGGCGCCGTGGCAGCGATGCCGCTCTTTCTGATCTGGATGTATGTGACTTGGTGCGCGGTGTTGGTGGGCGCCGAGCTCGCCGCGGCGATCCCGGAATGG
>JARRKQ010000137.1:0-10103 GCA_037387885.1 Alphaproteobacteria bacterium | reverse complement strand
GATCTCGGTCTTCGAGACCGGGGCGATCCTGATCTATCTCGCTGAGAAGACCGGCAGCGAGTTGCTGCCGGCATCCGGCGCGCGCCGTGCCGAGGTGCTGCAATGGCTGATGTGGCAGATGGGCGGTATCGGGCCGATGTTCGGTCAGGTCACTCATTTCGCGAGCAACGCACCCGACAACGAATATTCCCTGAACCGATATATGGACGAGGCGATGCGTTTGTTCGACGTCTTGGAGACGCGGCTCGGAGACCGTGACTACGTCGCCGGCGACTATTCGATTGCCGATATAGCGATCTACCCTTGGGCCGCCGGCAAGATGCAGGACTGGCTGCCCAAGTTCCGGCCTGGCAAATGGGACCAACTTGTGCAGGTGCGCGACTGGTACGACCGTATCGCCGCCCGCCCGGCCGTCGTGCGCGGCATGGCGGTGCCCTGAGGGATAACGCAGCAACACTGGCGACGGTCGAGGGGCCAATGTCCGCTTTTGGGGGTAAAGCGGACATCCCGCATGCCGGGCTCTATGTCTGCTTTTGACCCATTGTGGACTTCAGTATGCGCGGAGCAAACAACGCGTACGTGACAGCGGGATAGAGAACATCTCTCAAGCGAAGGGTTCACGTGTGCCTGCGGCAGTAGAACGCAAGTTTGACGGCGTCTCACGGTAACCGCGGTAGAGCCCCTGTCCAGCCGCAGCTACGGTCGGGCATGTAGACGATACCCCACATATTGACCGCAGGTTTGAAGCGCTCAACGATGCGCATCGTCAGACGGAACCCTCGCAGCAGCAGCTTCGCTTTAGGGTGCTTCACCCGCCTGCTCACAAACTTCGCCGCCTTGCGGGCCACCTTTGCCGCGTCGCCCAGATGGGTCTTCACGCAGACATGCGAATGCCGGAAGGACCTGCCAAGGAGACGCACCGGCATGCGGGCGCAGGTCTGTTCCCAAGATACACCCCGCGGAATGCCCCACAGGACCGAGGAGTAGCTGCGAAAGCCGCGCAGTTTCGGCTGGAGCATGCAACCATTGTTCTTCCAACTACCCCAGCGGAGATTGGCGCTACACGCGCGCGAGCGCACGTGAAACTGTCCGTACATCCCGTCAGGCTTCTTCACGCACCGAGTCGGTCGCGCATACCAGCGCCCCTCAATTCGGGCCCCTTTGCGCGCGCACGCCCGCTCCCAGGAACCGCGAATGTGCCAAAGGCGTGCCTCATAGATCGCCCGGTCTATGGTGATGCAACGCCGAGAAAAACTGCCCCAACTGTCAGCCGATGCGGGCTGCGCACCGCCCAATCCAACCGCCGCCAAAATAGCGACCACCATGACGCGTAATGCATGCGTTGGCTTTAGCATGTTGCCTTGCTGCATCCTGCCTCCTCCAACCGATTACTTGGGCGCGCGAGCGAACGCCTTTTCGAATTTCAGTCGTGTGTCGCCTCCAGTCGTTAACTGGTTGGGCTCCGAATGATAGAAGAAAGTACAAGTCGCCGAGAAGTCCGATTGTGGCTAAGAGCGGACATCCAGGTTGCTGACGGGCATGTCCGCTTTCCGCCCCGAAGCGGACATAGCTGGCGCGATACTTGATGTCTGCTACTGACCCGAAGCCGCCATTGTTGCGAGTGCAGGTCAATCGATCCGACGGCGGCCATAGGTCCGCTTCGATTGGTGTTGCTAACCGCCGACACTCGTAAAGAGCGGCCGCATTTCGACTGGGTCGATTACGTTCGGGCAAGGGCATTGCGACGATTTGGCCCATCAAACGAGCCGATATCCTCGCCTAGTTAAAAATACTTGAGCGATTTTCGATACCGCCAAGGCGGCAAGAAAATCTGCATTCGAAGCGACGAGGAGTGTGCGGTGACGACGGCTAAGCGGGCGGGAGACGGCGATGTTATCGCCTCTTTAGTCACAACAGATCTTCTCGGCGGACAACAACATTTGCAGAAAGGAGACCGAGTGATGCGCATGCACAGCTATTGCGTTGCTGCGGCGTCGGTTGCCGCCCTAATCGCGGCGGCACCGTCAGCCCTTGCCCAAAGCCAGAACCTGCCCATGGTCGAGATTCAATCGACTACGGTATCGGTGGGTGTCGGCGGGCAGTCCGGCAGCGGCGTGCTCAAGCTGCCGAACCTGGCCAAGGGCTGCGCGATCCCGTTCAAGGTCGAAGGCTTCGGCGTCGGCCTCAAGATCGGCATCTCCAAGCTGAAAGCCGTCGGTGCGGTAAAGAACCTGACCAAAGTCGCCGACATCGAAGGCAAGTACACCGCCGCGCAAGCGGAAACGACGGTCGGCGTCGGCGGCGGCGTGCTCAACATGGAGAACGAGGCCAATAAGGTGGCGATGGAGCTCAAATCTACCACCCAGGGCATCAATCTCGGCTTCGGCGCGGAAGGCCTGACCATCAAGCTGCAGAAAATGCCGATGGATAGATCTCAGGTCGATGTCGTCTACTTCGGCTACAACAAGCACTGGGTCGGCAAGGAGGGCCGCCAGACGCTCGCCGGGTTTGCCGATGCGTGGAAATGCCGGTTTGTAAAATTCGAGCTCGTCGGCCATACCGACACGACGGGTAAGGAAGGCTACAACGTGGAGCTTTCCGGCAAGCGTGCGGCCTCGGTGCGCGACTATCTGGTTAAGGCCGGCATAAACGCGGACCGTATCACGACACGGGCGGCGGGCGAAAAGGAACCCCTGATGGCGACTGGCAAGGGCAAGCGCCTGCGCGCGAACCGCGCCGTAGTGATTTATGTAAGGTAGTTGAGGCGGGTTCTCCGGCGGACCACCAGGAGGGACCGGGACCGAACCCGACCCTCATGAAAAAGGCCTGCCTTCCTCCGATGCTGGGCCTGCTCCCTCTCCCCATTGGGGGGGAGGGAGTTTTTATTGGCGACAAGCGCATGCAAGGAACTCAATTACCGAATGCTATGGGGAATAGAATCCGTAAAGGGACTTGCACCACACCAATGGCCGCTTTTGGCTATTAGCGGACATTCTCGAAGCTGACGGACACGTCCGCTTTTCACCGAAAAGCGGACATCGTCGGGACGGTTGTTGATGTCCGCTGAGGAGCCCATTGCGGACGTGCGGCATATCCTGCATGTCGGTGAAACAAGACTGGTCAGCTTGTACCTGGGAAAAATTTACCGCCCTTTTTCAATGCTGTTGCATACTTACAGCCGTGCCAACATCACTGCTTGATCGACCCTACCAGGCAAACGGACGAGTTTGTCGAAAATCAGCTATCAATTGCATTGCCATGCGAAAGCTCTTGCTACGGATCGTCCCGTCAAAGCGGCAAATTGTGGAGATGTCGATCTTGACCGTCCGTTGGGCGGACCGTCGCCTACCACCTGTGGTGCGCTCTGTTGCTGGAGTACCGCTCATGATTGGCGGTATCTTAAGCTTCCTCCCAGTGCTCGGTTTGTGGATGTTGCCAGCCGGAATGCTGCTCGTCGCGCTCGATGTTCCATTTTTCCGCCGCCGTGTACTCAACTGGGTCGCACTGCATGAGAATCCACAAGGCTCCCTCACCGATGACAAACGATAGGGGATGGGGCTGCATTCGCACCTCAGATACACGTTGGCGATTTCGCGGAACATCTCGAACACCAACCATTCGAGCTCCCGAGCTTCACTATCGACTACCAGGCATATCCCGCAGCGGTCGTCCGCTGACTGCTTCCAAGTGCCACCTCAACGTGGCAATTGAAGTGTTGCCGATGTCCGCTCTTGGCTATAAGCGGACATCCTCGATGCTGACCTGCAGGTCCGCCTTCCGCCCCAAAGCGGACATTAGCAAACGACTGGCGGAACCGCGCAACCCTCCGGACTGAGAAGGACTGTCACGCATGTCCGACTATACCCTTTACTACTGGCCAGCCCCGTTTCGCGGCCAGTTTGTGCGCTCTGTCCTCGCCCATGTCCATGCTTCGTGGGAGGAGCCCGGGATCGGCGAATTAAGTTCACTCATGGACACGGCGCCGGCCGAGCAGCTCGTCCCGTTTATGGGGCCGCCTGTACTTACAGATCATGCCGCCGATCTCTCGCTGGCCCAGACGTCCGCGATCCTGGCCTATCTCGGCCGGAAACATGGTTTGACCCCCGATGATCCCGCGCGCGCGGCGCTGAGCGACAAAATCGCTGCCGACGCCGACGACGTGCTCTACGAAATGACCCTCCACAACGGCGCACAGATGTGGACCCCGAAGAGTTGGAACGCCTACCGTCCCCGCCTTGGCCGCTGGATGGAAATTTTCGAGGAGACGGGCCGCCGCCACGGCCTGACGCCGCAGGCGGGCTACCTTCTAGGCACCGAAGCGCCTGGCCTGGCCGACCTCACGGTCCACATCCTGTGGGGTACGATGACGGCCAAGCTGCCGTCGCTCCGGTCAATGCTCGATGAGACGGCGCCCGCCATCGCTGGACTTTCCGATCGAATCGCCGGACTGCCCGAACAGGACGATCTCCGCGCCCGGAGCGACGCTGAGTACGGAGATGAGTGGTGTGGCGGCCAGATCGAGGCGTCCCTCCGCGCTGTGCTCTAAGCAAGCGTTACAAACCCAAGGCCGCCCTAAGTATCGCATGTCCGCTCTTCGCCCAAGAGCGGACGCCGCTGGCGCCAAAGTCGATGTCCGCTTATGACCCAAAGCCGACATTGGCGCGACGTCCCTTGCCAAGCTATGCTTATGCAAATTCGAGACATTCACGGCAGGGCGGCGTGGCGGAAGAGAGCGTCAAGCGAAAGCTCGCGGCGATCGTCGCCGCCGATATCGTTGGCTACTCGCGCCTCATGGAGTCCGACGAAGCGGGCACGCTTGCTCAGCTGAAAGCGCTGCGCAAGGAACTGATCGACCCGAAGATTGCAGAGCACAACGGGCGTGTCTTCAAGACAACTGGCGACGGCATCCTGATCGAATTTGGCAGCGTCACGGACGCGGTGACGAGTTCGGTCGAGATCCAGGAGGCCATAGCCCAGCGCAACGATAGCGTGCCCGAAGACCGCCGCATCCAGTTCCGCGTCGGCATCAATCTTGGCGAGATCATTATCGAGGGCGACGATATCTACGGCGACGGCGTCAATGTCGCGGCGCGCATCGAGGGCCTTGCCGAATCCGGCGGCATCTGTGTGTCGGGTGACGTCTATCACCAGGTGAACGGCAAGGTCGGCGCGGAATTCGATGATCTCGGCGAGAAGACGCTCAAGAACATTAGGCGCCCGGTCCGCATCTACCGGGTCGCCGCCGCGCCGCCACCCAGTGGACAGGCGCCGCAGAAAAGCAAGACGCTGCCGCTGCCCGACCGGCCGTCAATTGCCGTGCTGCCCTTCGAGAACCTCAGCGGCGATCCCGAGCAGGAATACTTCGCCGACGGCATCGCCGAGGACGTCATCACGGCGCTGGCGAGGTTCCGCTGGTTCTTGGTGATCGCGCGCAACTCCAGCTTCACCTACAAGCACCGAAACGTTGATATTCGCCAGGTCGGGCGCGAGCTCGGCGTGCGTTATGTGCTCGAAGGCAGCGTCCGCAAGGCGGGCGACCGTCTCAGGATCACTGGGCAGCTGATCGAGGCGGCGACTGGCGGGCATCTCTGGGCCGAGAAGTACGATGGCACGACGGCGGATGTCTTCGACCTGCAGGACCGCATCACCGAGGGCGTGGTCGGTGCGATCGAGCCATCGATACGCCAGGCAGAGATAGAACGCGCAAAGCGGAAGCGGCCCGACAATCTGGACGCTTACGACCTCTATCTGCGCGCTCTTGAACATGCTGCGACCTTCACGCAGTCGGGGCAGACCTCAGCGCTATCGCTGCTCGACGCTGCCATTGCGCTCGACCCAGACTATGCTGAGGCGCATGGCCTCTCGGCCTGGTGCTGCCAGCAGCGGTTTCTCTGGGGAGGGCGAAAGCAGGAAGACCGTGATGCAGCGCTGCGTCACGCCGAGGCCGTCGCGGCCGCGCGGTCGGACGACGGCCAGACACTGGCCCTTGCCGCTTTCGCGAAGGGGGCTCTTGCGCGTGATTTTGAGGCGGCCTTCGCGATGCTCGATCGGGCATTGGCCCTGAACCCAAGCTGCGCCATGGCGCACAACATAAGCGCGGTGCTGAACATGGTCGTCAACCGTCCCGACCGCGGCCGCGACCATGCCGAGCGGTCGCTGCTGCTGAGCCCGTTCGATCCGCTGCGCTACATCCCCGAGACAATTATCGCCAGTGCAAACCTCGTGGCGGGCCAGACCGAGACAGCTTTGGCCGATGCGCGCCGAGCCCTGGAGGTCAATCCCGCTTTTCCGCCGGGGCTCACGGTTCTGACGCTGGCGCTGGTTCGGCTCGGGCGGATCGAGGAGGCTCGCTTGACGATGCGCCTTCTTCTGGAGCTCTCGCCCGATACCAGCCTAGCGACGCTATCGGAGCGCTTTTTGTTTTTCGATACTCTCGGCGCGGATCGCGTGGTTGCCGAGCTGCAGGAGGCAGGTCTGCCAGGGTAGATGTCAGATCGCGATTAAGACCGCTGTTGGCTATCAACAGACGTCTTAGAAGATAACCCGCAACGTCCGTTTTCCGCCTAAGAGCGGATGTTCTCCAAGGCATCAGATACATCCGCTTATGACCCAGAGCGGTATCCTCATTCCCGAATTTCGGGACTTGGTGCGACTGATTTTGCTGACGCGAGGGGATAAATGGACCATGTCGTGGTATGCCAGATAGGACAAATAGATCACCAGTCCTGAGCCCGAGGGGATGATTGAAGGAGCAAACACATGCCCAAGCTGCGACATGTCTCGCTGCATAGTGCAGACCCCGATACGACGGCTGAGTTTTACAAGCGCGTTTTCGACATGGTGGAAGTAGGGCGTGCCGATGACGAGTTCGCCGAAGGCATTTTCTTGAGCGACGGCACCATAAATCTTTCGGTGATTCGATTTAAAGCCGAGCAGGCGGCGGACCGGGGTGATGGTCTGGCGCCGGTTTTCGGCCTACATCACTTTGGATTTTTTGTGGAAGACGAAGACGAGACGCGCCGTAAACTGAAGGATGCCGGTGCGAAGTACCTCTTCACCGTCCCCGACTTCTTCGAGGAGAAATACAGGGGGCCTGATTCAGTGATGATCGATATCAGCGGACGCGGTTGGGTTGGAGCAAAATCGTCGTAGCGAAAGCACGGAATGTCCGCTTCTGGCTAGAAGCGGACATTCTCCAGGCCGATCTGCATGTCCGCTTTCCACTCAAAAGCGGACTCTGGTGGGGGACGGTGCGTCGGGCCTGCTCGGGGCGCCAGACGATCAGGTCCCTCGCGTGCCAGATAAACTTGTCGGCCCGCAGTCGGCGGACCAGGTTCCGCATCGTGGCGGGGTACCATCGCCCGCCGCGGGTCGTGGGTACCCGCTCAGATCGGCGCGGGCGTCAAGCTGCAGGTCGCAAACAAGCGGAGGCCCCGCTGCTAGCTGCGGAGCCCCCACATCAAGATCGAGATGGTCGAAGGAGGGTGTCTAACCTCCGACAGGGCGATTATCGCCGATCTGGAGCGGGTGTCGAGGCGGCGTAGTGTCTCACGCCTCGTTGCTGCCGACTTCCTCGACCAGAAGCTTAAGCCGACGCCGGACTTGCTCGTCCTTGATGCCGAAGTAGGCGCGCACTAGCTGGAGCGTCTTTCGTTTGAACAAATTATCCCGGTCGCCCCGCGGGAGTTCCGAAACTGATGCGTCACCATGGGGGTCTGTGGACAAGGTGAGCGGCATCTCCTGGAAAAAATAAGACACCGGGACGTCGAGGATGCAGCTCAACTGAAACAGCCGGGAACTCGCAATGCGATTGGTGCCCCGCTCATTTTTTTGTATCTGCTGGAACGTGATACCGAGTGTTTCGGCCAGTTGATTTTGGCTCAGACCGAGAAGCGACCGGCGCTGCCGTACGCGATTGCCTACGTGCACATCAATCGGGTGAGGTCCGTGCTCTTGGACTGTCCGGCGCATCCGCGGCATCCCTCCCAGGTTGGCAAGCCAAACATGTAGATCGGTAAGATCGGCTCGCCAACATGAAATTGCGCTCAATTGAACCGCGGCTCACGCGGCTTTCCGGGGCAGAGGGGCTAGGTTCAAACACTCTATACGTCTTATTGATCGGTATGGGGTTTTTCTGGTTTTTTATGTTTGGCATGTCACTGTTAATGAAATTTCTGAAGGATCAGTGAGTTGGGATGGGGCACAAAGTACCGCATATGGCCTGATGCCTAAGATCATCTGACGACGTACACGGTATTAGGGAAAATACTGCGAGACATAGTTTGTGTAGTCGGCGTAATCGTAGCCAAAGGCTTCGCGGAGCTCCAAGAATTTTCATCGCCCAATACTGGGGTTCTCGTCGCTACACGCAACAAAATAGTATCCGTCAGTTCCCGTTAGGCCATAGGTTGCCGCGAGCAGTCGGAGGCAGGCCGGGAAATCAGGGTTGATCTGGAGGGCTTTGCGCGCCCAAGCGCGGCAATCTGCTGAGTATCTAGGGTAGCAAATTAGCTCAACGAAGCCGTTGACGACGGAGTGGCCGACCCAAGCCCCCCAATCTAAGCCTCACCTGAAGCGATCTGGCACGATCGCCCGATCGCTTCAGGGGAATGGAAGCTATCGGCTAACAGCGATAGAAGATGTTGAAGTAGTAGCCCCTCGACGCGGAGCTGTAAGCGATGCTGCCACCGGATCCCCAATATCCGCTAGTTTGCACTCCACGAGATTGATAGTACCTCATCGCATTCATCACTGCGTTGATAGTGGGGTACGGTCCCTGTTGCTGTTGGCAATACCGTACCTGAACGACATGCGGATTTGTGATCGATAGCGATTTGACCTGGCTTCCGGGTGTCGCCGCGCCGGCCGACTGGGACGCAGCAAAAGGAATGGCAATCGCGCTTAACGCGATAATCGCTGCACGAGTAACATTGCGGTTCATGACGCACCTCATCGTAGGTTGGTCTGGGAAGGTGTCTCCGACCCAAAGCATCGTCTAAGCTGCCGCTTTGCTTGCGATGCCCATATCTGTTGAACCTCTCAGATTGAGAATTCGGTTTTTGAGATGGAAATCATGGTAAACAAGGGACGATAGTCGCGCTGTGACGGCTGTCACACCCCCAAACACTTTTTCGGAAATTATTGGCATCGTGGTTCCTATTTGCGCGTCGATTAGCACGCTGCACGCAACCCCTGTACCCGCGCACCCGTTAGATTCCGTTGGACAATGTCAAATGGGCGATGCCACGCTCGGTGTGGATGTGGCCGATGCGATCGGGCGGAAAGCATGGCGCATCGCCCGGGGTTCGAGTGCCCATGACGATCTCCAAGTCAGAACGATCGCGGGCCGTGCGGCCAACCACCTCATCCTTGCGGAAAAACAGTACGACCCACTCATGCTCGCCATTGTCGACGCTATACGCGTTGGACCACATGTAGGGGCCATAGTAGCACATGCGATCCCACTGGAATTTCGTGAGATCGCCTAAACGAACCGTCGTGTGCCCAGCTTTATGTCTCTCGATAATCTCGGTGGCGAATGTATCGTCCGCGCGGTCACAGGCGACAACTGGAAAGGCGACAAAGCCGAGAACCAGGAGGCTCCTCGGTAACCCTTTCGGGTGCCGGAACGCTGTCGTCACCCGCTGCCGCAGGTGGCGAAATCGGGAAAAGGCGACCGACGGTACGCGTGTTGTCATATCAGAGTTCCCAAGGCCGAGGGATTGCATCGAATGCAAAGTGAAAGGGCATGGCTTCTGAGTGTACGCCAAATGCCAAAGTGTCCGGCTATTCGATCCAAAATGGTTGCGCCTCTGTGAGTGAACGATACACGCGACGACCATCGTAGACGTTCTGCCTCATAGACGGACGAGCGATTGCAAATTCGCGCGACAGTCGCTGTTGTGTGTCCGGACCCAATGTCCGCTTTTGGCTATAAGCGGACATTCTCCAGGCCGACTAGCATGTCCGCCTTCCACCCAAAAGCGGACATCGCCTCAGACGCAATCGATGTCTGCTGCTGACACAAAGCTGACCTTCGAGCCGAAAGGATTCTAAGGGCAGCGGCCAACTCAGCTTCATTCCGTTAGGACAACCGGCTGTTT
>JARRKQ010000136.1:0-7234 GCA_037387885.1 Alphaproteobacteria bacterium | reverse complement strand
CCCGCCACTTCGAGCGTCGCGGCGATCGCAGCGCCCGAAGATATCCCCACCGGAATGCCCTCGTACCGTGCCGCCTCGCGGGCGTGGCGGAAGGCGTCGTCGCTCTCCACGCGCACGATCTCGTCGATCAGCGAGACGTCGAGATTATCGGGCACGAAGCCGGCGCCGATGCCCTGGATCGGATGCGGTCCCGGCAGCCCGCCCGACAGCACCGGCGAGGCGTCGGGCTCGACCGCGATCATCTTCACGTCGGGCTTGCGCGCCTTCAGCACACTGCCCACGCCCGTCAACGTGCCGCCCGTGCCGACGCCGCAGACGACCGCATCGACCGCGCCGTTCGTATCGCGCCAGATCTCTTCGGCCGTGGTCTTCCTGTGGATCTCCGGGTTCGCCGGGTTGGAGAATTGCTGCAGCATGTAGGCGTCGGGCAGCGTCTCGAGCAACGCCTCCGCCCGCTCGATCGCCCCGCTCATGCCGCGCGCCGCCGCGGTCAGCTCCAAACGCGCGCCCAAGAGCTCGAGCATCTTCCGCCGCTCGAGCGACATGCTCTCCGGCATGGTGAGGATCAGCTTGTAGCCCTTGGCCGCGCAGACGAAGGCGAGCGCGATCCCGGTATTGCCCGAGGTCGGCTCGATCAGCACGGTATCCGGCCCGATCCGGTTCTCGCGTTCCGCGGCTTCGACCATGGCGAGCCCGATCCGGTCCTTCACCGAGCCCAGCGGATTGTAGAATTCGAGCTTGCCCACGATTTCCGCCAACGCACCCGACCGCTCGGCGAGCCGCGAGAGCCGCACCAGCGGCGTCGCCCCGATCGTCCCGGTGACCTCGTCATAGATGCGGCCCCGGAACTCCGGGCTGCCCGCATCGTTCGCCGCCCTGGACTTGATGTCGTTCTTGATGTCGTTCATGCCGTCCGCCGGTCGCCCGCTCTTATAGGAGAACTAGTCCTTCAGATACTGTAGTCGAGCCGGCGCGCCGCCTCGCTCGGCACACCCTCGCCGCGCGCCCGGCGGCAGAGCTCCTCGACGGTAATCGCATCGAGCCGCTCGAAGGTCTCCGCGCGCAACTCGCGGCAGAGCGGCTGCACCACCTTGCGGCCGATCTCCGAGTCGCTGCCCGGTCCGTCGCCGTCGCGGTCGCCGCTTTCAAGCGTGGCCACGACGCGCGCGATATCGCCCACGGTGATGAGCTTGCGCTCCTTGGCGAGCCGGTAGCCGCCGCGCGGCCCCCGCACCCCGGCCAGCACGCCGTCGCGCACGAGCTGCTGCAGCACGGGTTCGAGATGCCGCTTGGGGATGCCCTGCCGGCGCGTCACCTCGCTCGACTGTACCGGCTCGTCGGCGGCGTTGTAGGCGATGTCGATCACCGCCTCGATCGCATGCACGAGCTTGCGCGAGAAGCCGAGCATCAGCCGGTCCCCGTCGAGCCGAAGCCGCCGGCGCCGCGCGCGGTCTCATCGAGCGCCTCGGCCGCCGACCAGACGACGCGCGAGACGGGTGCGACCACCATCTGCGCGATCCGCATGCCGCGTGTCACGGTGAAGGGCTCGGCGCCCAGATTGGCGAGGATCACCTTGATCTCGCCGCGATAGTCGGCGTCGATCGTCCCCGGCGCGTTGAGCAGCGTGAGCCCGTGCTTGGCCGCGAGCCCCGAGCGCGGCCGGATCTGCGCCTCGTAGCCGGCCGGCAGCGCAATCGCGATCCCGCTCGGCACGAGCATTCGCTCGCCCGGCTGAAGGATGAGGTCCGCGTCGACGGCCGCCAGCAGATCGAGCCCCGCGCTCCCCGCCGTCTCGTAACCCGGCAGCGGCAGATCCGCGCCGTGCGGCAGCCGCTGGATGGCAACCTCGACGGCGGTCATATCCCACCCTCGCAACGTCGGCGCATCCACCTCTTATCGTCACCCCCGCGAAAGCGGGGGTCCATGTCTGCCGCCGGAACCCATGTTCGAGCATCGCCGGATTCCCGCTTTCGCGGGAATGACGGATTGGGGGCGACAAGCGACAGCCTCATTCCGCTGCCCCCAGTGCCGCGGCGATGCGGGTCGCGAGCGTCTCGGCCACGCCCTCCTTCGACATGGTCGGCCAGTCCTCCACCCCGTCGACGCGGACGAGATGGATCGTATTGTTGTCACCGCCGAAGGTGCCGGTATCGGGCGCGACATCATTGGCGAGGATCCAGTCGCAGCCTTTCCGCTTGAGCTTGGCCTTCGCGTTCGCGACCACTTTCTCGGTCTCCGCCGCAAAGCCGATCACCAGCGCCGGCCGGCGGTTCCCCGCCCCGGACAGCGATTTCAATATGTCGGGGTTCTCGGTAAGCCTGAGATCGGGCGCGCCCTTGCCGTTCTTCTTGAGCTTCTGCGCCGCCGTCTCGTCGGCGCGCCAGTCGCTGACCGCCGCCGCGCAAACCGCGACATCGGCCGGTAGCGCCACGAGGCAGGCCTCCAGCATCTGCCGCGCCGATTCTATATGCACCGTCTCGACCCCGGCCGGATCGGCCTCGCTCGTCGGCCCCGCGACCAGCGTCGTCGCCGCGCCCAGCCGCGCCAAGGCGGCGGCGATCGCGTGCCCCTGCTTGCCCGAGGAGCGGTTGCCGATGAAGCGCACCGGATCGATCGCCTCGTAAGTCGGCCCGCTCGTCACCAGCGCGCGCCGCCCCGCCAAGGGGGCCTCCGCGCCGAAATACGCCTCGACCGCTTCGACGATCTCCATCGGCTCGGCCATCCGCCCGAGGCCGCTCTCATCCTCGGCGAGCGAGCCCGCATTGGGCCCGATCCGCCGCACGCCGCGCGCTTTCAAGGCTTTCATGTTCGCGACGGTGGCATCGTTGCCCCACATGCGGTGGTTCATCGCGGGGGCCACCAGCACCGGCTTGTCGGTGGCGAGCAGCACCGTCGAGGCGAGGTCGTCGGCGATGCCTTGGGCCATCTTCGCCAGCACATTCGCCGTCGCCGGCGCGACGACAACCAGATCGGCCTCCTGCGAGAGCCGCAAATGGCCCATCTCCGCCTCGTCGGTCAGCGAGAAGATGTCGGAATAAACCTTCTCATGGCTGAGCGCGGAAATGGACAAAGGCGTCACGAATTCCGCCCCGCCCCGCGTCAGCACGCAGCGCACCGCGCAGCCGCGCTCGCGTAGCCGCCGGATCAGCTCCAACGCCTTATAAGCCGCGATCCCGCCGGTGATGATCAGCAGAATCCGCTTACCGGCAAGCGTCTGTGGGGTCGTGCCCAATTCCTTCACCTCAAAATATGGCCCCAAAAATAACGGTCAATTGCTGTGATTAAGCTAATTCCACGGCCCCCAACCCGCAAGGTCGGTCCATAGGCCGCCCGATCTGCTATAAGCCCATGCCCACCAGCGGATACTCGGGAAAGGCCGCCCATGCGGGTCTTCGTCACCGGCGCCTCCGGCTTCATCGGCGCGCATCTCGTGGCGGCGCTCATCGAGGCCGGCCACGACGTCACCGGCTGCGCCCGCGACCTTGCCCGCGCCCGCCGTCAGTGCCCCGCCGCCGATTGGATCCACGCCGACTTCAACCGCGATGTGACGCTCGAGATCTGGACCGGCCGTTTCGCCGGGATCGATGCGGTCATCAACTGCGCCGGCCTGCTCCAGGGCAGCGCCCGCCAGTCGATCGAGACCATTCACCGCGACGCGCCCATTGCGTTGTTCGATGCCGCGGCAACGATTGGCATTACGCGCGTCATACAAATTTCCGCCCTCGGCATCGACGAGAGCGACACCGAATACGCGTGGACCAAGCGCGCCGCCGACGAGCACCTGAAGACCCTTGACCTCGACTGGGTGATCGTCCGCCCGTCACTGGTCTACGCCTCGGGTGCATATGGCGGCACGGCGCTAATGCGGGGCGTCGCCGGCTTTCCGGTCGTCGTCCCCCTGCCCGGCGGCGGCACGACCCAGATGTTCCAGCCGATCGCCATGACCGATCTCGCTCAGGGCGTCGCCAACCTCGTGAAGCCGGGGGCGCCCGGCAAATGCGTCCTCGATGCTGCGGGCCCCGAAACCAAGTCCCTGCGCGAAATCGTCCTGGCGCTGCGCGGCTGGCTCGGCTTCCCCCGGGCCCCGGTCCTGCCGGTCCCGACCGCCCTCATCGCGCTCGGCGGACGGTTCGGCGATATCGCGCGCTGGTTCACCGGCCGCGGCACCGTCACCACAACCTCGATCAAACAGATGGAGGCGGGCGCCCTCGGCGACGGCAGCACCTTCGCCAAGGCGGCCGACATCGTGCCCCGCAAGATGGCCGAGGCGCTCAGCCTGATGCCGAGCCAGACCGCCGACCGCTGGCACGCACGCGCCTGGTTCGCCCGGCCGCTGCTCCGCATCACCATCGCGCTCTATTGGATGGCGACCGGGCTCATCACCGCCTTCGCCACGCCGCGCGCACAATCGGATGCCCTCCTCCAGTCGGTCGGGCTCGGCGGCCCCGCAGCCCCCTACGTCTTCTGGATCGGTTGCGCCGCCGACATCGTCGTGGGCAGTTTACTGCTCCTGCGCTGGCGGGTGCGCCTCGTCGGCACCACCATGCTCGCCATGTGCGTCGGTTACCTGACGATACTGACCTATGGCCGCCCCGAGCTCTGGGCCGATGCGCTCGGCTCACTCACCAAGGTCCTGCCGATCATGGCGGCGATCGTGCTCATGATGGCGATCGAGGACGACCGCTGATGGGGCGCTGATGGACGACCTCGCCACCTGGCTCAAGCTCATCCACATATTGAGCGCGACGGTGCTCTTCGGCACCGGCATGGGCACGGCCTTTTTCATGTGGCGCGCCGACAAGGCGGGCGACGTCGCCGCCATCGCCGTCACCGCGCGCCACGTCGTGCTCGCCGACACGCTCTTCACCACGCCGACCGTGATCATCCAGCCGGTGACCGGCGTCTGGCTCGCTTTCGAGCGCGGCTACGACTTCACCGAGCCCTGGCTCCATGCGGCGATCGCGCTCTACATCCTCACCGGCGCCTGCTGGCTGCCCGTCGTCTGGCTGCAGGCCAGAATGCGCGACATGGCCGAGGCCGCCCGAGCGTCGGGCGCGGCGCTGCCGCCCCGCTATCACCGCTTCATGCGGATCTGGTTCATCCTCGGCTGGCCCGCCTTCAGCGCCGTGATCGCAATCTTCATCCTGATGTTGTTCCGCCCGGAGCTCTGACAGCTTAGTTCAGCAGCACCTCGACCGCCCCATCGGCATCCTTGCGCTCCTCGCGGTAGAGGTCGAGCTTGCGGTAGACCGGCTCGTCGGTCACCGAATAGAGCACGGCATCGGCGCTCTTCGAGCCGTTGGCGTGCGCATGCCAGCGCCAGCCGGGGACCGCGAAGACGTCGTTCCGCCCCCATTCGATCCGCTCGCCGTCGACCTCGGTCCAGCCGCTGCCCTCCAGCACGCAGTAGAGCGTGCTCGACATGTGGCGGTGGGCGAGCGTGCGCTCGTCCGGCCGCAGCATCTGGCTGCGGAACGACATGGTCGGCATCACCGAGGCGCCCGTCGCCGGGTCGGCGTATTCGACGATGATGCCGTCATAAGGATCGCCCTCGTAGCCGCGCATGCCGTCGAGCGCGGCGCGCGTCTTCTCCCAGGGATAGACGAACATCGGCGAATGCTCGGAAATACCGCGCTCATGCGAGGTGAAGAGCGGCACCACGCCGCCGGTGCCGTAGAGCTTGTCCGAATGCCCGAGCGGATGGGCGATCGTCTGGATGTCCTTGGCGATCGGCTCGCCCGAATTCGACTGCGTGTCGCGCTCCGTATAGTCGAACTCGAACATCGTCGCGTTTAGGTTCTCCACCAGCGGCACGTTCAGGATGTCGACCCAGATGAGGGGCTCCTTCCCGTCATTGCCGTGGTCGTGCCAGGTGCCGGCCGGCGTGATCACCAGATCGCCGCGGTTCATCTGGCACTTCTCGCCCTCCACCGTGGTGAAGCCGCCGCCGTCGCTCTCCAGCACGAAGCGGCTGGCCGAAGGCGTGTGGCGGTGCACCGGCGCCTCCTCGCCCGGATTGTAGAGCGAGAACGCACCGAGCAGCGTGTCGGTCGCATACGGCTTGCCGCCGAGGCCCGGATTGGAGAGCAGCAGCGCGCGCCGCTCGCAATCCTCGATCGGCACGATCTCCGAGGCGGCCAGCAGGCGCGGCTCGATATCGCTCCATTTCCAGAGGAACGGCACCGCGCGGTTGCGCGGCTGCGGCAGCTCGATATCCATCCGCAGCTTCCAGAACTCGATGAGGTTGAGCGCCGCCGCATCCTTCTGCAGCGTCTCCAACCGGCTTTCGGCGCTTTGGGCTGTCTGGCTCATCCGGGGCTCCCTTCCCTTTATCGGTGATGCTTATTGCCGATGCGGCCGGCGTCGGGTCCGGCGCGCGCGTTGCCGCTTCGTCGGCGTATTACGAATCGTAAGAACAATAATATATATCGGAATTCAATCAAGGCCGGATCGGCCTTGGAAGCAGGTCAGCGTTGGGGCGTGTATCCCAGCCGTCCGGAGATCGTCCCAGCCAGTTCCTTCAGCGCGCCCGCCACGCTGCCGCTCCAGCGCAGATCGAACTCCTGGCTGCGCCCGATCGCGGCAATGACGGCCGCAACCGACCCCTGGTAGTCGCGGATCGGTGCCGCGAAGGCCGCGACCCCCGAAACGAGTGTTGCGTCGATCCGCGCGAGGCCGCGGGCCCGAACATCGGCCAGCAACGCGGCCGTTTCCGCCCGATCGAGCTCGACCGGCCCGCCTGCCCCCTCGATCCGCCCCCGCTGCAGGCGCATGATCTTCTTCACCGCGGCGGGCGCCATGTAAGCCGCGAAGACCCGGCCGATCGCCGTGCTCATGACGGGCAGCACCGTGCCGATGCGCAGGTTCATCCGCACGGCCTGGCCGCTCTCCTCGATCCAGACCACCGTCGGCCCGAGATTGCCCCAGACCGAGAGCACCACCGTTTCGTTGATCGCATCACGCAGCACCGCGAGATCGTCGGCGCTGTAGCGGACCACATCGAGATCGCGCAGCGCCGCCAGCCCCAGCTTCAGCGCCAGCGGCCCGATGCCGTACTGGCCCGTGGCCTTGTCCTGCTCGACCAGGCCGGTGCGCACCAGGCTCACGAGATAGCGGTGGACCTTGCCCGGATGCATGCCTGCCGCCGCGGCCAGGTCCTTGAGCGGCAGCCGCGCCGGCGCCTCGGCCAGCGCATCGAGGATGACCGCCGCCACCTCGACCGACTGGATGCCGA
>JARRKQ010000135.1:0-10060 GCA_037387885.1 Alphaproteobacteria bacterium | reverse complement strand
TACCGTTCACGCCCTCTGGGACGCCATACGCGACGCCATCGACGCCGTCACACCCCAAGACGCCCAAAGCTTCTTCACCGCTTGCGGCTATGAACCGGATTGATGCGAATCTGCTCTAGCCCCCACCACTGATGCACCAGCGGCGACCCCGGCGGCGCTCGTTGAGCGCCGCGTCGTTTGGCTCACCGTTGCCGGCTTCGCTGCCTATTGTCTGTTCGTGCTGGTTCTGAAGTGGTTCGGATTTTCCGCCACCGTCTTCGACCACGCCAAGGAGGTCTACCACGCCCAGGAGCTGCGCTGGGTCTATGACGCAGCGAACCCGCCGCTCTACACGTGGTTGCTCTACGGTTTTCAGCAGGTCTTTGGGGTTGGCCTCGCGACGGTCATCCTCCTCAACACTCTACTGTTGTTCCTGATCTTCCTCTCCAGCTTCGTGCTGGCGCGCCGGGTGCTCGGTGCAGCCATGCCGGCGGCGCTGGCTGCCTGGTCGCTGATGCTGGTCGGCCAGTACCACAAGTTCCTCTACACCATGTCGCACTCGTTGCTGGCGGCGATCTTCTGTCCGTTGCTGCTTTGGCTCATGGTGCGCCTCGCAAACGAGCGCCGGCTCCGCGACTACGTCGCCTTGGGCGTCGTGCTGGGGCTGGGGCTGTTGTCGAAGTTCCTCTTCCTCGCAGCGGTCGTGGCGGCCGTGATCGCGGCCTTTTGCGTGCGCCCTGCGCGCCGCAGCTTGCTCAATCTGCGGAGCGTCGTCACGGTCGCGGTCGCGTCAGCGATCTTCCTGCCCTTCGTGATCAACGGCCAGGAGCAATGGTCGCGCTTTACGACAGTCTTTTGGGTGCGCGCCGGCACGGACCAGGCACTCGGCTTTTTCACGAGCCTTGGCAACGGGATTTGGAGCCTGTCGACCAGCATCGGCGAATATGGCCTGGCGCTGGCCGTGGTGGCGGGATTGGCGATCCTTTGGGCGCGACGCGGACCGTCGCGTGACGCCGCGGCCGACGTGTCCCGGGGCGATGAGTTGCGCTTCGTCGGTTATATGATGCTTGCGAGCGCTGCTTTGGTTCTAGCCGCGGTCCTGGTGGTCGGCGTCACCATCATCAAGCCGCGGTTCGTCCACATCTTTCTGTTCCCGCTGCCGATCTTGGCCGTGGCGTTGGTCGCGCGCGGCGGTTCGGGGACGCTTGCGCTGCGCCGTTACGGGGTTCTGCTCGCCGTGGTCGGCGCCGGTATCCTTGCGGTGCGCACGGTGAACTCCTCGCCGCTCTGTCTCAGCCGCTGCGAGGACCTCGTGCCGTTTGGTCGCTTGGCGAAGGAACTCGCCGCAGCAGGGTTCGAACGCGGCACGATCTTCGCCCACGGCGTCCGCCTTGGCGGAAACCTGGTGCTGCAATTCCCGGGATCGCGTGTCGACGTCGCAGTCGATCCCTTCGTGCCCGCACCGCCACCGGCAGGCCGTCGCGGTCAGTGCCTGGTTGTCTGGGAGCAGGGCGATGTCGCGCAGGGCGCGCTTCCAGCTCCGCTGATCGAGGCGGCCGGCATTCCGCCCGATCTCGCACGCGCAAGGACGCGATCGATCACGCTCGATTGGCGCTGGTATGGGCTCGCGGTCGTTGATCCGATCAAGGGCTGGCGGCCCCGCCATTCGACCTGGCATTACATTCTGCTACCCGACGGCACCGAACGCTGCCGCTGAGCGCCTTTATATCGTCCCGGTCTCAGGCGTCCCGGTCTCAGTCATCCCGGTCTCAGTCATCTATGATGGCGACGGCGCGGGTCCAGCCGGCCGAGGCGCCCTTGATCTTCACCGGCACGCAGATGATCTCGAAGCCGTCCGCCGGCAATGCCTCCAGATTGTGCAGCTTCTCCAAGTGGCAGTAGCCGATCTCGCGGCCGGCCTTGTGGCCTTCCCAGATGATCGAGGGATCGTGGTCGGCCTCCCATTTCTCCGCCGTGTAGGTGAAGGGCGCATCCCATGACCAGGCGTCGGTGCCGGTCACGCGCACGCCGCGCTCGAGCAGGTAGAGCGTTGCCTCGCGGCCCATGCCGCAGCCCGCGTCGACATAGCCGTCGCTGCCATAGGCCTCGCCCGCGCGGGTGTTGACGACGACGATTTCCCGCTCCTTCAGCGTGTGGCCGACGCGGGCGAGCTCTGCTTCCACGTCCTCGGCCGTGACGACATAGCCGTCGGGCTTTGTGCGGAAATCGAGCTTCACGCCGGGACCCATGCACCAGTCGAGCGGCACCTCGTCGATGCCGATCGCGCGCTCGCCGTTGTTCATGGTCGAGGCGAAGTGATAGGGCGCGTCGAGATGCGTGCCGTTATGAGTGATCAGCTCGATGCGCTCGATGGCCCAGCCTTCGCCGTCGGGCAGGTCGTCGCGCGTCAGTCCCGGAAAGAACGAGGCCATTTGCTCGGCGCTCGCGTTGTGATCGATGTACTCGACCTTCGGATTAAAGGGGACCGGATCGGAAATGATCTCGTTCTCGATGGCGATGGAAAGGTCGACGATCTGCCTGGCCATGATGCTCACTCCTTTGCCGAATCGCTCGGTTCGGGGCTCGATTGTGGGCTCGGTTCGGGCGCCGGTTCCGCCGGCACGGCGGCCCCGATCTCCTCGCGCAACGCCGCGATCAGATCGGCACTCCGGCCCAGATGCGGTTTCTCCGCGTCGAGGATCGCAAGGAAGGCGCGGCGCTTCAACGCATTCACCTCCGCGGCCGTAATCATCGCGCTTTCCGCCCGCGCCGCATCGTAGACGATGTCGATCAGCCGTTCGGCGGCATGCAGCCGGCCTGCAGGCGGCCCCAAAGATAGTCGTTCTCGCGGTGGGCGCGGGAGAAGAAGGCGCCGAAGTGCTTGAGCTCCACGCCCTTGAGCGTCGTGGCGGCGGTGCCGGTGCGGATGGCCGTGGCGTCGTCCGGACTGATCCGGTCGACCCGGATGGTGTCGAATTCGCCGAGGTCGCGCCACTGCGTGACCGAGAAGGTCAGCACGTCCCAGAACGAGAAACCGATATAGGCGATCAGCAGTTCCTGCCGCGCGGCTGGGCTCCAATGGCCGCTCGTGCGGTCGGCAAAGATCTCGTCGACATCCCGGTCGGCCTCGGACAGATCGATTGCGTCCGCGATCCCCTCGATCACCGCATCGAGGGCGTCGCTGTGCTGCGCGACATGCTCGCCCGCCAACGCCGCCATGGTCTCGATCGAGGCGGCCTCGGGAGCCGTGTCCAGAAACAGGGTCTCGATTTGACGCGACGCGGCCTCATCGATCCGGGCTATCAACCCAACACGGCTGAAATTCGCCAGCGCTCCATAGAACCGCCCCTTCAAAGCATCAAGATCGACGGTGGTGAGCCCACCTAGTTCGGAGCCGCTCAATCGGCCGTAGAGCTGGTTCAGACGCTGGATGACGAAGCTGAGGCGACGGCGGCGGAACTCGAAATCGAAGGACAGCAGCAGCGTGATCCAGTCCGGCCGCTTGGTCGGTCGCGTGCCGGGCTTGGCGCGCGGCATCGGTCCCTCCGCCGGCAGCATGTCGCGCGCCTTCGCCCAGGCGCTTAAGACTTCGCCGATCCACAGCGTCTCCGGCGCGTCGGGCGGCAGGCCATGGCCCTCGGCGATCAGCTCGGCGAGGCCTTCGACCACGTCCATCAGCTTGAGACGGACATAGCCCTCGTAAGCAAAGCCCGCTTCCTTGGCGGCCATTGCGTTCGCGGTATCGCGCCATTCGCTTAACCGTGCGAGGGTCGGCACGCGCTTGATGCGGCCCTTGGCGATCCCGGTCACCAGCTCGGCGACATAGGGCCGGGCCGCCTCGACGATGGTTTTGGTTCGCCGGATCTGGGCATTGAAGTCGTTGATCCAGGTGAGCTCGTCATAGACCGGCTCGTTCCGCGGGATATCGGACAGCGCTCCCCACAGCGTGCGGAAGAAGCCCGGCGCGTTGTGGTCGACCGGCTCGCGCAGCTCGGCCGGATGCGGGTCGATATAGACGAGCCGCCGGTCGACATCGCGGTGCGCGGGCCGCTCGCGGATCGAAGTGATGGCCTGCGCGAACGGCTTGTTGTTGGTGACGCTGCCGTCGATAAAAGCGCTTCGCAGCGGATCGGAGCCGGCACGGTAGTGGCGGCGAAACCCGTTGCGCAAAAAGTCCTCGCGGCCCGGCCAGTCGAGCTTCCGCGTCGCGATCAGATCATCGATCTCGCCGATGGCCGCCGGCGGAAAGGCGCCGGGGAAGGAGGCGGTGGCGCGTCCGGAGAAGGCCAGCGCCGGCACGTTGGCGCGTTCCAGATCGCTCGTCTCGCTGCCATCGGCGCGGCGCTGGTAGGCACAGCGGATGTTGTGGCGATGCTCGCGCTCGGTCACGGTGGGCGGATCGTGTAGGCGGATGCGCCGTTGATAGCCGTGAAAGTCGGTCAGCGTCACGAAGAGCTCGAGCTGTTGGTTGATCGGCAACAGCGAGGCGCCCGGCCGGTGCGGGTCGCCCATCGCGCCGATGCCGTCGAGGAGGAGGGCGGTCAGATGCGGCCCGTCGAACGGCGGCTTGAACCAGCGCGAGCGGATGAACGCCGAGAGCTTGGAGCGCAGCTCCGGGTCTTCGGTCAGGCGCCGCAAGCGCAGCTTGAAGGCCGCCCACAGGATGGGCCGGAGATACCACTTGCTCCAGATCCGGGCGCGCGCCTTGTGCGCCATCAACTCGCTGACGTCGGCTTCCTTGAGCCACAGATCGCGGAGATGATCGATCGGCAGATCGTGCGCCAGCGCCCGGGCGAGAATGATCGCATTGATGCCGCCCGCCGAAGCGCCTGCGGCCACGTCGACGATCACGCGCAGATCGAGCGACCGGCCGATCGTCCGCAGGAGATCGAAGTAGACCGGCTCGGTGTCGTGCTCGCTCGCATGGTGCGGCGCGATCTCCGAATAGACCGCGCCCGCGCGATCGGCCGGATCAGAAATGCCGTGATAGGCTTGCGAGGCGCGGGTGAGCTTCAGCACCTCGCGCGTCGCCGCATGGATGTAGACGGCCAGCGAAACGCCGCCGTAACAGACCAGGGCGAGGCGAAGCTCCTTTTCCTTCACGCCATTCGCCCCACGCCCATTCCCCCAGAAACGTTAGCTTGTGCGGGCTTGCCCGGTCTTGCCGGCCCGCATCGGCGGGTCACGCCGCAAGTTTGCTTAACGCCATTTTAAGACAGTTTCCCGGACCCTGCAGTCCGCTCATTGCTGCAATAGCGCCGCTGGCTCTCCGCGCAAATGAAAATCGATCCGACAGGCCGTCTCAATACCTCGCCCACACGCCGCGCCGGCAAGGCGCGCAAGTCGGGGGGCGCGAGCGAATTCGCGCGTCAGGTCTCCGGCTCGGAAAACGAGCCCGCGCCGGCGGCCGCGGTGTCGAGTTCGGTCGCGGTCAATCCGTTGATCGCCGTCCAGGAAGCCGCGGACGCGACCTCCGGCGCCGCAAAGGCCAAGGCTCAGGCCGAGGCGATGCTCGACCGGCTCGACGAGCTGCGCATGGGCCTGCTCACCGGCCGGCTCTCGCGCGAGCGTCTCGACGGGCTCGTCCGTCTGGCCCGCACGTCGCGCGAGCCCAATCTCGACAGCTGCTTGAGCGCTGTGCTCGACGAGATCGAGCTTCGCGCCAAAGTAGAGCTCGCCAAGCTCGATATCGTCTCCTGATTTACCCGCCCCTGGCGGCCTCATTGACATTTCTGTGAATCCCGAATCGGGCCTTGCCCGGCCTGGATCATATTCTTATAGTCCCGGCCGACTTCCACGGGGATTGGACAGAAATGAACGATTCATCGCCTCTTCTCCCGCCGGATTACGATCCGAACGATCAGGAAGCATTCATGAATCCGATGATGCGTGAATTCTTCCGCCAGCGGCTGCTGGAATGGAAGGGCGACATCGTCAAGGACTCCAATTCGACGCTCAATCATCTCCAGCAAGAAAACAACACCGAGCCCGATCTGGCCGATCGCGCATCGCGCGAGACCGACCGCGCCATCGAGCTGCGTACCCGCGACCGCGAGCGCAAGCTGCTCTCCAAGATCGACGCAGCATTGAGGCGGATCGAGGAGGGCACCTACGGCTATTGCGTGGAGACCGACGAGCGGATCAGCATCAAGCGCCTGAAGGCGCGGCCGATCGCGACGCTCAGCCTGGAGGCCCAGGAGATGCACGAGCGCAGAGAGCGGACGCACCGCCACGAGTAGCCGCTGACGATGAGCCCAAAGAAACCAAAGAAGAAGACCGGCGCCTGATCGACGCCGGTCTTTTCTTGCGCCGACTGCGTCGGCCGCGTTCGTGAGGTCCCCTAGAACGGGAACATGATATCGAAGAGCTGGTGGCCGTAGCGCGGCGCCTGGGCCCGCGTGATGTGCCCGCGGCCGCCGTAGGCGATACGCGCCTCGGCGATCTTGTCGAAATCGATGGTGTTGGTCGACTGGATGTCGGCGCGTCGGATCACGCCGGCGACCTGCAGCTCGCGGATCTCGTAGTTGACCCGCATCTCCTGGCGTCCGTGCACGACCAGATTGCCGTTCGGCAGGATCTGCGTCACCACAGCCGCGACCTTGAGCTTGACGGTTTCGTCGCGGTCGATCGTGCCGGTGCCTTGCGAGGAGCCGGTCGAGCTCGCATTGATCAGCGCCGATGGGTTGACGCCCTTGGGCAGGAAGGTCTTGAGCTGCGTCTCGTAGCCGGCGAGCGCCGAGGCTTGCGCGCCCTCCGCACCCTTGCGCTCGCGTTTCGTCGTGTTGTTGAACTTGGCCGAATCGGAGATGTCGATATTGATGGTGACGATGTCGCCCACCTTGGCCGCGCGCTGATCCTTGAAGAAGGCGCGTGCGCCGGGCCGCCACAGCGAGTTGGCCTCGCGCTTCGTCGTGGCCTGGCGCGGCATCGGCATGCTGACCTTGCGGTAGTGGGGCGCGGCCTTGGGGTTCTGGATGCGCGTCAGCGGCGGCGCCTCACCGATCTGGGCGAGGTCGCCCAGCATGGTGCAGCCGGAGCCGAGCGCAAGGGTCGCCACGGCAATTGCGCCGATCAGAGCCCTGCGGATACCTTCCTTCATTGGATCGTCTCCTTCACTCGGACGAATTGGATAGCGTGTTCGTTAGCGTGCGGCGACCGTGCCGGCGGGCGCGATACGCACCCGGTCGAGGCCGACCACCGTTCCTTGAACGACGCGCTTGGACTGGACGTTGCGGATGCGCACCGTCTCGCCCAGCGTGCCGTTGTCGAGCGCCTTGCCGCGCGCAGTGAGCCGCATCATCGGCGTTTTGATTTCCATCGTAACCAGCGCGCCGCGGCGCACCAGCGTCGGCGCCTCGAGGTCGCCGCCGCGCACCGGCATGCCGCTGGGCAGCGAGCGCCGCGCGGCCTGGCCGACGATGTCGTCACGTTGAATGACTGCGTTGGACGGAACCTGGCTCTGGTCGATCGCGCGCAGCGCGACATCGCGACCGCGCAGGATCTCGCCGCGGCGGACGAGCCGCGTCAGCACCGGAACCTTGATCAGCTTCTGCAGCCGGCCGGTGATGCGCATCGAATAGATCGGGTTGTGCGCCGGGGCCACGAGCTTGCCGATCAGCCGGCCGCTGCGCTCGTCATGGCGAAGCTCGCGGATGGCGAACGTCTCTCCGGCATCGACCGGCAGATGCACGGTCGAAACGCGGAGATCGAGCGCGACCTTGAGCTTGCCGCGCAAGCCCCGGTCCTGCAGCACGGCGGCGACCCGCCGGGCGATGTTGTCACGCTCGATGGTGCGGCTGGCGCGGCGCAGCACGAGGCGAACGTTCCGCTTGGCCGGACGCCACGACAGCCCGTGACGACGCGCGGTCTCGGCCAGCCAGGCGGCGTCGAGCACCGCCGATTTGCCGGGATCGGGGGCGTGGGCGACCGAAACCTGCGCACGGTCGCCGGTGTTCAGGAACAGATCGCCCAGCCGGACGATGTCGTCGGTGACGACGGCGTTGGCGCGCAACATCACCTTCGGCATTTCTTTTGACGCTGGCGGCTTTGCGTTCGGCTTTGCCGGGGCGCCAAAGGCGATCGTCGGCGCGAGGCCGATCACGACCGCGAGAGCGAGCGATGTGAACAGATATCGCATCAGTCTGGTCCTACCGCAGCTGGTTCAAGGTCGACATCATCTCGTCGGAGGCCTGGATGACCCGCGAGTTGAGCTCATAGGCGCGCTGGGCCGTGATGAGGCTGGTGATCTCCGAAACGACGTTGACATTCGAGGTTTCAAGGAAGCCCTGGCTGATCGTCCCGAAGCCGGCATCGCCGGGGTTGCCCGTCACGGCAGCGCCCGAGGCCGCGGTCTCGGTCAACAGGTTGTCGCCGATCGCGGCCAGGCCGGCCGCATTGGGGAAGGTCGCGATCTGCAGCTGGCCGACGGTCTGCGGCGCGGTCTGGCCGGAAATCTTGACGATGACCTCGCCGCTCGAATTGACGGTGATGCTGGTCGCATTTTCGGGGACGGTGATGCCGGGCACCACGGTGTGGCCGTCGGCGGTGACGATCTGGCCGGTGGCGCTGAGCTGCAGGGAGCCGGCGCGGGTATAGGCGGTCTCGCCGCTGGGCAGAGTGATCTGGAAGTAGCCCTTGCCCTTGATCGCGAGATCGAAGGTGTTGCCGGTGCTGTTGAGGCTGCCTTGCGTGGTCACGCGTTATACGGCCGCGGTCTTGGTGCCGAGGCCGACCTGAACGCCGACGGGCACCACCGAGCCGTTGGCCGAGGAGGCCGAGCCGACCGTGCGCTGGCTCTGATAGAGCAGATCCTGGAACTCCGCGCGGCGGCGCTGGAAACCGGTCGTGCTCATATTCGCGATGTTGTTCGATATGACCTCGACGTTGAGCTGCTGGGCCAACATTCCGGTCGCTGCGATGCTGAGGGACCTCATTTTGGTTCGCGCTCCTACGGTTTTACTATTCGGGTCTAGCTAACGCGCTAGCTGGCTTGGGTGAGACTGCGGATGGCGCGGGTGATGCGCTCGTTCTCCGAGTCGACGATACGTTGGGCCTGCTGATAGCTGCGCGTCACCTGGATCATCTCGGTGATCTGGATAACGGCTTTCACGTTCGAGTTCTCGATCGAGCCCTGGATGATCTCGGCATCCTCGGCGGGCACCGGCGGGTCGTTGGCGATGAACATGCCGCCGTCGGCGCGCTGCAAGGTGCGCTGGTTGGCGAAGTTGACGATGCCGATCGTGCCGATATTCCCGTCCTTGGTGGAGATCGTGCCGTCGCGGCTGATGCTGAGGGTGCCGCTGCCGGCGGGCACCGTGATCGCCCCGCCGCCGTCGCCCAGAACCGGATAGCCGTTGGAATTGACGATCTGGCCGTCGCCGTCGAGCTGGAAGCGGCCGTTTCGCGTGTAGCGCTCGCCCTGCGGGGTCTGCACGACGAAGAAGCCGTCACCCTTGATCGCCAGGTCGAGCGAGTTGCCGGTGTGGTTGAAGTCGCCTGCGCGGATGTCGCGCACCAGGCCGAGCGGAACCGCCATCAGCTCGTCCTTGGGGGCGGTGCCGTCGCCCTCGGGGATGACGGCCATCATCTCTGCCTTGAAGCCGGGCGTGGAAATATTGGCGATGTTGTCGGCGATGATCTCCATCTTCCGGCTCAACACCGTTTGCAACTGTAGCGATGACAGTGCGGCATCTGACATGTCGCGCCTCGAACCTCGCGTCGAATACGTTTCCCGCCGACCGTGATGCACAGGGCGTGCCAAGGGAAATCGTTGGTGGATTGCGCGATTTGATCTGATGCCGGGCTGGCCGCGGTGATGCGCCGGGCGAATTTGGCAGCGTCGCCCGGCAGTTATTGCCGGCTTGGAGCCCGCCCTTCACGTTCTGTTAACCGCAAATGACTAGAGCGAATTCGTGCTTGATTGAATCGCGGGGGATTCCCGCGGGGGCGATTTTGTGATTCATGATGCGGGCTGGTGAAGGAGGCCAGCTCGCATGGCCAATGCTCTATCCCTTGACCTTCGTCGTCGCGTGGTGGCGGCGGTGGAAGCTGGCGCATCGCGGCGGCAAGCGGCGGTGCGGTT
>JARRKQ010000134.1:0-7422 GCA_037387885.1 Alphaproteobacteria bacterium | reverse complement strand
GACCCGGCCCATGATGCCGAAATCGACCGCGACGATGGCGCCGTCCGCATCGACGAAGGCGTTGCCCGGATGCTGGTCGGCGTGGAAGAAGCCGTCGCGGAACGCCTGCTTGAAGAAGACCTCGGCGGCGTTCTTGAGGATCAGGCGCACGTCGTGCCCGGCCGCGGCGAGCTCCTCGCGCCGGTCGACGGGAATGCCGGTGACGCGCTCGGTGGTCAGCACACGCTGCGCCGTCCGCCGCCAGTCGACACGCGGTACCCGAAATGTCGGATCGCCCGCGAAGTTCTGGCCGAGCTCGGAAGCCGCCGCGGCCTCCATGCGCAGATCCATCTCCACCGCGACCGAGTCCGCAAATGTCTCGACCACCGCCACCGGTTTCAACCGTCGCAAGGCCGGCCGCATCCGCTCGAGCCATTCGGCGAGCCAGAAGAAGAAGTCGAGGTCGCGCTTGAAGGCGAGCTCGATGCCCGGCCGCAGCACTTTCACCGCGACCTCCTCGCCTTCCGTGGTGACGGCGAAATGAACCTGCGCGATCGAAGCCGCGGCGACCGGCGTGTCCTCGAAGCTGGTGTAAAGCGCGCTGATCGGCGCCTCGAGCTGGGCCTCGACGATGGCGCGCGCCTGGTCGGAGGGGAAGGGCGGCAGCTTGTCCTGCAGTTTGGCGAGATCGGCCGTCACCTCCTCGCCCAAAAGATCGGGCCGGGTCGCCAGCGACTGGCCCAGCTTGATGAAGGAGGGGCCCAGCGCCTCCATCGCCTCGGCGAGGCGCTGTCCAGGCCGCTTGTTCTTGTCGCGGCGGGCAATGATACGCGCGAAGCGGCGCGAGATCGGCGCCACGCCGAAAAGCTCGAGCGGGAACAGCGCGTCGTGGCGCGCCAGTACCAGCGCGATCCGGATCAGCCGGCGGGCGTTGCGCGCATGGCGGATCATTCAGCCAGCCCTGACCCGGATCGTCACAGTCGCCACGCCGAGTGGATCGCCGCGATGCCGCCGGAGAGATTGCGCCAGGCGGCGCGCTCGAGCCCGGCGTCCTCGATGCGGCGGGCGAGCGCCTCCTGCGGCGGAAACTTGCGGATGCTCTCGACCAGATACTGGTAGGCCGCGCGGTCGCCGGCCACGATCTCGCCGATGCGCGGCACGACGGCGAAGGAGTAGCGGTCATACAAGTCGCCGAAGAGCGGCAGCACGACGCGGCTGAACTCGAGGCAGAAGAACCGCCCGCCGGGTTTCAAGACCCTTCGGGCCTCTGCCAGCGCCTTGTCGATGTGGGTTACGTTCCGCAGCCCGAAGGCGATCGTGTAGGCATCGACGCTCATATCGGGGAAAGGCAGCGCCTCGGCGGTGCCGCAAACCCAGTCGAGCCCGCGCGCCATCCCCCGGTCGAGCGCCCGGTCGCGGCCCACCGACAGCATCGAAGGGTTGATGTCGCACACGGTCACTCTTGTTTCGTTAGCTTTGGGGGCATCGCCCTTGATCCGGTCGAGAAAACGGAACGCGATGTCGCCCGTGCCGCCGGCCACGTCGAGCAGATGCAGGCCGGGCCGGGGCGCGACCATGTCGATTAGCGTCGCCTTCCAGAGCCGGTGGATACCGCCCGACATGAGGTCGTTCATCAAATCGTAGCGCCGCGCCACGCGGTCGAAGACCCCGCGCACCAGCGCGTCGCGCTCGGAGGCCGGCACCCGCCGATAACCGAAATCGGCCTCGGTGTCCGGCCCGCCGGCAGGGCCGCCGTCTGAACTGTCTGTCGGGTCCTTCACATCGACCATGGGGCCAGCTTATCCCACGCCCCCAGGCCCTGCTAGGTGGCCGAAAGCGCGCTTCGTCGCAGAACCCCACACCAACCCCTGACCCTCCCACGACCCTTATCTGGTCGCGGGCCACTGAAACGCCGAAGGCGCTTCAGCCCACAAGGTGAGAGGGGAAAGAAGGGGACGCTCCAATTCCCTCTCCCCTTGTGGGAGAGGTTTAGGGTGAGGGGCTGAAACAGCAAAGCTATTTCAGCGACGAAGCCGCCCTACCTCAAACCAGCTTCAGGTCGAGGAGCTGGAGCTCGGTGTAGAGGTGATCGATCTCGTGGGGGGCGAGGTGTTCGGTCTTATAAAAGCGTGGTACGGGAAGGACCTGGCGTTCCGCCCCCTTTGTCGAGCCGTCGACGAAGCGGCAATCGGCGGCCAGCACCGCCGGGCCATCGGGCAGGATGGCGTTCGCCAAGGCCTGGGCCTGCGCGGCGAAGACCGCGCGGTCGCTCGTATGCAGCAGGTCGAACCAGGTGACATCCGCGCGCTTCTGCTTGACCGAGAAAAAGAGGAGGGCCTGCGCGCCGTCCTCTTCGATCAGCATCGGCGTCACCGGCAACCCGGCCATGTCGTCGAGCAGGCGGGCTTCGCCCGGTCCGACCTCGGCACGGATCGCCGCCGGATCGTCGAGGATCGTTAGTCCGGCCGCCGCGTCGTCTTTCCGCCAGACGTAGCGGTGGTCATCGAGCACGCGGTAGCCGACCGCGTCGAGGATGCCGAGCGTGTTCTTCGAGCTCGTCATGATGTCATAGGACATCGCGGGATCGGCGGTGGCGTCGGCCATCATCCGCGTGCCCAGCCCCGCGCCGCGCAGCGACTTGTCGAGATACCAGGCGCAGATATTGACGATCCGCTCGCTGCGGCCACCCATATCCCGGTCTGCATAGACCATGCCGACATAGCCGAGGATCTTGCCGCCGGCCTCGACGACCCGGCCGAGATCGGGCTTGTCGGCGAGCCACTCGTAGGTCATGAGCCGCCGCCACCGCTCGACTGCGATCTTCGCATTCATCTTCTCGTGCAGCAGCGCGCAGACCGCCTCGATGTCGCCGGCGTCCGCCGGGCGGATCACGGCGCTCATATCCCCATACTCATTTCCGTGCGCTCATATCTTTGCGCTCATGTCCCGGCCCCGAAGGGCTCCGCGGGCGGGTGCCCGAACATATCCCCGGGCGCATGCCCGAAGATATCGAGCGCATCGCGCCAGCGCGCCGCCGGATGCGCCGTGACAGCTTCGGCGAGCCGCGCGCAGAACGCCCAGCCGTCTTCGTCGAGGTCGATGTGATGCGTGAGAAACCCCGTCGGCTCGTCGCCGTCCACGGCGCCGGTGCGCCGGGCCTTCAGATGCCCGATCAGATCGCCCAGCGCCTTCGCCTCGCCGGCGAACCGCGCGCCGCCCTTCCACTTGATCGGATCGCACTGGGCATTGGCGATGACGAGGTCGTAGCGCTCGCCGGATTTGTAGTCCGCCCGCGGCCCAAACGCCGAGACCCCGCGATAGCCGTGCTCGGCGAGCGGCGCGTACAAGGCCGGATCGATCCGGTTCCACGGCGGCACGACAACGGGAAGGAAACGGCCGCCGAAGATCGCCTGCAAGTGCGCCCGCCCCTCATCGAGCTCGCCCAGCACCCGCGCCTCGCCGCGGTGCAACCCCAGCTCCCACGCGCCCAAGCCCTGGCCCTTGGGGGCGTGGTTCACATGCGCGTAGCCGTGCTGGGCGATCCGCACATGCGGGATCTGGCTCGCGCGCGCGAGGCCGCCCTCGGCCCGCGCCGGGATCACGGCCAACAGCAGCCCCGTCGTCGCGGTCAGCGCACACAGCCGCTCGAGCTTCGGCCCCCAGGCAACCGCATCGTCGTCGCGCCACCAGAGGTCCGCAATGCGCCCGGCAGCCGCCCACGCGTCGAATTCGGCCGCAAGCGCGGCCCACGGGTCTGTGTTGGTTTTGGTCGCGGTCATGGGGCGATTATAGCGCGGCGGGCCATGCCACAACCGCAGCATCGAGCACTTGAGCTATTTGTAGGGGCGGGTTTCAAACCCGCCCGTTTCTCACCACGGGAGGCACGGAGACACAGAGGAGACCGCACTGTCGCTCCCACCTCGTCATTCCCGCGAAAGCGGGGAACCACCCCGGCAAATATGGATTCCCGCTTTCGCGGGAATGACGGCAAGGGGACGAGAAAGGGAATACTGGCTCGGTCTCTGTGTCTCCGTGCCTCCTGTGGTTCACGTTCATCGGCCGGTTCGGGCGGGTTTCAAACCCGCCCTACAAATACCGTCGCGCCTATCCCTTCACCGTGAACAGCTCCTGCGGCTCGCGCACGCCGCGCAGCGCGTGGAAGCCGAGCGACATGAGCTCGCCGTGGCAGGAACAGGCGATCTCGTGGAACGACGCCGAGATCAGCACGTTGCGCTCGAGCGGCCGGCAGAGCGCCTGGATGCGGCTCGCCTCGTTCACCGCCGGGCCGATCACCGTGAAGTCGAGCCGGTCGCTGGCGCCGATATTGCCGTAGAGCACGTCGCCCAGATGAAGGGCGAGGCCGAAATCCATCACCGCCTTGCCGTCGGCCTCGCGCGCCGCGTTGAAGGGCGGGAAGGCCTCGCGCAATTCGGCCGCGGCCTTGAGCGCGTTCCGGCACACCGCCTCGCCGTCGAGTGCGGTGAGATCGAAGGTGGCGAGGAAGCCGTCGCCGAGGAATTTCAGGATCTGGCCGTGGTTGGCATGCACCGGCCCCGCCATCAGCTCCAGATAGTCGTCGAGCGTCTCGACCAGCTCGCCGCCGGGCAGCGTGTCGGAGACGCGCGTGAAGCCGCGCAGATCGCAGAACCATAAGACCGCGCGGATGGTCTCCAGCGAGCCGCGGTCGATGGCGCCGGTCAGCACCCGGTCGCCCGCGTCTTGCCCGAGATAAGTCTCCATCACGGTGCGGCCGATGTCATAGGTGGTGCGCGATTTGACGGCGAGGCCGAAGGCGGGCAACAGCCTACGCAGCTGGGCGAGTTGCCCTTCGTCGAAGCCACCCGGCCGCGCGGTGGCGCAGGAGAAGAAGACCCCGCTCCGGATCTCGTCGCTGTCCTTGATCTTGCCGAACTGGACGAGCTCGGCGGCGTAGTCGGTCATTCCCTCGGCGCGCAACTCCTCCAGGATGGGATACTCGAGCGGCGCATTGCGGTCGAGCCGACGGCGCAGGGTCCGCGTGGCGGTCGAGCGCATGAAGTGGATCGGGCTCTTCTGGAAATCGTCGCTCTGCCATTCGCCGCGCCCGCGCATCACGGTCTCGACCCCCGCGTTGCCCGTGGCGCCGTCCGTCCGGTCCTTGGCGCGCCAGACGTAGGTCTGCGCGCCGTAGCGTGGATGCAGCGTGCCCATGCCCATGGTCGCGCGCTCGATCTCGAGCCCGGCGTCGCGGAGGCGATTGCAGAAGCCGCCGAACTGCTCGTCCAGTCTTAAGCCGCGCAGGCCGCGTTCGATCAGCCAGTCCCGACAGCCGTCGAGATCGAGCGCCGTCGGTACGTTCTCATTGTCCGGCCTATCCATGACCGCCACCTCCGATCGGTCCGGCGCGACAAGGCCAAAAGGGTCGCCCTGCGGTATTGAAGATGGGATCGCGTGCCGGTCCCTGCCACTGCGAACCCAAGGCCTCAGTCGCCGCCTTCGCCGCCGAGGGGCCCGTAGAACATCACCCAGATCGCCAGATCGCTGGTGAAGTCCTCGAAGCGGTGCGTCATGCCCGCCGGCACGAAAAGCGCATCGGCCGGCCCGAAGCTCTGGCGCTCGTCGCCGATCATCGCGGTGCCGCGGCCGCGCGCGACCACATAGACCTCGTCGCGGTCGTGCGGGCTTTGCGGGTCCTCGCCGCGCGGCGCGTAGAGCTTGATCTCCAGGCTGCCGCGTTGAAAGGCCTGAACCGAGCGGATGCCGCTGTCGGGCACTTGCGGCAGCCAGTGATCGACCGAGCCCTGCCAGCCGCGCTCGGCCTCGCGCGGCCCGCCGTCGTCCGGTCCTTCGCCGCCGTCGGGGCCGTAGAACATGACCCAGGTCGCGAAATGCCCGGTGAAGTCCGTAAAGCGGTGCGTCATGCCCGCGGGCGCGAAGAGCGCGTCGCCGGCGGAAAATTTCACCCGCTGGTTCCCCATCACGAAGTCGCCGGAGCCCGCGGCGACGATATAGATCTCGTCGCGCGGATGCGGCTGTTGCTTGTCTTCGCCCTTGGGCGCGTAGAGCTCGACCTCGAGCTGGCCTCGCGTGAAGGCCGTCACGAAGCGCATCCGCCCATCGGCCGGCAGCTTCGCCAGCCAGTCTTCCACCGTCCCGCGCCATCCCTGCATGCCGCCCATTCCTTAACAGAATCGCCGATTCCATAAACCATACCTGCGCCGATCCGGCCGCGCCAGCGCGCCGAAATTAACCACCATCGGGACCGCCGGACCAAACCGCGCACCGAGGCCGCGCCGGCGCTCGTCGGAGTGGGGTAGGGAAATGCTTGAGAAGAAACAAATAAACCAAGTATCTAAATCATTAATAAAAATTAACTAAAATTAAAAACAAATTAATTTGACATTTGACTCGTTGTTACCAAATATTAGGAAAGTCTTTACATGTTATTAACCTTACTCATTGATTAATTTTTACTTGAAAGGAGCATGCCATGACCAACCGCATTCGAAAGGTGTTTGCACCTCGATCGCGCGTCTGGTTGGACGCCAATCATTGTTGGCGGGATGAACGGGGCCGCTTCTGTCAAGCACCGACGGGGATCGATTACGCAGGGCTCGCGCGTCTGGGCGTATTGTTCCTGGCGCTGGGCACCATGTTTTTTGCCATGCATCTCTGGACGTCACGTGGGCCGGCGAAGGCCAGCGTCGTCCGGCCGCAGGCGAACCTGACCATCCATGAGCGGTACGGGCTGACCGCGGCAAACTTCAAGACGGTGAAGGTCAAGCCAGTGAAGTTCACCCGCAAGGTGAAGCCGGCGCGCGAGCGCTGGTGCCTCATCCAGCTAGCCTATCACGAGGCGCGCAGCGAATCGGATGACAGCATCGTCAAGCGGATCTGGACGGCGGTCTGGCGTTCGCGCCGGGACGACTTCAAGGCCAACACGATCTGCGAGGCCGTGTTCCAGTACGGCGCCTTCTCGGCCTTCCTGAAGGGTATTCCGGCGATGCGCGACAAGGCGGCGCTGGCGCGGGTCACCCGGATCGTCGATGAGCAGATGCCGGCGATCCTGCCGGACAGCTACGGCGGCCGCAAATGCATGGAGCGCGACCTCTACACCGACCGCTGCGTCTTCACGCTCGCGGACACGGTGCCGGTGCAGCCGGTGATGACGCACCACGCCGAGGCCGACTGCCGCTATCTGGGCCTCAAGGGCTACAACTACGTGCGTCGGAACGGCCGCTGCGAGCCGCGCTGGGCCAGCAAGATGGTCGAGGTCGCGAGCGTCCGCTGTCAGATGATCAAGAACCGCTCCTGCCGCACCGTTTTCTGGGTGAGGGATAGCGACGGGTAAAGACTGAAACACGTGGGATCCAAGAGAGGGGCAAAAAGGGACTGGGGCCTACACGAACGTCCCTGACAGACCTCGATAACGACAAACGAGGCGGCTCGTTACTGCTCTGAAAC
>JARRKQ010000133.1:0-8300 GCA_037387885.1 Alphaproteobacteria bacterium | reverse complement strand
CATCGCCAGGTTCGACGACACGGTGCAGCAGACCTTGGAGCACCACTCGCGGCCGATCTGGCGATCGCGCGAGCCGACGCAAAGCAGGATCGCCACGCGCTTGGGCTTGCGGTCGTCCGAGGGGCAGCGCACGCCCTGGCCCGAGGAGATCATCTGCTCGACCTGGGTGGTGGTGACGACGTCGGGAAACGTGCCGAAGCCCCATTCGGGCTTGTTGATCGAATCGAAATGGGTGAAGCCTGTGGCCAGCACCACCGCCTCGGCCTCGACGCTCTTGCCGTCGGAGAGCGTGGCGGTGAAGGCGCCGGGCTCGCCCGCGAAATCCTTGACGGTTACGCCCTTGTGGACCTCGACCTCCTTGGCCTTCTCGACCCGCGTGACCATGCCGCCGATCGCGTCCTTCGCCCATTCCCCCGTCGGCACGAGCTTGGCGTAGCCGGAGAGGATCGGCGCGCCGCCGAGCCGCTCCTCCTTTTCCACGAGCACGCTCTTGCGGCCTATCTCGGCGAGGGACTGCGCCGCGGCGAGACCGGCGGGACCGCCGCCGACGATGAGAATGGGTTTGGTCATGATGGCTTGGTCATGTTTGTTTGGTCAGGTCTGCTTGGGTATGGGTTTGAAGCCCGGCCCGGAGGTGATCGCGAGACGCGGGTCGTAGAGGTGCTCGGGCCGGCCGGCCTCGACCTCCTTCAGATACGCTTCGAACTCGGCCTTCTTGGCTTCCCAGTCGATGCCGAGCTTCTCCATCAGCCGCTCGGTCGGCGAGGCGTGCCAATGCGACTGCACGATCTTGAAGGGATGCGCGCCGCAGACGAGGGCCGCGAACTGCGCATCGGCGAGGATTGGCAGCGAGACCTCGTCGCCCATCGCCTTGCTGATCCACTGGTTCTTGTCGAGCGTGGTGACGCAGCCGGTGTCGTGGCCGATCATCACGTCGGCATTCGCCTCTTCCACGGCGACGCGGACCTTGCGGTCGATCGCAAACGAGCGCGTGAACTCGCGCTCGGAGATGATGTGGCGGAAGCCGAAGCCGCAGCAGTCGTACCAGGTGCGGTAGTCGATCACCTGGGCGCCGAGCGCCTGCAGCACGCTGGTCGAGACCGCGACGCGGTTGCCGTCGAGCACGTCGTCGTCGTAGATCGCGTCCTCGGGGACCATCTTGTAGACGTGGCAGGCGGGGTGCACCGTGGCGCGTATGTCGGTGCAATCGAGCTCCTGATGGTTGGCGATGTCGTCCCGCACCACGTGCAGCCATTCCGAATAATGCACGACCTCCTCGGGGATCAGCAGCTTGCCGTCGACGAGGCGGCCGAGCTTGCCGAGGATCGCCTTCACCTTCTCGCGCAGCTTGGCCGAATGGAGCAGGTAGTGCCGCACTTCCTTGTAGTTGCCGAAGGAGGTGCCGCAATGGACCAGCGGATAGTAGTAGCCGTCGGGCAGGCCCTGGGCGCGGCCGGCGACATAGGCCTGGTGGAAGTTACGCAGGAAGACGGCGGCGAGGCTCTCAAGGTTGCCGATGCCCGAGCCGTGATAGTTCCACGCGGTGCACGAGGTCTGGTCGGTCTCGTCGAGATACTCGTAGCCCATCTTGTTCATGAGCCAGAGCAGCGAGGTCGGATAGCCGGGGATGTTGCCGCACTGGCCGCAGGACTTGTGGTGCCAGAGCCGCGTCGACGGCACCTTCTTGTCCCAGCCGTAGAGCGTCTTGGCGATCACCGGCTTGTGGTCGTCGGCAACGCGGTGGACGGCGATCTCGCCGTCCTTCTCCAGCTGCCACATGGCGTCGCGGACATCCTCGACGCGGTCCTTGTTGGTCAGCATCGAGCGTTTGTCGATGTGCTGCTCGACCCAGCTCGTGGCGGTCGCCGCATCCTGCGCGGTGAGCTTCGCGTCTTTCCACTCGGCGCCGTGGCCGGTGAAGTGCTCGCCGCCGTTCTTGCCGTTGTCGCTGGTCTTGGAGGTCATGCTCATCTCCCTAGCTGGCTTACGCGCGTCGTCCCGCGCGAGCGCTCAATCGTCGTCGTCCTCATCGTCCTGCTCGTCCAGGAAGTCTTCCCAGTCGTCGCGTTTCTCGTCCATGAAGTCGGTGATCACGTCGAAGAGGTTCTCGTCGATGGTCTCGAGCTGGTCGAGCACGCCGGTCTCTTCCCAGATCGTGTAGAGCTCGACCGAGGTCTTCAGGTTCACCTCCCACGCCGTCTTGGTGGTGTTGAGCGTGGGCATCGGGATCGCCTTGCGCAGCGTGTCGAGCGGCGCCTTGATCTTGGTGACGTTGGGACCCCAATCGGGGAAGTGCTCGGCGGTGATCATGTCGGGCGAGAGCTGGTTGCCCGTGGAGACCAGCTTCAGCATCACTCGGCTGAACGGCCGCAGCACGTCCTTGGCCGAGGTCATGCCGTGCTTGATCGCGGCCTCGCGCATCAGCATGACGAGACCGCCCGGCGAGTTGCCGAACGGGCAGCGCGCGGCGCAGGTGTAGCACTGGGCGCAGGCCCAGATCTTTTCCTGCATCGCGTCGTAGATGCCCTCGAGATTCTCGGTCCAGAGCAGCTGGACGATCTCGCGCGGGCTGAAATCGTAGTAATGCGCGGCCGGGCAGGTCGCGGTGCAGATGCCGCAGTTGAGGCAGCCGTTGAGCTCGAAGTCGTAGCGCAGATCGGACTGGATATCGTCGAAGACCTCTTCCAGCTCGTCGCGCGAGACCACCGGCGCCTCGGAGACCGGGTCGCCGATGAATTCCTGTACGCGGGTGCCGTGCGCTTCGCTCATCGCGTATCCGCCTGTTGTCGGCTTAGTAGGTCAAGACCCGGGTGTCGTCGTCTTCCATCACCTGCTCGATCAGATAGGCGCCACCCACCATGCCCTCGCATTCGGGGATCAGGTCGTCCGGCGTCATGTCGAAGAGATCGAGATTGGGCGAGCAGCTGAAGAACTTCACCCCGGCCTCGTGGGCGTCCTTGATGAAGTCGTAGACCGTCTTGGGCGAGCCTTCCTTGACCACCAGCTTCTCCGCCTCGCCCTTTTTCATCAGGCGGCCGGCGGTTGCCGTGCAGATCACCTCGACCTCGTAGTCCATGGCCGCGGCGACGGAGGCCTGGAAGATCGGCGCGCCCAACTCCTCCCCGTTGCGGGGGTCGGTGTTGGCCATGATGATAACGAGCTTTTCGGCCATAGGGTCCCGGGCTTCCTCGATTAGGTCTTGTTCTTTCGTGTCGCGACAGTACGGGGAATTCGACCGATCCTGGCGTCACATTCTATATATTAGAAATATGTGTTATATAAAGCAATGATTCAACGCTGCGGCGAATCGCACCAGGGGGCCGCACGCTCACTCGCGCTGGGACAGGACCTCGGAGTTGGCCATCAGGCCCGTCATCTGGATCAGACCGGTCATGATCAGGACCAGGCTGTCGGCGATCTTGTCCTGGGCTTCGCGCAGGGCGGCGAGGCCGGGGGCGGGGTCTTCGGGCGCCTCGTCGAACTCCATGATCAAATCCTCGATCATGGCGAGCTTGGCGCCGGGATGGCCGGTGAAGCCGAAGCAGTTCTCGCCGTATTGGAACAGCGCCGGCCGGCCCTCCCAGTCGACGGCGAGCGTCTCGGCCTCGCGCGGTAGGACCGGCCGGTCGCGCATGTAGATGGCCAGCGGATAGCGCTCGGGCAGAAAGCCGTTGAGCGCGCCGTCCGTCACGCGCCGCGCCTCGCCGACCGCGAAATCGAGATCCGCCGGCTCCGACGACCCGCCGACGGCGCGGCACAGGATCTGCGCGCCGAGACCGATGCCGATCACCGGCAGGCCCTGGCGCAGATAGCGGCCGATCAGCACCTCCTCGTCGTCAAGCGTCGGCAGATCGCGCCTACCGGCACTTCCCCCCGCGCTGCCCCATGGGCCGCCGCCGAGCAAGATCAGCCCGCCGCTCTGGCCGACCGAATTGGGGATGCTGACCTCTCCGGTGAAAGGACGCAGGTAATTGAAGCGAATACGGCGCCCCTCGAAATGGTCCTCCATCAGGCCGAGAAACTCGCTCTCGGTGTGCTGGATGACGATGAGCGGCCGGAGCGGCGGCGTCGACATGAGGGGATACCCGGACCGCCGCTAGGGCGCGGCCGCGGCCTTCTCGATGACGCTGCGGAAACTCGCCGGCGGCACCGTGAGAATGCCGACTTCGGCGCCCGAGAAGTAGCTGTCGATGGCGGGTCCCAATTCGGCCACGTTCACCCCGCGCAAGGACGCTTCGAGATCGTAGATCACGCGCGGCGGCGTGACGAAAAAGTCGCCGCTGATCAGCACTTCGCGGATCCGGCTTTCCTGCGGGCCTTCGAGCCGGAGATACGCCGAGACGGTGCCGCCCGGCGTCGCCTCGGTGGCGGCGTGAACGCCGTCGCCGGCTTCCGGCGCGTCGATCTCATAGACGAATTCGTCGGTGCCGATCTCGTCGCCGTAGAGCCGGATGGTGCGAAACTCCTCGTCGGCGGTGATCTCGCCGCGCTCGGGCGCGATGTCGAGCCCGTCTGCGAGGCCTTTCAGGATCGCCTCCTGGATCGCGGGCAAGTCGGGCGTCTTGTCGCCGAGCAGCGCGCGCAGCGTCGTCATGCGCGGCTTCGGCGGCGCTTCGCCTTCAGGGACAGGCGGCGGGGCGGGCAGCTTGAGCGCCGCGACCATCTTCGCCGGATCGAAGTCGATCAAGAGCGTGCCCTGGAAGAACAGCGTGTCGCCGTCGAAGAAGCCGCCGGTGCCGCAGAGCTTCTGGCCTTCGACCTCGATGTCGCTGCGCGGGCGGAAGCGCGCGTCGATGCCGAGGCTGCTGAGCCCCGCCGCGGCGGATTCGCAGATCTTCTGCGTGAGCGCGCCCAGATCGCCGGTGCCGAGCGAATTGCGGCCGAACACCAACTCCCAGCCGATCTGGCCCTCGTCGAGATAGAGCGTGCCGCCGCCGGTGATGCGCCGGCCGATGGCGATGCCGTTCGCCTTGCAATTCGCGACGTTGATCTCGCGGCCGATCGCCTGGTGACGGCCGACGAGCGCGCTGGGGTGAAACTGCAGGAAGCGGATCGTGTCGGGGATCGCGCCTTCCTTGTGCGCCTCGATCAGCGCCTCGTCGAAGGCAATGTTCTCGCGGGCTGCGCGCAGCCCGGTGTCGATCACGCGGAACGGTCTGGTCATGGCTTGGCTCGCTGGTCTGGGCTCGCGGTTTTGCCCAGCTGGCGGCGGATCTTGCGCAGATCCGTGCGGTTGGGCTGGAAGGGGTAGCTTGCGATGTTGCTCGGCGGCGAATCGCCGTACGGCCGGTCGCAGGCGGAAATATCGTCTTGGACCTTGCCGGGGCAGCCGGAGGTGCGGAAGGCGATGCCGCTGTCGATGATCGCGTCGAGCTCGGCTTGCGGCAGGCCGAAATCGCTGATGCGGCCGAGCTCGTCGAAGCGCATGTGGTCGACCCGCGCATCGCAGTAGTCGATGAGGTAGCGCGCGAGCTGGACACGGCGCCACTGGTCGCGCGGCGTCGCCGGCAGGTGGTCCATCAGCGAGCCCTGCTCGGGATAGAAACAGAACATGTGGCTGTGCCCGCCGAGATCGACGAGGCGCTGCACCAAGGTGAGGATGTCGTGCTCGGTCTCGCCCATGCCGACGATGATATGCGCGCCGAACTTCTGCGGCCCGAAGATGTCGCGCGCATGCATCATGATCTCCCAGTACTTGTCCCAGCGATGGGGCGAGTCGACGCCCTTGCCGCGGGTGCGGTCGAAGATCTCCGGCGTCGCCGCGTCGAGCGCCACGGTGAAGATGTCGGCGCCGAGGTCCTTAAGCACCTGCACGTCGCCGCGCGTCATGGTCGTCGGGTTGGAGAGGATCGAGACGGGCAGGGCGTCGGGATCGATCTTCGCCGTCCAGGTCTTCAGCACCGAGACCGTGTCGTCGTCGGAACGCGGATGGGTGATCATCGAGATGCACATGCGGTGGAAGGGCGTCGCCTCGCCGTCGGCCGCGACGATCTCGACGATGCGCTCCATTGGCACCGCCGGCCAGTCGACGCGGATGAAGTTGCGGTCGGCGTAGTCGCGGTCCTTCTCGCGGTGGCGCGCGAGGCCGCAATAGGCGCAGTTGGCCCGGCAGCCCTCGGGATAGGTGAGGAGCAGATTGAGGCAGCGTGTGCAGGCGCAGCGGTGCATCTTGCCCGGCATGATCCCCAGCGTGATCGCCGCCGCGGTCGAAAGCTGCACGTAGTCGGGCGAGCGCATATGCGGGGCGAGGATGTTGCGGTTGGGCAGATAGACGCCCTCGGGCGCACGGTTGTTGGCCTTGACCCGGGCGCCGTTGCGCATGTCCTTGGGCGTCACCCCAGGCGCGCGCGGCTGCATGACCTCGGCCGTGTTGACGTCGAGCCCGTCCGGGTGGGTTGCGCGCGGTGCGGCGCTTTCGGGTTTCAGACAGGTCATGGCCGGTCTCTTTCGTTCATCGGTGTTGCGTTTGGCTTCGCGTTCATGCGGCCCAGTATTCGGGATAGGCGATCCAGCCGCGCCGCAGCGCCGCGCGGCTCGGTGCTTGTCCGCTGGCATAGCTGTCGAGGATCTCGCGCCGACGCCTGAGCGCCCGGTCGAGCGCGGGTTTGAAAAGGTCGGCGAGGTCATCGGCATAATCGTCGAGCGCGTCTTCGTCGCCCGCGAGCCAATCAGCCGCCGCTTGCCCCGCCATCGCGCCCGAGGCGACGGCGGCGCTGATCCCCGCCCCGGTGACCGGATTGGTGAGCCCGGCCGCATCGCCCGCGAGCAGCACCGGCACGGTGTTGAGCGTGCTCACCGGATCGAGCATGCCGCCGACGGGAATGGCGCCGCCGGTATGGCCGAGAATCTCTTCGCCGATGCGGCCCTCCTCAATGAGAGCGGCGCGCAGTGCCTCGAGCAGTGGCTTCAGGCGCGCCTTGGCCGCCGGCACCACGCCGACGCCGAGATTGGCGACCTCGCGCTTGGGAAAGAGCCATCCGTAGCCGCCCTCGATCTCGGCGGCGAGGAAGATGTCGGTCGCCTCATGCGGTTCGCGCAGCGGCACGGTGATCTGGCGCGTCTCGACGAAATCGGTGTTACGCCGGCCGATCGCCTTGCCGGTCGGCGAGTGCGGCCCGTCGGCGCCGATGATGGCGCGCGGCGTGAGCATGACACCGCCGGCGAGGGTGACCACGCCCGTCGCCGCAATCGTCTCAAGCGCGACGCCGAAGCGGCAGTCGGCGCCCGCGGCGCCCGCACGGTCGACCAGGGCCGCATCGAAGGCCTCGCGGTCGATGATGTGGCCGGGGAAGCGGTCCTTGAGGTCGGGGGCGTCGTCCTCGACCTTGGTGATCATGGCGTGGATGCGCTGGCGGGCGACGGGATCGAGCGCCGGCACCTCCTGGCCGAGCCCGGCGCGTGATCGCTTGTCGACGGCGAGCACGGTGGCGCCCGCTTCGGCCGCCTCATACGCCGCGCAGGCTCCCGCTGGGCCGAGGCCGATCACAAGAATGTCCGGATACGCGCGCATGCGTCTTTAGGCCGCGCAGGGCGAGGGCAGCTTGGCGATGTCGGCGCCGCCGAGCCGGATCGAACAGCAGGCATGCTCCTGGCGCGCCGGCCGGCCGACCGCATCGGCCACCGCCTTGATGCCGTCGGCGGGAAAGGCGATGCCGTCGAGGCCGGCCATCACTGCATAGGCGTCGGTGACGCGCTTGTGCATCCCCGGCGGCCGGGCGCAGCCGAGCAGCACCTGCTTATCGGCAAGCGCCCGCCGCGCTTGAAGAAACACCTCGCCGACATCCGCCGTCGCGGGCGTTACGAAGCTGCCGGGCCGCGCGTAGAACGGCATGATCACCACCAGCACCAGCGCCTGCACGTCCGCGTTCGCCACCATCTGAAGCGCGCGCGGCTCGCCGAGGATGCGCCCGTAATGCAGGCCGATCACGATGTGCGGGACGATCTCCATCTCGGTTTCGCAAAGCGCTTGCAACGTCGCCTCGAAATCCTCGACCGGGCGGTCGAGGTGATAGACGTCGCGAATGGTTTCTTCGGCGCCGATCACGTCCATCATCGCCGTGTCGACGCCGGCGCTCGCCATACGCCGCGCGCCGGCCGCGTCGGTGAGCGCGGTGTGGATGGCGATGCGCATCTCGGGGAAGTCGCGCTTCAGGCCCTCGATCACCGGATAGAAGGGCTCGTAGCGGATCTCGTTGCGGCGGTTCGAGCCGCCCGAGAGCAGGAAGCCCTGCAAGCCTTGCAGCATGACGAGATCGCGGACCTTCTGGTCGAGCTCTTCGGGCTTGGTCGCCGGGATCATC
>JARRKQ010000132.1:0-20649 GCA_037387885.1 Alphaproteobacteria bacterium | reverse complement strand
CGGTTGGCCATCTCCGGATGCTCGCCCGTATGCATGACGTCGGCGCGCACCGAGAAATGCGCCTCGCGGCCGACCTGGACGCGCTTCACGTAATCGGGCACGCGCACATAGAAGGTCTGGTCGGCCACTTCGACGAACACCATCGAGCCGCTGCGCGATTTGATCGTGCCCTTGAACAGGTTGTTGTTGCCGATGAAGGAGGCGACGAACTGGGTGCGCGGCGCCTCGTAGATCTCGCGCGAGGTGCCGGTCTGCTGGATGAGGGCATCGCTCATCACGATCACCTGGTCGGCCATCGACATCGCCTCTTCCTGGCTGTGCGTGACCATGATGAAGGTGATGCCGAGATCGCGCTGGATCTTCTTCAGCTCCACGATCATCGACTGGCGAAGGTTGTAGTCGAGCGCGCCCAGCGGCTCGTCGAGCAGGAGGACCGTCGGCTCGCTGATCAGCGCGCGGGCGAGCGCCACGCGCTGCTGCTGGCCGCCGGAAAGGTCGTGCGGCCGCCGGTCGGCGAGCTGCGTCAGGCTCACCATCTCGACCATCTTGGCCACCCGCTCGTCGCGCACCTCCTTGGGCACGCCCTGCATCTTCAGGCTGAACTCGACGTTCTGGGTGACCGTGCGGTGAGGGAAGAGCGCGAAGCTCTGGAACATCATCGAGGTGTCGCGGTGCGAGGGCGGCAGATCGGTCACATCCTTGCCGGAGATGAAAATCTTGCCCGTGGTTACCTCTTCCAGCCCACCGATCATGCGCAGCGTCGTCGTCTTGCCGCAGCCCGACGGCCCCAGCATGGCGACGAAGGCGCCGCGCTCGATCTCGGCATTGAAGTCGATGACCGCGCGCACCCCGCCAGGAAACGTCTTGTCGACGTTCTGCAGGACGACGTCGTACTCGGCCATCGTCGCGGGCCCGCGGGTCCGACCCTAGTCGTTCGAGGCGGTGAGCGTCCGCAGCAGCGTCCACACCCGCTCGAAGGTCACGTCGTCGAAGCCGCCGCGGCGCGCCAGCTCGCGCAGCATGGCAACGGCGCGGCCCATCGCCTCGTCGCTGCCGGCCTCGGTTTCCAGCGTATCGACGGCCTGGCCGAGCGGGATGTCCCGCGCATCGGCGTTGGGCAGCGCCCGGTCGACCAGAACCGAGAGCTGGTCGACGGTCTGACGCAAGCCGCCGGTACCCTGCGGTCGGCCGAAGAGACCGCGCAAACCGTTGGCATTAAAGCGGTCGCGCACGCCGTCGGGCAACGACTGCGCCAGCCCCTCCATCGCCTCGCCGAGCCCGAAGCCCGAATTGAAGAGGCCGCGGATCGTGTCCATCGTGCCGTCGCCATTGCCGTACATGCGGATCTGCGCGCCTTCGAGCGCGTTGCCCATGGCCTTGGCCTGGTCGATATGCACGTCGCGCTCGGCCTCGATGAAGAGCTTGGCCAGCTCCAGGAACGTTGCCGCCTCGTTGTACTTGCGCAGCGCGCCGGCCTTGGCCTCGAGGCCCGAAGCTTCGGCCTTCAGCATCTCCTCGGTATTGCGGACCTTGAGGCCTTCGATCTCCGCCTCGGCGCGGCCGCGGGCGCCGGCTTCGCGCTCGATGCCCTCGGCGGTGATCTTCTGGGCGTCGCTCGTCGCCTTGGCCCTGGTAAGCGTGGCCTCGGCTTCCTTCGAGGCCGATTCCATCCGCGCCTCGGACTGCATGACCATGTGCATCTTGCTGACCTGTGCCTTGGCCTCCTCGGCGATGCGCTGGGCCTCGGCGATCTTCTGCGCGGCGATGCGCTCGATCTCCTTGTCGCGCTCGGCATCGGCGAGGTATTGCACCGAATCCGCGATGTGCTCGGCCTTGCGCTTCTCCGCCGTCGTCGCCAGGCGCTGCGCTTCGGCCGCTTCGAGCTCGCGGGTCTTTTCCTCCAGGGCGATCTGGCGGTCGCGCTCCTCGCGCTCGCGGGCGAGGAAGCGCTGGATGTCGGCGCGCTCGCGCTCCTGCTCCTTGCCGATGAGGACGATCTCGCGTTGCCGCTCTTCCATTTCGAGCGCCAGCTCGCGCTGGATTTCCGCTGCCTCGCGCTTGGTGCTCTCGCCGATGACCGCCGCGTCCTTCTCGATCTGCGCGGTCTCGAAGGAGCGCGCCTTGGCGATCTCCTCCTGCTGCACCTCCCAGCGTTGTTCCAGGATGTAGCGCTGCGTCGCACTGAGCGCGCGCGCCTTCTCGTTGGAAACCTCGAGCTCCTGGTTTGCTGCGGCGAAGGCCTCGGCCTTGTCCATGTCGAGCAGCGACAGCTTGGTTTCCAGGCTCTGTTGCCGGGTTGCCAGCGACGCCGCTTCCGCCGCCTTGTGGCGTTCGATGCGGGCGGCCTCTTCCTCGGCGCTCACTTTGGTCACGCGCTCGATCTCGGCCTTTTGGCGGTCGACCTCCTTGGCGATCAGCTTGATCTGCTTGTCTTTCTCCGCCTGCTCGCGGGCGAGGCCACGGTCGATCTCGGCCAGCTCCTCTTCCTTGGTCTTCTGGATGATGGCGATTTCCTTGTCGCGGCGCTCCTGCTCCAGCGCCAGCGCCTTCCTGATCTCCGTCGCCTCGCGCTTCTTCGCTTCCTCGGTGACGGCGACCTCGCGGTCGGTGCGCATGCGCTCCAGCGTCACCTCGTTCTCGATCTCCTTTTCCTCCACCGCCATGCGCTGGTTCAGGATGAAGACCTGCTTCTCGCGCATCTGCAGCGCTTCTTCGTTCGAGACCGACTTGTCCTGATTGGCCCGCGCATAGGCCTCCTGCTTCTCGATCTCCAACAGCTCGAGCTGGGTGTCGAGGTCCTTCTGGCGGATCGCCACGGTGGTGCGCTTTTCGGTGTCGTGGACCTTGCGCCGGGCGTCGCTGGTGATCTCGGTGATGATCTTGAGACCCTCGGCGTCGAATACGTTGTCGACCTTCAAGTGTTCCTTGCCGGTCTGCTCCAGCGCGACGATGGTGACTTCCTCCAGCGTCAGGCCGTTGGCGGCGAAGCTCTCCATCGCATTCGTCTTGATCGCCTCGGCCAGCGCGTCGCGGTTCTCGTGCAGTTCGCTCAGCGACTTGGTGGCGGCATAGCTGCGCAGCGCGCTCACCACCTTGGCTTCGAGCAGGTTGCGCACCTTGTCGGCATCGAAGGTCTTGTCGCCCAAACTGCGGCTTGCCGTCAGCAGATCGTCGATCGTGCGCCCGACATGGGTGTAGAGCTCAGCCGTCACGTCGATGCGGATCTTGTCGGCGGTCAGGATCGCCTGTTCGCGCGAGCGGCTGACGATCAGCTTGATGGTTTCCAGCGAGACCCAGGTGACCTCGTGGAAGACCGGCAGGACGATGGCGCCCCGTCCCAGGCACACCTTGGTGCCGAGGAAGCCGGTCCGGATGAAGCCCATATTCGCGGGCGCGCGTTTGTAGATCCAAATCGACAGGATGTAGATGATCGCGATGACGATGATCGCGAGAACAATGCCAATGATGATGTTCTCGGCCATGCTGCCGTCCCCCTTCTTCCGTCCTGTTTCCGCCAGGCCTTCGCGGGAGGTTTGCCCTCCCGTCCCGGCGCGGCGGCCGCCTAGCTTGCGTTCACACTCTGCCCGGCGGCACCATTGCCGCTGCCGGGCTGTTCACCGAAATCGAAGACCGGCAGGGCGCCGCGCGCCGCGCGGAACCCCTCGCGCAACTCCGCCGTCGCCCGTTCGTCGAGCTCGAAGCCGTCGCCGCTGAGCACCACGCCATATTGCTCGCGCGCCGCGGCCGCCGTCATGAGCTTGCGCGCAACGTCGTTGCGCACCCGGCGCGGATCGCGCTCCAGCGGGTCGCCCCAGCCGCCACCGCCCGCGGTGCGGAAGACGATGCGGTCGCCGTTCCTCACCTTCACGTTGTCGATCTTCGAGGGCAGCTCCTCGCGCGTTCCGTCCTCGCGGATCAGCAGCTTGCTCGAAACCGCGCCTGGCTTGCCACCCAGGATGCCCCAGGGCTGGCTCGCGTGCCGGTCGTCGTGGATCGAGACCTCGCCCTCTTCGAGCAGCAGGTAGACCTTCTCCACCCCGTTGCCGCCGCGGTGCTTTCCGGGCCCGCCCGTGTCGGCGATGCTGGCATAGCTCTCGATCAGCATCGGGTAGTAGCTTTCCAGATACTCGGTCGGGATGTTCTCAAAGAGCGGCCACCAGGAATGGCCGTCCATGCCGTCGCCCACCGGCCGGCCCGGAATGCCGCCGTAAAGGATTTCCATGAGCTGGAACGGCCGGCCCTTGGCGTCGGTTCCGGAATAAAGGAAATGCGGGCTCGAGCCGTAGCCCGCCGCGGTAGCCATTTCCGGCGCGTTCTTCGAGAGCGCCCCGCCCAGCACGTCGAACTGGCGCGACAGCGCATGCGTCCGGCAGCCGAGCGCCGCCGGGAACTCCGGATGCAGCAGCGAGCCCTTCGGCATGGTCACGTGGATGAGGTCGTAGAAGCCGTCGTTGAAGAGGATCTGGGGGTCGAAGACCATGATCATGTAGACCCCGATGAACATCTTGAACATGCCTTCGTGGAGATAGAAGTTGATCGGCCCCGGCGCCTGCGGCGACGTCCCGGTCCAATCGAAATAGGCATGCTCGCCCTCGCGCCAGACGGTGAGCTTCATCTTGAACGGCCCATTGCCGAGCCCGTCGTCGTCGACATAATCCTCGAAGCTCTGCGGCTCCTCCGGCAGGTTCTGGACGATCAGCTGGCGCATCGCCTTTTCGGTGCGTTCGAGCAAGGCATCGCAGGCGCGCTTGTAAACGTCCTTGCCGAAGCGCGCGCAGATCTCCATCACCCGCGTCTCCCCGGCGCGGCTGCCGGCGATGATCGCCATCAGATCGCTGTGGTTCATCTCCGGCGTGCGCGTGTTGTTCATCAACACGTCGAGCACGGCCTGGTTCGCCACGCCCTTCTCGTAGATCTTCACCGGCGGGATGCGCAGGCCCTCGCCGAAGATCGACGTCGCGGCCGTCGGCATGCTGCCCGGCACCGACCCGCCGACATCCATCATGTGCCCGAACATCGAGCTGAAGCCGACCAGCTCGTCCTCGAAGAAGATCGGGATCAGCACCATCCAGTCATTGATATGGCTGATCGCGCCGCCGCATTTGTAGGGATCGCTCTGCAGGATGACGTCGCCCGGATAAAGCTCGAAGCGTTGCTCGCGCAGCATCTCCGTCACGTATGAGCCGAACTGCCCCACAATCATCCGGCCCCTGGCGTCGGTGATCATCGGGAACTCGTCATGCTGTTCGCGGATCACCGGCGACATCGCCGAGCGGAACAGCACCGCATCCATCTCGTGCCGGGCATTGCGCAGCGCGTTCTCGATCAGATCGAGCGTGATCGTATCGAGGCGTCCGCCCCTGCGTGGCCTGGGTTGGGCGACTTCAGCGCGGGCAGGGGCCTCGACCGCCAGGGCCGTGGCAGGCGCAGCCTTGTTTCCGCCCCCCAACAGTTCGGCCGCGCATTTCCTGAGCGCCTCATCCGTCGCTGCGTCGAGTGCGGCCGCCTCGTCGCCCGCAACCGGGGCGGAGCCGAAATGCATCGACGACGTGCCGTTCACCTTGAGACGACATAGCGCCGTCATGGTGCCGTTCGTCACCTTCTTGTCGACCAGCTCGGAGCTCCAGTCCGGACCGAAGCGTTCGGTGAGATATGCCTTGATATCCGCCGCCGCGGCTTCCGCACCGGCGGCATGCTTAGCCTCGGCGGTCTCCTGCGTGCCGATCTGCGGGCGCTCGGCGCGCGTCACGCCCCAGTCGCGCATCTGGCCCGCGAAAACGCGGTCGAACTGCTCCTTGTTCGCCTTGAGCAGGTCGTCGAGCGATCCGGGTCGCGAACGCTGATTGGGATCGGCCATAGGCGGCGTCTGTCTCCGATTACGCGGGCGGGCGCTAACCCCCCGCACCCTCTGGAAGGATAAGGATATTCAGGTATTCGTCCACCTCGCCGACATGGCCCGGATGGATCACGGTCGTCGAATCGGTCTGCATGATGACGGCGGGGCCGCGCACCTTGTTGCCGGCCTGAAGGCGGGCGCGATCGTAGATCTTCGAGGCGACGAAATCGCCGTCGAAATAGACCCGGTGCTCGTCCGCCAGAGCCTCGGAGGGATCCGCGCCGCCGCGCTCGACCTTGGGATAGGCCATCTTGGTGACGCGCCCCGTGCCGATGGCGCGCAGGTTCACGAGCTCGACGGGCGCGGTCAGCCGGAACCCGTATTGCCGTTCATGCGCTGCACCGAAGCGGTCCTCAAGATCGCGCAATCCCCCGTTCATCAACGCCTCGGGGCTCACATCGAGCGCGAATTCGTAGCCCTGACGGAAATACCGCACATCGGCCTGGTAGCGCAGATCCTGCTTGCCGGCTTCGATCCCTTCGGCCTCGAGCCACGATTTCGCCTCGCCGCCGAGCCGGCCGAGGATGTCGGTGACGGCGTTCGGTTGCACCTCGTCGAGGTTGCGGATGAAGGTCTGCGCGAACTCGTTCTTGATGTCCGAATAGAGAAATCCGAGCGCGGAGAGCACGCCCGGCGTCGGCGGCACGATGACGGTGAAGCAGCCCGCGAGCGTACCGATCGCATTGCCGTGCAGCGGGCCCGCGCCGCCGAAGGCGACGAGCGCGAAGTCGCGCGGATCGAGCCCCTTCTGCACCGTCACCAGCCGCAGCGCCCCGAACATATTCTCGTTGACGATGTCGATGATGCCCTGCGCCGCCTGATGGAGCCCGAGCCCCAACGCGCCGGCGATCCGCCCGACCGCTTCCTCCGCCGCATTGGTATCGAGCGCCATCGCCCCGCCGAGGAGGCTCGGCGGCAGATGCCCCAGTACGACATTGGCGTCGGTCACGGTGGGTTCCGTTCCGCCGCGTCCATAGCAGGCGGGACCCGGATCGGCGCCGGCGCTTTCCGGACCCACCCGCAGGGCGCCCGTCATCGGCACATGGGCGATCGAGCCGCCGCCCGCGCCGACGCTGTGCACCTCCACCGAGGGCACCTTGATCGGATAATGGCCGAGCTCGGTCTGGCGCGAGATCATCGGCTCGCCGTCGCGGATGAGCGAGACGTCGGTCGAGGTCCCGCCCATGTCGAAGCCGAGCGCGTTCGGATGACCGGCGAGTCCCGCGACGAACGCGGCGCCCGAGACGCCGCCCGCCGGCCCGGACAGCATCGTATGCACCGGGAAGTCGGAGGCGCGCTCCACGCTCATCACGCCGCCGTCGGAGCGGATGATGTTGACCGCGGGCGCGAAATCGATGCCCCGCAGCTTGTCCTGGAAGCTCGAGAGGTAGCTCCGCATGCGCGGCCGCACATAGGCGTTCATCACGGCGACGAGCGTGCGCTCGTATTCCCGGAACTCGGGCAGGATCTCGGACGAGAGCGAGACCGGCAGATCCTCGTCGGCCTCGCTCGTCGGCCTCGGCAATCAGCTCCTTCAGGCGCTGCTCGTGGCTCGGATTGGCGTAAGCGTGGAGGAGGGAGACCGTGATCGACTCCACTCCGGCCGCAATCAGCTCGCTAATGGCCGTTCGCGCCCGGCCCTCGTCGAGCGGCTTGACCACGTCGCCCCGCGCGTTGACGCGCTCGGGCACGCCCCGCGTCGTCTCGAGATCGGCGAGCGGGTCGGGCTTTTCCATGGTGATCCAGCCGGCGAGCGGGCCCGGTGTCTGCGAGCGCGCCAGATGCAGCACCTGCTCGAAATTCTCGGTGACCAGCAGGCCGACCTTCGCACCCTTCTGTTCGAGCACGATGTTGGTGGAGACGGTGGTGCCGTGGAGGATCGCCTCGATGTCGGACGGGGAGACGCCCGCCTCGCCCACGATCTGGCGGATGCCGTCGAGGATGCCGACCGACTGGTCCTCGGGCGTCGAGGGCGTCTTCACGAGGTGATAGGCGCCCGAGCCTTCGTCGAACAGCAGCAGATCGGTGAACGTGCCCCCGACATCGATGCCTAGGCGACCAGTCATGCCGCGTCCTTACCCCTCCCATCCGGCCGGCCGGGCCGCCTCAGACCTGTCGCCCGGCTCCGGCGATCCGGCGCCGGATGCTGCCAAAACTTCGAAGCAGTGTTTTATTGGTGCCCGCCGATATCCGGCGGCCATCGTATGTGATCCGCCCGATGATTCCCATCCCGCAACGCGTGGTCAATACACGTCCTGGCAAGGCTGATATACGCGGGATGCCGCGCGCCTTGCGGCCTCCGCTCTTTTGCGGCCGGGGCGACTATGCTGTACTGAGACTGGATGATCGAAACAACGCGGCGTCGGTGATGGCCCAGGACGGCGGCGGCTCGCGCCAATACAGATACGGAATGGTGCTGGTCGGCATAATCATCTTGCTGATCTTCCTCTATTTCTATCAGCCGTTCGAGAAGCTGGTCAGCGAGAGCATTCGCGGACTCGCTGCCTCGACAATCATTTTCTGGTTCGCCGCTTTCGTCGGCGTCGTCGCCTATGCGATCTCCCATTGGGCGTCCTATCGCCAGCACGTCTTCCGCAACGTGAAGGAGCTCGACGCCGAGGCGCTGGTCTACGACACGGTGCAGATCGCCATTCTGGTAGCGCTCATATTATGCGCGGGTGGAATACTTCAGGTGATCGAGATGCTCGGCGCACATCTCATCAGAACCGGCTCGATCATCGACGCAAGCTTTGGCCGGAAGCTCCTAGCCATTGTTCTGCTTGTGATTTTGGCGATCGGCTTCTACTTGCTGCACCGCATGGTGCGGTCCTTCCGCGTCGGCTGGCGCCCCCGCCGCGCACCGCAAAGCGTCGACAGCTCGCGCCGCTCCACGCGCTAGGTCCAGCGTCCGGTTTTACTCGGCCGCCACGCCCGCGCGCCCGCTCTGCGCCGGATTCGCCAGCGCGTTGAAAGCCGCGAGCGATGCCTCGATGCGCTCCCGGGAAATCCCGCGCGTGATGAAGACGATGCGCGAGCGGCGGTCGGCGTCGGGCCAGCCGGTCATATGCGTCGGCGGATGCACGACGTGCTGCACGCCGTTGATCAGCACCGGGTCGGCGACACCTTCGACGTTCAGCATCCCCTTGATGCGCAGGACACGGTCGCCGTGCCGGTTGAGCAGCATGGTCATCCAGATGCCGAAGGCGGTCCAATCGAGCGCGTCGTCGAACCAGAGACAGAAGGACGACACATCGCTTGTATGCGCGGCATGCGCATCTTCGTAGCCGCCGTCGTGCCCCCCGTCGTGTTCGCCGAGCCAGGCATCGATCGCCGCGCGCTTGCCCTCCGGCGTGTAGATGTCGTGGGCGAGCAGCGTGTCCGCGTCGAGGCCACTAAGCCCTGTGCGGACGGCATCGATGATGGGAGCGGCGCCGTTGATCTCGGCCAGCTTTGCCCGCAGCGCCGCCTCGTCGCCGGGTTCGCACAGATCGGTCTTGCTGAGCACGATGCGGTCGGCGATCGCCGCCTGCTTTTCCGATTCGGGATAGCGTGCCAGCGACTCCATCCCGTTTACCGCATCGACCACCGTGACGATGTTGCCGAGCCGGAAATGGTACTGGAGGACGGGCTCGGCCATGATCGTGTAGGCGATCGGCACCGGATCGGCGAGGCCCGAGGTCTCGATCACGACGCGCCGGAATTGCGGGATCTCCCCCCGCGCGCAGCGCGAAAAGAGGTTGCGCAGCGAGGTCTTCAAGTCGTCCCGGATGGCACAGCAGAGGCAGCCATTCTCGAGCAACAGCGTGCTCTCCTCGGCATGCTCGATCAATTGGTGGTCGAGGCCGACCTCGCCGAACTCGTTGATGAGGACGGCGGTCTCGCCCATGTCGGGTGCGCGCAGCAGTTTCGACAATACGGTCGTCTTGCCCGAGCCCAGAAAGCCGGTGATGACGTTGATCGGGATGAGCGTCTCGTACTGCGTCATCGGCCCGTTCCGAGGTCGGCCAGCAACCCCTCGTCGAGCGGATCGCATTCGCCCTGCGTCAGCGCCTCCGCGGCAATCCAGATCTCGCTCAGATTGTCGACGATCACCGTCCGCCCGGTCTTGGTCGAGAGGATGTAGGACGACCCGCCCCAGTCCTTCAGAGTGAGGCCGTAATGCTTCAGGATACGGTTGGCGATTGCCGTGCGTGTCTGGCGCTCGCGGCGGCGGTTCGTCGCATCGAGCCGGCTGGCGAAGGCCTCCGGCGTGCTGGTGCTCTCGGTCCAGTGGCCGCGGCCGCCCAAAACGCCGCAGAGGCTGCACATCGCTGACCTGCCTTTCGCTTTACCCTGGCGCGCCTAAACGCTCGTATAGACGGTCTCCGGCCGCGCCGCGCCTTCGCGCGGGAAGCGCTCGCGGAAGTCATCGGCGATCTGGTCGAAGGTCACGAAGCGCACCCCCGCATGCCGGCTGATATGCTCGAAGACGCGCTCCAGCATCAGCAGCACCTGCGGCCGGCCCGAGACGTCCGGGTGGATCGTCATGCAGAAGGTCGCGTAGTCGTATTCGCGGTAGACCCAGTCGAACTGGTCGCACCAGAGCCGCTCGACATGTTGCGGGCTGACCCAGCCGAAGCTGTTGGGCGCGCCCTTGATGAACATCATCGGCGGCAGGTCGTCGAGATACCAGCTCCCCGGAATGTCGATCAGGTCGGTCTCCTCGCCGCGCACCAGCGGCTTCATCCACTCATCGGCGCGTTTCGAATAGTCGATCTTCGTCCAGCTGTCGCCCACGCGCACATAGAAGGGATGGAAGTCGTTGTTCATCAGGCTGTGGTCGTACTTGATGCCCTTCTTGAGCAAGAGCTCGTTGGTGACCGGGCTGAACTCCCACCACGGCGCGACATAGCCGGTCGGCCGCCGCCCGGAGAGGCGCTCGATCAGGTCGATGCATTTGTCCATCACCGCCTCTTCCTGCTCGGGCGTCATGGCGATGGGGTTCTCGTGGCTGTAGCCGTGCATGCCGATCTCGTGGCCGGCATCGACGACCAGCTTCATCTGCTCGGGGAAGGTCTCGATGGAGTGGCCGGGGATGAACCACGTCGTCTTGATGCCGAAGCGGTCGAAGAGCTTGACCAGACGCGGCGCGCCGATCTCGCCGGAGAAGATGCCGCGCGAGATGTCGCAAGGCGAGTCCTCGCCGCCGTAGGAGCCGAGCCAGCCCGCCACCGCGTCCACGTCGATACCGAAGGCGCACAGAATGTCCTTCTTGCCGCCGCCGCTCGCTTTGGCCTGGGCCGGCGGGCGTCCGGTCGGCAGGTAAGCGCCGCTGTGGCCGCTGCCGCCGCCACCGCGGGACTCGAGCAGCGAGCGCGGCTGATAACGCGGGCCGATCTCGGCGCGGGCTCCGCGCCCGCCATATCTGCGTGGATCCTGATCGTCGTTCATCGCGCTCTCTCCAGCAAATGCCGCCGACTTGCCCCGGCGCGCCGAACCTTCGCTGCCAACGAACCATCATCGAGGCCTGGGCCGCGCCGCCGGGACGGGATGTCCGTCACGTAAAAGAAGTGTCCATGTTTTCCCGGGCGGTGCAATCCCCACCATTTGCGCGGGCTTCGGCGAGCGGCTATCGTTTGTAAAACCATCTTCGATGGAGCGTCCCATGGACAACGGCCAATCCCACGATGCCTACCGCCGCAAGGGCTTTGCCAACCGCATGGGCTTCGGCAAGCACCCGGCGCTGCTCATCGTCGACTTCATCAACGGCTTCACCGACGCCTCGACGCCGTTGGGCGGCGATTTTTCGCCCCAGCTCGCGGTCACCGACCGCCTGATCCAGGCCTTCCGCGGCAGCCATCTGCCGGTGATCTACACGACCGTCGTCTACGAGGCCGATCTGCGCGACGCCGGCATGTTCATCAAGAAGGTGCCATCGCTCTCGATCCTGGTCCGCGGCTCGTCCATGGTCGAGGTCGACGAGCGCATCCGCCCCGCACCCGGCGAGCGCGTGGTGGAAAAGAAGTTCGCCAGCGCCTTCTTCGGCACCGATCTCGACGCGTATCTGAGAAGCCTCGGCGTCGACACGGTGGTGATGACCGGCTGCACCACGAGCGGCTGCATCCGCTCCTCGGCCATCGATACCATGCAGAGCGGCTATCACTGCATCGTCGTGCGCGACGGGGTGGGCGACCGCGCGGAAGGCACGCACGAGGCTAACCTCTTCGACATCGAGGCCAAATACGGCGACGTCGTGGAGAGCCGCGAGGTGCTCGATTACCTGAACGGCCTCTCGACCATCGGCGGCATGGCCGGCGAGGCGCGCGACGACTTCCAGCGCTGGTGGAACGAGCCGGCGAGCGCGAGATGAGCCAGCGATGACGACCGATTCGGGCGGCAAGCGGTCCTCGCCCTTCGACCGCATGCTCGACGAGAACCGCAAGCAGTTCGACGCGCTGTTGACCCGGCGCGCGCCCGCGGCGCGGCCGGAGCTCAGTGTCGCGCCGCCACGACCGTCCGCACCGGCGGACACGCCCGAACCGGCCGCCGCCACCGTTCGGGACGAAAGGCCCGCGGGTGAGGCCTTCGATATCCATGCGACCGAAATCGGCCAAACGCTTGCCAGGCGCTACGGCGAGAACTGGCGCTTCGAGATCGTCGACAAGCGCCGTGACGGCGAGGACGTGGTCGTCTGGGCCCGCCTCACCGCCGGCGACCACGACAAGACCCGCCGCGGCCGCGCGCGCATCCGCAGCGCGGGCGGCGCTAGATCGATCTCGGCAAAGGCCGGGGGAACGGGCTTCGTTCTGCGGACCGGCGACGAGCCCGCGTCCGCGGTATCGGGCGATCCCGAACGGACCGCCTATGAACAGGCGGCGGCGGTCGCCCTGACCGCGTGCGCCAATGGCCTTTAGACGCGCATCAACGGGGACCGCGTTCAATCATCCGCTAAAACGGGCCCCTTAGAACGGCTCGAAGTCCTTGAGCTCGGGGATGACCTTCTCGCCGAACAGGCGGATCGAGCGCATCAGATCGTCCTCGGGCAGATCGCCGAAATTGAACTCGCCCATGAAGGTGTTGAAGACGCCGGTCTCGGCGGCCGCCCGCAGCTTCTCGGTCACGGTCGCGGGCGAGCCGATGAAGACCAGGTCCTCGTTGATGATGATCTCGGGGTCGAAGATGCGGGTCAGCGCCGCGGCGGCCTGGGCCTCGCCGCGCGCCTCGAACTGCTCGCGGAAAACTTCGAGGCGCCGATCGAAGGGCTCGCCATGCGCCGGCAGGATGCCCTCGTAGGCGCGCGCGGCACGGGTGAGCGCCACGTCGAGGGCCTTGTCGTCGCTTTCGTCGACATAGATCGTGGTGGCGTAGGCGATGTTGGGCTTGCGGTCCCAGCCCGCCGCCTTCCAGTCCTCGAGATATTTCCGGTAGCGCGGTGCGGCGACCTCGCGTGGGAAGACGAGGAAGTTGCCCGTGTTGATGCCGTTGGCGGCGAGGAAATCGAGGGTATCGGGGTCGCGGCTCATCATCCACAAGGGCGGGTGCGGGCTCTGCTTGGGCATCACCGAGAGACGGGCATTCTTGGTGGTGAAGCTCTCGCTGGAGAACGAGAACGGCTGGGTGTCGCCGTAGGCGGCGCGAAGATAGTCGGGATATTCGAGCGTCGGCGACTTGCGCTTGGTGTAGTCGAGGCCGAAGGGCTCGAAGTAGGAGCCCATGATGCCGGGGACGAGGCCGATCTCCATGCGCCCGTCCAGCATCTGGTCGATGATCGCGATCTCCTCGGCGAGGCGCAGCGGGTGGTAGAGCGGCACCACGTAGCCCATCGGGCCGAGGCGGATGTTCTCGGTCCTGGCGCCTGCGCCGACCGTGAAGAGGCTGGGCGCCGACATCCAGCTTTCATGCGGCGTGAAGTGGTGCTCGACGCAGAAGCCGTAGTCGAAGCCGAGCGCGTCGCAGAGCTCCAGCTCGCGCCAGAGCTGCTCGTAGCGGTCGTGCGGCGACATGCCGGGCTTGGTCCAGACATGGGCGAAATGGGCGAATTTCATGCGGCCGATCCAATCTCCAAACGGTCTGAACCCGTTGACCTACAGCATGTGNNGGTTCCCGCCATTGAACCCTGTCCGACGGTCAGTTTGTGTGGCGCAAGCCGATTGGAGCCGTCCTTGCGCTTGCCGCCCCCAAGCCCGTAGCATCGCCCTTCCAAGCGACGATAAACGCGGGGGATCCCCCGCTTAAAGGGAGATGGGCCAATCATGAGACGGACAAAGGCATTTCTGGCGGCTGCGGCGCTGCTGGCTGGATTTTCGGCGGGACCGGCGGCCGCGGAGAAAACGCTTTCCTTCGCCTCGCTGCCGCAGGGCGCGATCCTGCATCTGCTGAGCACGATCTCGTCGAAGATGCTGATCGACAAGGCCGGCATCCGGGTCAGCGTCGTGCCGATGCGTGGCACCGAAGCGGTGGTCTCGGCGGTCAATGCGGGCCGCGCGGAGTTCCTGTTCTCCGACGTGACGCAGATTGCCGCGGCGATCAACGGCCAGGAAGCCTTCAAGGGTCGGCCGACCAAGAACCTGCGCGCGATCGCGAAGATCGTCACCTTCCCGACCGCGTTCATGGTGAAGAAGAACTCGCCGATCAAGACGATCGCCGACTTGAAGAGCAAGCGCCTGCCCACGGGCTGGCGGGCCTTCCGGCAGGGTCTCGTGCTCATGGAAGCGTCGCTCGCGGCCGGCGGGCTCACGCTCAAGGACGTCAAGCACGTGCCGACGATCGGTCTGATCAGCGCCGCCGACGACTTCAAGGCCGGCAAGACCGACGCCGGCTACATCGCGCCGCTGGCGCCCAAGGTCCGCGAGGTCGACAGCTCGGTCGGCGGCATCCGCTTCCTCAGCATCGGCAATGGGCCGAAGCAACTGGCGGCGGTGAAGGCGATCCGTCCCGACTTCTACATCGTCACGGTCAAGCCGGCGCCGCATATCCCGGGGGTTGCCAAGCCGACCGCCATGCTGGCCTACGACACGGCGCTCGTCACGGGCAGCCACGTGTCGAACGAAACCGCCTACAAGGCTGCGAAGGCGTTCTACGAGAACAAGGCGACCCTCGTGAAGGGGCACCCGATGTTCCGCGGCTACTTCCCCAATCGGGCGGCGAAGCAGTTCTCGGTGCTGAAATACCATCCGGGCGCGATCAAATTTTACAAAGAGAAAGGCATCTGGGGGAAATAGCGCCCAGATTGTCCCGGAACGGACGGCGGCCTGGCTAACGCGGGGCCGCCGGCCTTTCTTGCGCTGACCGCCCCGAACCCCGTAGCATTGGCCCCTGAAAGAACGACAAACGCGGGGCTCACCCGCAGCATACAGGGAGGGACGAACCATGAGACGGACAAAGGCATTGCTTGCGGGCGTGGCGCTGCTCGCCGGCTTCGCGGCCAGCCCGGCCTCGGCGGAGAAGACGCTGACATTCGCCTCGCTGCCGCAGGGCGCGATTTTGCATCTCCTCAGCACGATCGGCTCCAAGATGCTGATCGACAAGGCGGGCATGCGGGTCAGCGTCGTGCCGATGCGCGGCACCGAGGCGGTGATCTCGGCGCTCAATTCCGGGCGCGCCGAGTTCGCGTTCAACGACGTGACGCAGGTCGCCGCGGCGATCAACGGCCAGGAGGCCTGGAAGGGCCGGCCGGCGAAGAACCTGCTCGCGATCGCGAAGACCGTTACCTTCCCAACCGCGTTCATGGTGCGGAAGAACTCGCCCATCAAGTCGATCGCCGACTTGAAGGGCAAGCGCGTGCCGAGCGGCTGGCGGGCGTTCCGGCAGAGCATCGCGCTGATGGGCGCGTCGCTCGCCGCCGGCGGGCTCACCTGGAACGACGTGAAGGGCGTGCCGACGATCGGCCTGATCACGGCCGCCGACGACTTCAAGGCCGGCAAGACCGACGCCGGCTACATTGCGCCGCTGGCGCCCAAGGTCCGCGAGGTCGATAGCGCCGTGGGCGGCATCCGCTTCCTGTCCATCGGTAACGGGCCGAAGCAGCTGGCCGCGGTGAAGTCGATCCGCAAGGACTTTTACATCATCACGGTCAAGCCGGCGCCGCATATCCCCGGCGTCGCGGTGCCGACCGCCATGCTCGCGTTCGACAACGCGCTCGTCACCGGCGCCCACGTGTCGGACGAAGTGGCTTACAAGGTCGCGAAGGCGTTTGGGGAGAACAAGGCCACCCTCGCGAAGGGCCATCCGATGTTCCGCGGGTTTTTCCCCAAACAAGCAGCGAAGCAGTTCTCGGTGCTGAAGTATCATCCGGGCGCGATCAAATACTACAAAGAGATAGGCATCTGGCCGAAGAAGTAGCGCCCGAGTTGTCCACTGACGGAAAGCGCGGCCGCGGCCTGTTTCATGGGGGCGGCCGCGCCGCTCCGCGCCGGCATACCCGCTCGCCGGGGGCCGGCCGGTGACGGAGACGGCGACGGAAATCACGCACGTGACGGCGGGGGCGGAGCTCTCGCCGGTCGTGCGCGTGCTGCGTCCGGGGCTCGCGGGGCTGACGACGCTGCTGTCGCTCGCCTGGGCGATGGAGATCCCCCAATGGGGGTTCGACATCAAGTCGCTCGTCGGCTACACGCCCTATAACGAGCAGTTCATGGCCGCGATCCTCGGCTTGGTCCTGTGTCTCGTCTATCTCCATTTTCCGGCCAAGCGCGGCACCATGCGCGCTCGATTACCGTGGTACGACGCGCTGGCGTCGGCCGCCGGTCTCGGCGCCGGGTGGTATGTGGCGGTGGTCTACCCGGACATGATCACCTTCCTCACGGATACACCGCCCGACACCGTCATCGTCGGCACGATCATCTTCGGCCTGTGCATCGAGGGACTGCGGCGCAGCGTCGGCTACACGTTGGTGATCGTGGTGGGCGTCTTCATCGCCTTCGGGCTCTTGGGGCATCTGATGCCCGGCAAGATGCAGGCGCGCGAGGTCGGGGTCGAGGTCCTGGTCACCACGCTCGCGCTCGATACCAACGGCCTCTTCGGGATCGTCCTCAAGGTCGCGACGACCATCGTCTTCGCCTTCGTCTTCTTCGGCCAGCTTCTGCTGCGCTCGGGCGGCTCGGAAGTGTTCAACGACTTCTCGCTGGCGGCAATGGGCCGCTTTCGGGGCGGCTCGGCGAAGATCGCGGTGACCGGCTCGAGCCTCTTCGGCACGGTCTCCGGCCTCGCGGCCTCGAACATCATGGCGACCGGGGTGGTGACGATCCCGCTGATGCGCCAGGCCGGCTACCGGCCCCACGTCGCCGCGGCGATCGAGGCGGTCGCCTCGACCGGCGGACAGCTCATGCCGCCGGTGATGGGGGCGGTCGCCTTCCTGATGGCCGACATCCTCGGCACCACCTACGGCACCATCGTGCTGGCGGCGCTGATCCCGGCGATCCTCTACTACGTAGCGCTTTTCATTATGGTCGATCTCGAGGCGGCCAAGCACGGCATCGCCCGGGTCGAGGAAGTGAAAATCCCCCGTTTGCGCCACGTTCTGGCACGCGGCTGGCCCTTCATCCTGCCGTTCGCGGTGCTGATCTATACGCTGTTCGCTTGGAACTACCGGCCCGAGACGGCGGCCTTCTGGGCGTGTGTCGGGGTGATCGCGGTGGGGCTGGTCCTCGGCTACGGCGACAACCGGCTCACCTTCAAGGGCGTCTGGGACGCGCTGGTGCAGACCTGCCTTGGCGCGCTCGACGTGTTCATGATCGTCGCCGCCGCCGGTTTCATCCTCGGCGTGCTCAACGTTGCTGGGCTCGGCTTCCTGCTGACCTCGGCGCTGGTCAGTATCGGCGAGGGACACATGCTCCTGCTGCTGCTGATGGCGGCGGTGATGTGCATCGTCCTGGGCATGGGCATGCCGACGGTGAGCGTCTACATCCTGCTCGCGGTGCTGATCGCGCCGGCGCTCGCGGAAGTCGGCGTCAACAAGCTGGCGGCGCATATGTTCATCTTCTACTTCGGGATGATGTCCTTCATCACGCCGCCCGTCGCGATCGCCGCCTTCTTCGCCGCGAACCTCGCCCGCTCCGATCCGATGCGCACCGGGTTCGCCGCGATGCGCTTCGGCTGGACCGCCTATATCGTGCCGTTTCTCTTCGTCTTCGCGCCGGTCCTGCTGCTGCAGGACGTCAAGCCGCTCGATCTCGCGATCGCGCTGACGACCGCGGTGGCCGGCGTCTGGCTCGTCTGTACTGGAGCCATTGGCTACATGGTGCGGCCGCTCGCGCCGCCGATGCGCGTCGCCGTGATTGTATCCGGCATCATGCTGATGGTGCCGCGCGACGTCGGGCCCTGGGCGCTCTGGACCGATCTCGTCGGCCTGGTCATGGGGATCGCGCTGGTCACCTGGGAGGTCCAGGGCGCGCGCCGGCAGCGAAAAGCGTATGATGCCGGCGGTCAACCGGGAGGGAGCACGCCATGAAGTTCTTCAATTTCCACCTCATGCCCTACGCCCATGGGGACATCGAGGCGATCTAGAAGAACGGCTCTGCCTGGCTCACCTATTCGAACAAGGACTACGACCCGGAGAAGGGCGCCGAGCTCTACCACGACTATCTCGACCAGCTCGAATACGCCGACGAGATGGGCTTCGACGGGGTGGTCCTGAACGAGCATCACACCACCGCCTACGGGATGATGCCGATCCCGGGCGTGCTCGCGGGCGCGCTGTCGCGGCGGCTCAAGAACGCGAAGCTGGCCGTGCTCGGCCGGGCGCTGCCGCTGGTCAACAACCCGATCACCATCGCCGAGGAATACGCCATCCTCGACAATCTGACGCGCGGCCGCTTCATCGCCGGCTTCGAGCGCGGCATCGGCGCCGAATACCACGCCATGAGCATCAACCCCTCGACCTCGCAGGCCCGCTTCGACGAGGCGCACGACCTGATCCTGCGCGCCTGGACCGAGGACGGACCCTTCCAGTTCGAGGGCGAGCACTACAATTTCCGCTACGTGAACCCGTGGCCGCGGCCCTATCAGAAGCCCCATCCGCCGATCTGGATCCCGAGCCAGGGCTCGTCGAGCACGATCAAGTGGGCGGCGAAGATGCGCTACACCTATTGCCAGACCCTGAGCCCGATCGCGACGGTCGCGCGCTTCTTCGACATGTACCGCGAGGCGGCGGAGCAGGCCGGCTACCAAGCCTCGCCCGATCAGCTCGCCTGGTCGAACTCGATCTACATCGCCGAGACCGACGAGAAGGCGGTCGCCCAGGCACGGCCGCATCTGGAAGCGTTGGTGAACGCGCTCTTGAAGATGCCGACCGAATTTCTGCTGCCGCCCGGCTACACCAGCATCGAGTCGATCAAGCGCATCCGCGCCGCCAAGATCACCGGCCGCACGCAGTCGATCGAGCAGCTCATCGAAAGCGGCATCGTCATCATCGGCAGCCCGAACACGGTGCGCGAGAAGCTCGCCGAATATCAGGACCTCGCGCGCTTCAACACCTCGCTGACGAAAACGCAGTTCGGCACCATGCCGAACGAGATGGCGCGCGACAACATCGCCGCCATCGCCGAGGAGGTGATCCCCTATTTCCGCGACCGGGTGGCCGAGGGAACGAACGAGAACGCGGTAGCGGCCGCACAGTAAGGCGCAAGCGCTCGGATTTTACATAAGCGTATCGCTGCTCAGACCGAGGACGTTGTGGGCGGCAACCGGGCGGTGAAATCCCTTGAGGGTCAACGCGCCCACGGGGGCCGCCTCGACGCGGTCCTCGAGCTTGGCGAAGACGCGCGGTGAGATGAGGATCTGGCCGTCCTCGGCTTCGCCGCAGAGGCGGGCGGCGAGATTGCAGACCGTACCGATAGCGCCGTAATCGAGGCGCTCCTCAAAGCCGATGGTGCCGAGCGTGGCGTAGCCGGACGCGATCCCGGCGCCGAAGCCAAGCTCATAGCCGCGTTTGCGCCACTCCGACGAAAGCGTCGCCAACGACTCTCGCATCTGCATCGTCATGCGGATCGCGTGCATTTCGTGATCGTCGACCGAAACGGGCGCATTGAACAGCACCATCGCACCGTCGCCGGCGAAGTGCTCGATGGTTCCGTCGTACGCCACGATCGCTCGGCCGAGCTCGGCATGGTATTCGCGGAGCACCGCCATCACCTCCTCGGGATCGGCGATCTCGGTGAAGCCCGTGAAGCCGCGCAGATCGGCATAGACCACCGTGACCTCGCTTCGTCTGGTTTTTAGCGGATCATCCGCTTCGCCCGACATAATGAGGTCGCTGATTTTGGGTGAATGGAAGCGGGTGAGCTTGGAAAGGCGCGTCAGCTCGGCCACCTGCTCGGCGACGCGGCTCTCCAGCGTGCGGTTCCATTCCGCGAGCTGCGCGGCTTGCTCCTCGACCGTGCGGGTCTGCGCCTGGACCTCGTCGAACAGGCGTGCGTTCTCGATCGCGATCACCGCTTGGTCGGCAAACGTCTTGAGTAGCTCGATCTGGCCTTCGGAGAACGGCTTCGCCTCGTCCCGTGCGACAGTGATCGCACCGATCGCTTTGCCGTCACGCAGCATGGGCACTGCCACGACGCACTTGAACCCGAACGACCGCGACATCTCGCGTCCGCGAGACGGTATATTTATGTCCTCCTCGACATCCTGCACGTGGACCATCCGTCGATCGAGGATCGCCAGCCCAGTGAGGGTGTCGCGGTCTGCGAGGTGCGGGTAGGCCTTGCGAACCTTTTCGAGGGCGGCCGGTCCCATGTTGTGGTGGGCGGCCATGTGGATCAGCTCCCCGTCGTACCGCGTCG
>JARRKQ010000131.1:0-9710 GCA_037387885.1 Alphaproteobacteria bacterium | reverse complement strand
GTGATGGCGGAATCGGTGCCGCAGGGCCAGGGCCATCAGACCGTTCTGGCACAAATCGTTGCCGACCAACTCGGACTTCAGCCACACGTCCTTTTGGGTGTCCACTTCGAGGTTGACGGCGATTTCGTGTGGCTGAAGTCCGAGTTGGTCGGCAACGATTTGTGCCAGAACGGTCTGATGGCCCTGGCCCTGCGGCACCGATTCCGCCATCACGTTGACCGAGCCAAGGGGGTCTATCGAAACTGTAGCATTGGCGGTGGCGCCGTCCTTGGGACCGGCGCGGGCTCTCTCCTCGCGGGTCTTGAGGGTGGAGATGTAGCCCATGTTTGACTGGCTCGGCTCGATCGCAGCGGCGAAGCCAATCCCGTAGAGCCTACCCTGATTGCGCGCCTGGTCGCGACGAGCACGAAGCTCCTCCAGCTTTCCCTCGTCGACCAAGGCGCTGATAAGCTCTTCATAGTTTCCGGAATCGAGGAGCGCGCCTGTCACCGCCCGGTAGGGAAAGGCATCGGCCGGGATCAGATTGCGCCGGATGACGTCTAGCGGATCGGCCCCAAGCTCCCGGGCGATCTTGCTCATGAGGCGCTCTAGAGCGAAATAGTGCTGGGGTCCGCCGAAGCCGCGTACCGCGCCGGTAGGGCACTTGTTGGTCGCCATGATGTTCATCACGACGTCGGTGTGTCGGACCGTGTAGCAGCTCGTCGTGATGCCCTGCATGCGAAATATGCCGCCGGGCATTGGGGCACGCAGGAAGGCTCCGTGGTCGTCCCAGTGCTCGAAGCGGAGTGCGGTCACTTCGCCGGCATCGGTGTAGGCAGCCTCGATCCGCGTCACTCGGTTTGGCGCGCAGCTCGCTGCGGCCAGGTGTTCAAGGCGGTCTTCGATCCATTTTACCGGGCGCCCGGCTATGCGCGAGGCAACACACATCGCAACGATGTACGGGAACAATGTGAGCTTAGAGCCGAAGCTGCCACCCGAATTGACCGGTGATCGCAGCCTTAGCTTGTTGCCAGGAATGCGAAGCGCAAGTGCCATCACCGGATGCAGCGAGAACGGGCCCTGAAAATTTGAAAGGACGTCGTAACTTCCGCTGTCGGGCCCGTGCTCGGCGATCAGCCCATAGCATTCGATTGGCGTGATCGAGTTGCGCGGATAGTGGATCGTGAGTCCAGTCTGGCGCGGCGCCTCCGCAAAGGCTTTCTCCGGATCGCCATGGTGGAAGACGCGCCGGGAGAATACGTTCGAGCCGATTTTTGGGTGAATGATTGGGGCGTCCGGCTGTGCGGCGGCAACCGGATCGACCACCGCGGGTAGCGGCTTGTATTCGACCTCAATGAGGTCGAGCGCGTCTTCCGCCGTATAGCGATCGGCTGCGCATACGATCGCGACCGGCTCGCCGACAAACCGGACACGATCGACAGCGAGACAGTAATACTCCATGGGAGTGGTCAGCCCGACGATCATCGGGTTGGTGAGTTCGCGCATGTCGCGGCCGGTGACGACGGCTCGAACCCCCGGCATTTGCATAGCAGCGCTGGCGTCGATTGAACCGATCTCGGCATGCGCGTGCGGCGAGCGTAGCATTGCTGCATGCAGCGTGCCTTTCTTGACTGGTATGTCATCGATGAAAGCGCCGCGCCCGGTCAAAAGCGGACCGTTTTCCCGGCGCAAAACCGATTTGCCCAAATGCTTTGGGGGTTCACGCCGTATCTGCCGCTCAGCCGCCAAATTCCGATTCGCCCAGGTCGTCAACCTTCGAACTCAGACAGTTAATATACACTACGTATATAATAAATCAACGAAGCGGCAAGGCGTCTCCTTGGGCCGCACGGGGCACTTCGTTGCGTCGGGGTGTCAATCTCCACTAATGAGAGCGAGTTCGCGCTTATACCCATCGTGGCCCCGAGCAAACGGAGTTCCACTTGAGAGGCCGGATACATTGACGCAAGACCATTCGACCATCGTCAAATCCGTTTGCGACGCACGGTCGGTCCATACGTCGGGGTCACAAGCGGACATTCTAGCGATTGGTCGGTAGCGTCCGCTTTGGGGCGGAAAGAGGAAGCGTGCGTAGTCCCCTTATCTTGCGCTGAAGGTTCTCCGCAACCGCGCGATTTGGGTTCCATAAAACCGATTATGCGCAAAACCGGGTTCCCAATCCGTGGCCGCGCGACCCGCATATAGTCATTCAGTGGGCTGAACCACGTATCCCATTGGCATATTAAAGTATTTGGTGTCAGCCTAGTTGATGTGTCCGGCTGGTGTCTGCACTCGACAATCCTCGTGCGACTTCCCTGAGGCTTGTCCGACAAAGCGACCTATTCGATCTGACGATGTGATTCGCAAGATTTAACCGGCTACATCCACTAATTAAGAGTGACATCCCATTGACCCTACGTAACCCGAAAAATATCGCGACGTAGGGCGTAAGTGACTGTCACCATTTTGCTTTTAGGGTTCACACGTGCTAACTTGCATCGAAATGCAACCTATAAGGGATTAAAAATCTCTTACGTCTGCCTTATTTCTCGGTGTGCTCGTGCCAAGTCTGAAACTCACGAAAAGCGCAGTTGACCGCCTCAAAGCCCCCCACCCTAGCGGCAAGCTCGAAGTGCTCTATTGGGATGTCGAGCTAAGGGGATTCGGCGTTCGGGTGTCGGGCAAGTCATCCACCAAGAGTTACATCGTCCAGCGCGACATCGAGGGCACAAGGAAGTGCCGCCAGATCACCATCGGGCCAACCAACCTCGTCACCATCGACGAAGCACGTGACGAAGCTTGGTCGCTGCTCCGCGACATGCGCAAAGGGATCGACCCGAAGGAGAAGCGCCGCGCGGAGGCGGCCGAGCACTAGGCCAAAGAGAAAAGCGCAGCAACGCTGCGCGAGGTGCTCGAGGACTACATCCGCGTTCGCAAGACGCTGCGACCCAAGACGGCACACGACTACCGCCGACTGCTTGAGAGATACGTTGACGATTGGCTTGACGAGCCGCTGCGGTCGATCACATGGCAACCCCGGACAATCTGTTGCCTTGGCAATACAAAAGAGGCCCCGGCGCTGGCGGCACCGGGGCACTGGGAAGCTGAGAGGCTCATCAATCAAAAAAGTTTAAATACAAATTGACCACCTCACAATTAACTATCCGGGAATGACAGATATGAGCATGGATCATGGGCAAGGCCCGAACCCGCTGGCTTGATACGTCGATGAGATCTGGCGGGTGGTGTTCCCCGCGACACGAATGCAAGATTGATCGTCCCACGCTGTCCCAGCTCCGCCGGGAATGTGTTTTTCGGGGCGGCCGGTAGATCGGCGGGCTGGAATGGGGACCCTTTCGGCGGCGGCCGAACGTTTGTTCCATAAAAAAGATCTGGAGGGGCCAACGATGGCCCCTCCGAAAACAGGCCCTACTCGAACCGATGCATCATTTGCCGGGCGCTTTGTATGCGCTTCGGATCTGCCGACCTTTTTCCCTAACTTCGGCCACTTCGTCCGGCGTCATCAGGCGCGTAAGCTTTACATTCTGGACGCCGCCGCCCGCCACTACGACGCCAGCAATCGCCGGTGCCGCGGCTGGGTCAGAGACGTCGAAGATCAGCATCCCACTTGGGCCATCGGCGGCCATGCTGTACATCGCAACGAGTTTGCCACCGGCCGCTTCAAGCAGTTGCTTGATCGCTTCTACGCGATTCGTTGAGGGATCGTCCAACATGGCGTTGAGAGCTTGCGGTGTGTATTGTGCAGTCATGCAAAACAACATAGCGAGTCTCCTCCCTTCGGAATTCGGTTAAACCAACACTACTACCTGGGATTTCCCACGTGGGGCCCTCCCATGCCGTTGATCGTGACTCCGAGCATTCCGCCACGCAAGACAATCGGTATAGACCTGCGAGTCAGGGCATACGTGTAAATGTCGTGTAAATGTCCGCTTTTGGCTAGGATCGGACATTCGCAATGCTGATAGACATGTCCGCTTTGCACCCAAGAGCGGACGTCACTGACAACACGTTCAATGTCCGCTTATGACCCATTGCGGACATTCAGGGAAACAAATCCAACCAGTCGTTTCAGTCGCTAGCTTCCGTGGCCCGCAACAGGGTCGAGGGGGGAGTTGTGGGATATCAAGCGGCTTGAACTTCGGCTTCCGACCCCGTCTCGATCGAGACTCGCGATGGCGGGAAGCGAATGGTTACAGTCGTCCCGATGCCGATCTTACTTTCGATGTGCATGCTGCCCTGGTGTAGTTCCGTCATGGATTGCACCAGAGACAAACCCAGTCCGATGCCTCCGTTGTTCCTGCTGATCACCGGCTCCACTTGGCCAAAGGGCTCGAGCGCCTTCGGGATATCATTCGCCTGAATTCCAATTCCGGTATCTTCCACCTCGAGGTCGAGCCCACCGCCAGTGCTGTGCTCAGCCCTGATCGCGACAGTCCCGCCGTTTGGAGTGAACTTGATCGCATTGGAGAGCAAATTGAGCACCATTTGCCGGAGCATCTGTGAGTCCGCGTGCAGCTTGGGAAGCCGTGGACTGGCATCAAGCGTCAGCTTGATCTCCTTATTTCTGGCCGACGCCTCCACCATGCGGACCACTCCGTCAAGGCAATCTTTGATGTCAATCCATTCGGTCTGAAGTTCAATCCTACCGGCTTCGATCCGTGAGAGATCCAGCAGATCGTCAATAAGGCGAAGGAGGTGGGAGCCGCTGGCATGAATGTCCGTGGCGTAATCTCGATAAACATCGTTGTTCAAAGGTCCAAGGATCTGTTTCGACATTACCTCCCCAAAGCCAATGATGGCGTTCAGGGGTGTCCTGAGCTCATGACTGAGGTTTGCCAGGAACTGAGATTTTGACTGGCTTTCGCTGATAGCCTTATCTCGCATATCACGATACCGGTCCTTGGAGCGTTCAAGGCTTTTCACTGTGAGCACGAATTGCACGATTAATGGTGTGCCAACGCTGGCGGCGACGACCAACGTGATTTGAACCGCCCTACCCAAATGAGCCGGTTCACCGAGGAGCATCTCGTAATAGACGAGCTCCATTGCGATCACGATGAGTTCAGAGAAAGCGACGGCGACCGAGAGCAAGGTAAGGATCGCCCATGGAGTACTAGTCCGCGCAAACCAGACATTAAGCGACCGGGCGGGATTGAATCTGGTTGTTTGCGCCTTGTTGACGACGCGCTTGGAGGCTGTCCGTTGGTTCGAAAGCATACTCGCCCGCCTCCATATCGCCGCTTCAAATCTTGGCAAGCCCGCCACACCCGTGGGTAACCAGTTGCGTGTATCGCGTCGATAGCGCTCTTCGGGTAGTTGGACCGCGGCGTGGGCCGAGACAGAGCCCTAGTCGCAGGATGCGCACCAGAGCAAATAGAATCAGGCAATCCTAATTGCGGGGAGTTAGTAGATATTTAATGCGACCGTCGCGCGCGCCGGCATTCTGATCATCCATCGGCTGGGTGTGACGAGAGGCCTGCGGACAAGCAGCTCGTGTCGGTCGAACTGATCCGAGTGCTTGGCGCCGGCGGCGAGCATCCAAGCATCGAGCCAGGATGCCGTCTTCGCGGCTCCATCCTGCTCATCGGCGCGTGAGTGGGGCCCGGCGCGACCCGCCGCTACAGGCGGGGCCGGGAAGGCAGCAACCTACCCCGGCCCCTTTCACCTTGAATCCCATCACCAGAAGGAAATCAAAGATGAGTGATGAGGTTACCTCTGCCGGTGGTGGGCGGTCTAGCCCGCCCGATCCGGGCTTGTTCGATCCCCGGCAGTGGCACTTGGATGCCAGATCAGTGGAGAGACTCTGGCCGAACCCTTAAATCGCGTGGAATTGGGAACCGGGGGTGAAGGGTGCTGTCGGGGGCGGGCAGGCGGGGTCGATGGTCCACGCTTTCACCGGTCAGGTTGGGAGGTGTTTTGATGCGAGGCAGGTTATCCCGATCTTAACTCTAACGCCTCACAGTGGCGTTGGGCTGGTCGCCCCCTCCTCCTCCTTTGCCGACTGCCACTCGGGGTGACCGTGACGCCCCGGTTCCGTCCCTCGCGTTGGGGCGTCGTCTGATCTGGCCGGGAACGGAAGCCTGCCGCAAAAATTTCGCCGGAACGTGGCCAATGCCACATATCTGACGCTGAATGTGAGGCATCCTCTTCCCAATGCACTTGGGTATTTCACCCGAGCAAACGCTAATGCGTCGGACAACAGGAGGATGCCATGTTGTCACTCGAACCACAGTCCTCCCTCAAGGCCATTGAACTATATCAGACCAACGGACGTTCCTGCGTCCCACGCAAGGATGGCGGTGCATTGGCTGGGGCGATCAAGCAATTGTCGTTGGTGCTTCTTATCAGCACCGCATCGATTGCAACGCTTCCAGCCAACCAGGCACGCGCCGGCCGTGGTACCGAAACCGGGATGGCCGTGGTGCCTGCGCGCGTAGTCCCGGCGGTTGTTGTTGCTCGTGACCGTGCAATCCCACCGAAGCGGTCTGAAATTTTTGGTACATGGAGCGTCGACGGCGACTGCACTGTGATGACGGTGCAGCTTCTGCCCAACGGCAAGGCCACATACCTGTCCTCGCGTCTCGGAACCTGGCAGTTGGATGGTCAGCACATCGAATTGCAGCTGTACCGAGACGAAGACGAGCGACATTCGGGAACCGTGGATAGTTACCGCTTCAGAGTGGTATTCCTGAAGCAGGGCCAAATGAGGATAATTTTACGGGGCTCCAGCGCCGAACGTACTCTTCGCCGGTGCCCTCCCGGAAATGGTGCGAATCGCTTACTCAGCAATAAATAGTGAGACCCGAGTCGGACATTGTCCGAACCGAAGACCCGGCCATTGACCGCCGGAGGACTCACCCGGGCGCTCGAAGGTTCCAGTGCGATGTGGAGGACGGCCTGCCAACTTAAGCGGAAGACGTGCGCCTAAAGAGCAGTCGTTTGACCGGACGGTGCCTGTTCAAAGCACATTCCATACAGCAACATATCGATATCGTGACCATTGGTCGCCAAGGGCAGGCCAATCACCGAGTACCGGGAGTACCTGTCGGGACACCAGGTCAACGGCTGGTTACCTACAAAGAATGGCTTGCGATGCCTCACCAGCCAGTTTGCCCGTGCGATTACACAGTCAAATCCGGCAATCTGATCAAGATACGCTCCGGTGGTTTCCATTCCCATTGCACTTACGATTCCGGTTCCGACAAGGCGAACCCGAAAACGGACCGGATCGTGCTCGACATCAAATATCGTAACCAGCGGCAACAACGATTATCCGTACAGGACCAGATATGCGTTAACGGCGGATTACCGGATTCCTTAATCAGCCGTTAACGACAGCCGCCACACAATGGAACTACAGCGGCTTCAGGGGCCGTTGGACGTTCTCCGCTGGCTAGCAGGTGTTGGGCTCCCATGGCCGTACGCAAAAGCAAGCCACAAGTTACCGAAAAGCGGCAGTTCCAAAGGACTGAAACGCTGAACCCCGCCAACATCGTCGGCAGCGAGCGGGAAGCGGGGCTGATCTGCATGATCCTCGATTGGTCGCATAGCGGGGCTCGACTTGGCCTGGGAAACCCCGACAGTTGCCCCGACCACTTCACTCTTGTCACCCAGGACAATCGGTGGATGGCGTGCGAGGTCGTGTGGCGGCGCGGCGAGCAGGTTGGCGTCAGGTTCCTGAAGGGGCTTGAGGCCGGCGGGTAGGTCACGCTCCCTATGACGGGCATACGACAAGCTTGCGAGCGAGTGGGCGTGGATCGAGCGCCGGCGCATGGCCGCGTTTCTACCGATGCTGGACCGGCTGCACCGTCAGGTTAGGGGTGAGGGATTGCCGTTCAAGGGAGTCTAGAGCCGCCCTGGCTCGCGGTCAGCTCCGATACGGCTAATTGAAATGTCCGCTTTCCGCTCAGAAGCGGACATAGTTGATGTCCGCTTGTGACTTAAAACGGACATTCCCGTCTCTGATAGACACCCTCAGGCGGTAATCCTAAACTTCTTGCACGTCACGCGCGTTGGGAGGAGCGGTCTCAATGGCCGAGGAGCGCGTCCAGAGAAGGCTTGCGGCAATATTAGCTGCCGACGTGGTCGGCTACTCCAGGATGATGGGGCGGGACGAGGCAGGGACGCTCGCCCGGCTCAAGTCGCTGCGCGCCGACTTCCTGCACCCCAAGGTCGCGGAGTATGGAGGGCGCATCGTCAAGACCACCGGCGACGGTACGTTGATAGAGTTCGGCAGTGCGGTCGATGCAGTCTCCCACGCGGTCGATGTCCAGCGCGGCATGGCCGAACGAAACGCGGGCCTTCCAGAAGGGGAGCAGATCTGGCTCCGCCTCGGCATCAACGTCGGCGACATCATCATCGACGGCGATGACATCTACGGCGATGGCGTCAACGTGGCCGCGCGACTGGAGGCGCTGGCCGAGCCGGGCGGTGTCTGCATCTCGGACCGGGTTCACGACTATGTCGGCGACCGGCTTGACATCGCTTGTGAGGACCTCGGCCGCCAGACAGTGAAAAACATCGCCGAGCCGGTCCACGTCTACCGGATCAGACTGGGAGACGTCGAAGCGACCTCCACCTCCGGTCCTCAAGGAACGCTGCCGCTGCCCGACAAGCCATCGATCGCCGTGCTGCCCTTCGAAGACCTGAGCGCGGATAGGGACCAGGAGTACTTCGCCGACGGCATCGCGGAGGACATCATAACCGCGCTGTCGCGGAACCGCGGCGTCTTCGTCATCGCCCGCAACTCGAGCTTCACCTACAAAGGTGCCGCCGTGGACGTGAAGCGGATAGGCCAGCAGCTGGGTGTCCGCTACGTGCTTGAGGGCAGCGTCCGCAAGGCAGGAAACCGAGTGCGCATCACCGCCCAGCTCATCGACGCGGCAAGCGGCAACCATGTCTGGGCCGAGCGCTACGACCGTGAGCTCGAGGACATCTTCGCCGTCCAGGACGAGATCACCCAGAACATCGTTGCCGCCCTAGGCTCGGAGGTGGCCTCGGCCGAGATACAGCGCGCCCGGCGCAAGGACCCGAGCAGCCTGGACGCCTGGGACTACACCATGCGCGCGACATGGCACTTTGCGCGCGCGACCCACGAAGACATGGGGGAGGCAAGGCGCCTGGCCCTCAGGGCCATCGAACTGGACTCGGGAAATGCTGCTGCCTTTAGCATCCTCGCCTTCGCGCGGCCGGTCGTAGGGATGAAGCGGTGGAACGGATTACCACGGCCATGCGGCTCAGCCCCCGCGACCCCTTCAAATATCTTTGGATTATGTGGCGCGGCTATGCTGAGCTTTCGCAAGAGCGGTACGACGAGGCGGCCGAATGCGCGCGACTGAGCCTTCAAACCAATCCGGATTTTCCCGCTGCGCTCCAATTGCTCGCAGCATCCTATGCCCAACTGGGCCGGATCGACGAGGCTCGCGACGCTATTGACCAGCTCTTGCGTGTCGTGCCGGGGCAAACCGTCGAGACCGCAGGATCACAGCTTCCGCTCAAAAGGCCGGAGGATATGGAGCGCTACCTGGATGGACTTCGCAACGCAGGGCTGCCAGATAGCTAACGACCGCTTTTGGCTATAAGCGGACATCCTTGCAGACAATTGGCATGTCCGCTTTCCGCCCAATAGCGGACGTTCGCCAGCGCTTCAGTAATGTTCGCTTCTGACCCAGGCTGTGTGAGAACGTGAGCGCGATAGCATGGGATTGGGC
>JARRKQ010000130.1:7752-11721 GCA_037387885.1 Alphaproteobacteria bacterium | reverse complement strand
CGGTTCGCCGACGAGCCGAAGAGCGGATGCCCCTCGGTGCGGCTGAGCCGGCAGATCTCGGCATGGAACGGCCCGGCGTTGAGCAGCATGGCGATGGTGCCGCCGCGGTGGCTGCGCTCGAGCGTTTCGGGCGAGACGGCCTTGAGCAAAGGGTGGTCGAGCCGCGCCGGCGCGATGGCGCCCAGCGGCAGGTCGTGATCTTGCGTGATCGCCTTCACGATGTCGAAGCCGCGCCCGTCGAGCACATGTAGCTCGCGGTGGATTTCGTTGTCGGCGACCATGGCGTTGAGTTTCGTCGCGGCGCGCTGCTTGGTCTCGAAGATACGGGCGAGCGCCGCTTCGCCGCCGCCGATCAGCGAGTAGCCGACATTCATCGGCAGGATCGCGACGCCGCCGCCTTTCAGCACATCGAAGGCGCGGCGCGCATCGCCCGCGATATCCAGCATGCCCACGCTGCTTGTCCCCAAAAGTGCTGTTGCTTGGTCCGCGGCGTCTCGGCCCCTATTCTAGCGGGATCGGCCGGGCAGGGGAGGGCGGAGCGTGTTTGACGATTACCCGATCGCGGAGGACGCGGCGCGCATTTTCGAGACCGTGCGCGGCGGCGGCGTCGAGGCGGTTTCGCGCAGCTACCGGGCCAAGGAGCGCTCCTTCGAGAAGCCCTGCGGCAATTTCTGCGACTGGCCGCTCTGCAACGAGGCGATCGAGGTGCCCGACCGCGCCCGCGAGGTGGTGAGCGCGATCATCCACGACCACGACCTGCCGTTCTCGACCGTCGCCCCCTTCCGCGCCGAGCATCCGGTGATCCAGAGCCTGCCGCCCTTCGCGCTCAAGAACGCGACCAAGGCCGGCACCATGGACATGCTGCTGAACGCCGGGCCGCTGCACGACGAGATCGCCAGGCTTGCGCGTGAGAACGCCTATGCCGTCGTCGGCTCCTCGGCCAACCGCTCGCTCACCGGCAGCAAGTTCGTCTTCGCCGACATCGAGGATCAGGTGCTGGAGGCCGCCGACATCACCGTCGATTACGGCGAGGTCCCGTACCCGACGCCGGGCGGGCTCGGCAGCACCATCGTCGATCTCGTCTCTTGGGAGACGATCCGCGTCGGCGCCGTCTACGACCAGATCTGCGCGATCGTGCTAGAGCGCTTCGACATCGACCTGAAGGGCGTGATGGCGGCGAAGGGCTAGCGTGCCGCCGCCTGCCGATTTGAGCGAGGTCAACGCACTTCTCGTGAAATCGTGCCAGCCTCTTCGCACTGCCGACACTGTTGAACCGCCGCGATTCCGACCATCCGCAAGGAGGACGGTTATGCCGATTTACTTGGAGCCAATGGATGTCACCGCCGATTTGGAGAATGTCGGCTCGGTGCTGATCGTCTCATGCATGATGTGCCCGCCCATGTCGGTGGCCATGCAGCAGAAAAAGCCGCTCCTCGATCTCTTCAAATACGGTTTCAAGTCGAAGCCCTACGACGATTACGTCGCCTCGATCCGGGATCCGCTGGAAAAACGCGGCGTACGCACTGGCGTCTACGCAAAGGTCGCGCCCTGGCCGTTCGTCTGTCTTTGGACCGAGGGGCAGCGCCGGCGGTTGCGGAAGCGCGCGATGGACTACGAAGCGGTCCTGGTGCTCGGCTGCAACTCCGCGCTCAGCACCGTGGAGGATGTCCTCAAGGGTACCGACTGCAAGATCATTCCCGGCATGCGGATGAAGGGGATCGTGAACGCGACGACGAAGGTCCGTCTGCCGTTCAAGGTCGATCTTGTCATGCACCCGAAGAAGCGCCGGGGCTACAAGCGCAAAGACAAGGCAGGCGCGGTCGAAGCAAAAGAGAAAGAGACGTCGTGACGGCGGAGGATTAGGGCGCTTCCTGCCTACGCCGAGCCCCAGACCTCGTCGGCGATCTCGACCACGCGCGCGAGCTTCTTCTTTTCATCGTCGATGCTGAGCGCGTTGCCGCCGATCGTGCTGGCGAAACCGCATTGCGGGCTGAGCGCGAGCCGCTCGATCGGCACGTATTTCGCGGCCTCCTCGATCCGGCGCTTGATCTCGTCCTTCGGCTCGATCTCCGGCTTCTTCGTCGTCATCAGGCCGAGCACGGCGATCTTGTCGCCGGAGAGGTATTTGAGCGGCTCGAAGCCGCCGGCGCGCGGGCTGTCGTATTCGAGGAAGAAGCCGTCGATGTCGATCTCGCCGAAGGCGACCTCGGCGACCGGGTCGTAGCCGCCCTCGGCGATCCACGAGCTGGCATGGTTGCCGCGGCACATATGCATGCAGATGGTCATGTCATCGGGCGCGTCACGGACGGCGGCGTTGACCAGCTTCGCATAGGTCGCGGGCAGCGCATCGGGGTCCTCGCCGATGCTGCGCGCCTGCTCGCGGATCTTGGGATCGCAGAGGAAGGGCAGGTTGGTCTCGTCGATCTGCAGATAGCGGCAGCCGAGATCGTAGAGCGAGGCGATCTCCTCGCGGTAGACCTGCGCCAGGTCCTCGAAGAAGTCCTCGATGTCGGGATAGACGTCCCTTGGAATCGCCGCGCGGCCGCCGCGGAAGTGGACGAGGGTCGGCGAGGGGATCGCCTGCTTGGGCATAATCCCGCCGGCGACCGAATGGAGATAAGCGTAATCGTCGCCTGCGAGGCTGCGGCTGCGCCCTACCTTGCCGGTGACCTCGAAGCGCGGCGGCGAGAATTCGATCTCGCCCGCTTCGTTGTGGAACTTCACCGGCAGGCCGCCCTTCACCTCGATCCCGTCGATCTTCTCCAGGAAGTCGAGGAACCAGTGGCGGCGGTGGAACTCGCCGTCGGTGGCGACCTTCAGGCCCACCTCGCGCTGCATGGCGACCGCCGCGCGGATGCAGTCGTCCTCGATGGCGCGGAGCTCCTCGGCCGAGATCTCGCCCGCCTCGCGTTTCGCGCGCGCCTCGTGGATCTCCGGCGGGCGCAGCAGGCTGCCGACGACATCGGCCTTGAACGGCGGCTTGGTGCTTTCCATGGCCTCGCTGATCCTTATTTCTGGCAGGAGGCCACGAGGTGCTTCAGGCGCCCGTCGATGCCCTTAAGCGGCGTGGTGTTGTGCCAGCCGCCGGCGCTGATGCGCAATGTCCGGCGGTCGGTCATGGCCTTGAAGACGCGTGCGCGGGCGAAGAAGCGGGCCCTTAAGCTGGCGACGCCCGCGAGCTGGTTCGCCTTGGTTTCGCCCGTGACCGCCGAGCGAACCTTGCCGACCGACAGCACCACCCGCACTTTCTTGCCGGGTTTGAGCTTGGCGCTGGTCTCCGCCACGAACAGGACGATCGCCTTGCCCGTATCGGCGCAGCGGAGCATGAGCTGGATCGTCTCGGGATTGGGCTGTCGGCCCTTGGGCGGCAGCGCGCCATAGAAGAGCGCACGCGCCCCGGGCCGGTCGGCGCCGTGCCAGCCGTCCCTGGCGAGCGGTGCCGACAGGGGCAGGACCGCCAGAACGACCGTAGCAACCAGGCTCGGTCCGAATTTCGAAAGGCGCATTGGCAAATCTCGTAAAGCTCGTTCGGCGGCGCGCGAGCGGCCGCTTGGCGCGGCCACGTTCTTCACGTCTGGCGGGGCAAGTCAAGGTTGCGCCGCGCGGTCTCGACCGCCGCGAGGAAAGTCGCGATCAGCTTGTCGAGCCCCGCCTTGTCGCAGTTGGGGCACCAGAGGAACTTGCGGCGCTTCAGGAACATCTGCGTCTTGGTCGCGTCGCACTTTTTGCAACGCCCGTAGTCGTCGCGGAATGGATAGTCCGGCAGGTCGAGCAGGGCTTCGAGATAAGCCGGATGTCCCGCCGCCACCTTCGCCACCTCCTCCATCGGGAAGTCGCGCGCCCAGAGATCGAGCTCATCCAGTTGCCGCAGCCGCGCGACGGGCGTGAGGTCGATATCGCGCCCGTCGAGCCCGCGGATCTGCAGTCGCTTGAGCCCGGTCAGGTCCGTGAGCCCCTCGAGCCCGTCGG
>JARRKQ010000130.1:0-7733 GCA_037387885.1 Alphaproteobacteria bacterium | reverse complement strand
CCGTCGGTCTCCTGCTTGGTCCAGATGCCGCCGCTGAGCGAGAGGTCGGCGAGCTTGGGCAGCGCCGCGAGCGGGGCCAGGCTTTCAAGCCGCCCGTTGTCGTTGAGTGCCAGCGCCTCGATCTCCGCCGCCGCCTCGATCCCGTCGAGCCGCACCAGCCTGTTGCTCTGCCACACGGTGAAGTATTTGAGCCCCTTGGGCGGCCGGAACGCGGTCAGATCCGGCTCCGGCCAGAAGCGGAGATTGAGGCTCGGCAGCGTCAGCTCCCCGAGCCGCGCGACCTTCGACAGGTCCTTCTTCTTCGCCTTGTAGACGCCGAGCGAGCCGAGCTTCGGCAGCGTCTTCAGGATATCGACGTCGATCCCCTCGCCCCAGACGATGAGGTCCTTGCTGCCGCGGGAGACCCCCGTCAGATCCGTAATCGCCCCGTCGCGTTTTTCGACCATGGGGTCCGGCCCGGTTACTCCGCCGCGTCGCGCAGTTCGCTCCGCCCCATCCATTTCTGGAAGACCGGGGTTTCGGGCGGGTCCAGATGGGTGTCGGCCTTGCAGCGGGTTTTGAGCTCTTCGACCGTGCCGCCGAAATCGAAAAGCTGGGTCTCGCCGCGCTCGGACGCCATGCGGCGGCGGAGCTCGGCGGTGGCGCCCTCGTCGACAGTGAAGTTGTCGCGCACCACCACGCCGTAGCGTTTTGCCCCCTCGAGCGTGACGATGCCGCGTTTGGCATCGAGCGCCACTTTGTCAGCGGACCGTTCCAGCGGATCGCCCCAGCCGCCGCCGCCCCAGGTGTTGAAGTAGAGCGTGTCGCCGGGCTCGACATGGATGCGGTCGCATTTGGAGACCATCCATTCCTGGGAGCCGTCGGCGCGCACCATCAGCTTGTTGCTGCGCGCGCCGGGCAGGCCGCCGTTCACGCCCCAGGGATGGGTGAGCCAGCGGTCGTCATGGATCGAGATCTCGCCCGCTTCGAGGAACTGATAGCCCATCGAGAGCCCGTTGCCGCCGCGATGGAGGCCCGGCCCGCCACTATCCGCTATGGTCTCGTATTTGACTATGCGCAGCGGGAAATAGGCCTCCAGGAACTCGTTCGGCACGTTGGTGAAAGCGGGCCAGAGCGAATGCCCGTCGGGGCCGTCGCCGGCCGGCCGGCCGGGCACGCCGCCGAAGCCGATCTGGTAGAGCTGGTACCACTCGCCCTGCCGGTTGTAGCCCGAATACATGAAGTGCGGGCTGTCGGAGAAGCCGGCCGCGCAGAGCGCATCGGGCGCGCCCTGGCCGAGCAGCCCGCTCATGATGTCGAAGATGCGCGCCAGCATATGCGTGCGCGAGCTGAGCGCGGCCGGCCGGATCGGCTTCAGGATCGAGCCCCTTGGAATCCGCACGTCGACAAGGTCGTAGAAGCCGTCGTTGAAGAGGATCTGCGGGTCGAAGATGTTGATGAAGAAGGCGCCCAGGAACATCTTGAACATCTCTTCGTTGAGCAAGAAGTTCACCGAGCTGATCGACTGCGGATCGGTGCCCTCGAAATCGAAGATCACCTTTTCGCCCTCGCGCCACATGGTGCAGGCGATCTTGTAGGGCCCCATGCCCATGCCGTCGTCGTCGATGAAGTCCTCGAAATAGGCCTTCTTCTCCGGGATCACCATCTGGATGATCGAGCTCATCGCCCGCTTGTTGCGGTCGAGCATCTCCTGCATCGCTGCGACGAGCTGATCGACGCCGAAGCGCTCGGCCATCTCGCGCACGCGGCGCTCGGCGAGCCGCAAGGCCGCGACGATGGCGTTGAAGTCCGAGCGGTTCCAGTCGGGCAGGCGGCAGTTCCGCAAGATGAGCTCGAGCGTCTCGGTGTTGAGCTCGCCCTTGCGGTAGATCTTCACCGGCGGGACCTGGATGCCTTCTTCGAACACTTGTGCGGCGTCGGTTGGCAGGCTGCCCGGCACCTTGCCGCCGATATCGGTCATGTGCCCGAACATCGCCGCCCAGGCGACGATGCGCCCGTCGATATAGATCGGCATCATGGTCAGCCAGTCGTTCAGGTGGCTGATCGCGCCGTTGCACATATAGGGGTCGTTGGTGAGAAAGATGTCGCCGTCCTCGATGGTGCCGTCATAGCCCTGCTGGAAGCCCCAGAAGAACGAACCGAACTGGCCGACCACCATCTTGCCGTCGGGATTGGCGATCATCGGGAAGGCGTCGTGCTGCTCGCGGATGCCGGGCGACATCGCCGTGCGGAACAGCACCGCGTCCATCTCGGTTCGCGCGTTGCGCAGCGCGTTCTCGATGATGTCGAGGGTGATCGGGTCGACCTCGACGGAAGAGAAGGGCGTGGTGTTGGACTGGATGACTTTGGCGGGCATGGTCCCGGTTTCCCTAACGCCCGTTCAGCGGGCGGATGATGATGTTGCCGATCTCGTCGACCTCGCCGGCATGGCCGGGCAGGATGAGGGACGTCGAGTCCATTTCGGTCACGATGGCGGGGCCGGTGATGCGGTCGCCGGCAAGCAGCTTGCCGCGTTCGTAGATCCGCGCCGGATGGTCGCCGCCATCGACGAAAACGGTGGTCTCCTCGTAGGCCGCGTGCGCGGCATCGCCGTTGCCGCGCTCGAGCCGCCCGGCGGCGACGAAGCTCTCGCGGCCCTGCACCAGGGCGCGCAGATTGTAGAGCTCGCGCTGGGCATCGAGGCGGAAGGTGAAGAGCTGCTCGTGCATGTCGTCGAAGCGCCGGCCGGCTTCCTCGAGCCCGCCGCGCGCGACATCCTCGGGCGACATATCGACCGTGAGCCGCATGCCTTGCCCGGCATAGCGGAGATCGATCTGGTAGAGCGTCGTCTGCTCGGCGCGCGGCACGCCTTCGGCGTCGAGCGCTTCGGCCGCCTGCGCCGCCAGCTCTTCCAGAATGCCGGACACCTCGCGGTCGCTGGTCTCGGAAAAGCGCCGCACGAAGGTGCGCGAGGCTTCGTTGCGCACCCGCGTCGTTGCATCCCCATACGCACACAGCACGCCCGGCCCCGGCGGGACGATGACGGGCCAGGAGTTCATCAGCTTGCCGAGCGCATTGACATGGAGCGGGCCCGCGCCGCCGAAGCCGACGAGGGCGAAGTCGCGCGGATCGAAGCCCTGCTCGACCGAGACGAGGCGGAGCGCGCCGAACATGTTCTCGTTGACGATATTGACGATGCCCTCGGCGGCGGCCTTGAGCGGCAGGCGCATTGCGTCGGCCACCGTCTTCACCGCACGCTCGGCGGCCTGGCGGTCGAGCTGCATGTCGCCGCCGAGCTTCGCTTCCGCCGGCAGATAGCCGAGCACGACGTTCGCGTCGGTCACCGTCGGCTCCGCGCCGCCCTTGCCGTAGGCGGCGGGGCCGGGTTCCGCGCCCGCGCTCTGCGGGCCGACGCGCAGCGCCTTCGTGAGCTCGGGCACATAGGCGATCGACCCACCGCCCGCGCCCACCGTCCGCACGTCGACGGAGGAGGCCCGCACCGTCACGTCGGCCACCCGCGTCTCGCGCCGCGTCTGCGCCACGCCGTCCTGGATCAGCGCCACGTCGGTCGAGGTGCCGCCCATATCGAAGGTGAGCAGGTTCTCGTAACCCGCCTGTTTCGCCATCCAGATCGCGCCCGAGACGCCGCCCGCCGGCCCGCTCATCAGCAGGTTGACCGGCGTCGACTTGGCCGCCTCAGCGGACGCGAGCCCGCCATCGGAGCGCAGGATGTGGAGCTGCACGCCCTTCATGCGTTGATCGAGCTCGGCGAACAAATTCTCGATGTAGGTCGAGACCACCGGCCGGATGTATGAGTTCACCACCGTCGTCTCGGTGCGCTCGTACTCGTACATCTCCGGCACGACTTCCGACGAGATCGAGACGGGGACGCCGGGCATGATCTCCTCGGCGATCTTGCGCACGCGGACCTCGTGCTCGCCGTTGGCATAAGCGTTCATGAGCGAGACGGTCAGCGCCTCGATACCCTCGCCCCGCAGTTTGCCCAGGTCCTCGCGCAGCTTCGCTTCGTTCAGCGGATCGACGATCTCGCCCTTGGCGCCCATGCGCTCGTCGGCCTCGATGGTGAGCTCGAGCGGGGCCAACGGGTCGGACTTGTTGAAGATCACCCAGCCGCCTAGGCCTCCCGGCACGTAGGAGCGGGCGATCTGCAGCACCTGCTTGTAGCCCTTGGTCGTGATCAGCCCGACCCGCGCGCCGCTGCCGGTGAGCACCGTGTTGGTCGCGACGGTCGTGCCGTGCATTACCGCGCCGATCGCCGTCGGCTCGATGCCGGCGAGGCCGCAGATGCGCTCGATGCCGTTCAAGACACCTTGCGAGCTGTCCTGCGGCGTGGAGGGCACCTTGGCGGTGAAGGTCTGGCTCGTCGCCTCCTCGATCAGCAGCAGATCGGTGAAGGTCCCACCGACATCGACACCGAGCTGATAGCCGCCGCTGCCCGCCGGGCGCCGCGCCGGCGCGGGCCGTGGCACCGGGCGAGAGGGGGCAGGGGGCGGGGCCGCGGGTGCCCGCGCCTCGACCGGCTTTTCACGTGCCTCGGGTTCGGGCGCCCGCGCTTCCGGCTCGTATCGCTCGACGCGCGGCGGCTTGGGCGGCTCTGGCGGTGGAGGCGGGGCCTTCGGCGTCTCGCGCGCAACCGGCTCCACGGCGGGCGTGCCATCGCCGCCATTGCCCAGCCGCTCCACGCGCGCGTCGAGATCGTCAAGCTGGCGATCAAGTGACCGCGATTCAGTTCCGGTATCTGTTCGACCGCCTAGGCCGTCGACCCGGCGCTTCAGCGCGTCGAGCTGATCGTCGAACCAGCTTGTGAGATTTTCTTTGTCGTCGCTCATTCGACCCGCCGCAGGCTTTTGGTTTCCGTTCCGCGCTACTGGATGTTGCGGCCGCGCCAGCCTTCCAGCCAGTCGATCACGGCGTCCGATGACGTGACATCGCAATAGCGCCGGCCGACATCGCGCAGGTTGTCCTGGTGCGGCCGCTCGTCGTGGTCGCCGACGCAGTCCTCGGGCACGATCGTCCGGAAGCCCCACTGGAAGCTGTCGATCACCGAGGCGCGGATGCACCCGGAGGTGACACAGCCGGTGACGATCACCGTGTCCACCCGCTCCTTGGCGAAGAAGGTGACGAGCGGCGTCTGAAAGAAGATCGAGGCGCCCGACTTGCAGAAGGCGACGTCGTAGCCAGCGTCGTAGATCTTGGGATCGATCTCGGTGCAGGGATGGCCGTGCACGAGGTCTTCGGCCACCGCCGCCACTTTCCAGTACGGCATGTCGCGCTTGGTCGGCGAATAGGCCGTGTAGCAGGTCGCCACCGGCACGTTCGAGCGCCGCGCCAGATCGAGAACGCGCGCCGTGTTATCGACCGCGCGCTCGATCAGCGGCGCGCCGCCGAGCGGGTATTTCGGGTCGGTGAAAGCGGTTTGGAAATCGACCACGATCACGCCGGGCCGCTCGCCGTAGCCGATGTCGCTCGCCCCGTAGGTGCGCTCCTTGTAGGTCTCCGCCGACTGATCGCTCATGTCATGCCTCCCGCACGCTCCCCGCACCCACGATCGTAGCGCATCGGAGCCTTGTGGTGCCAGCGGTGACAGGTTTGGCAAGGCCCGGCGATCGGGCTAACGTGAGGCTATCCCGCGCTTTCTTGGGCGGGAGACGCACCTTCCAGGCGGGGCGAATGGACGAACGTTCGGCCATCTTTCTGCAGATCATGATCGGCGTGGCCATTGTCGGCCTCGTCGGGTTTCTCGTCGTGCTGGTCGGCCGTTACGTGCGCGGACCCCAGGCACCCGGGGGCTCGGCCGGAAACGTCGCGGCGCGCGCGCGCTGGCCGGAGCTGCTGCTCGCCCTTGTTGCGGCGATCGCGGTGGCGGTGATCGTGATCTGGCAGTTCCCGCCCATCGAGGGCAGCGCGCCGGCCGCCAAGACCTGGCGCAGCGAGCCGCGCACGATCGTCTTCTTCGTCGTCATGCTGGTGGCGGCGGGCGTCGGTCTCCTGGCCTTCCTCGTCTACCTCTTTGCCCGCAAGGACGCGCCGCCGGTCGCCACCGCGGGAACGCGCGAGGACGCGCAGGACGAGGCCGCTGCACCCCCCGCCGAGCACGAAACGCCCAAGGCCGGCCGCCTGCTGGGCTTGCTGCTGTTGGGGGTTGCCGTTCTGCTGCTCGCCTGGATCCATCTGCCCAAGGTGCAGCAATACGGGCTCATGCTTTACGTGCTCTATCCGGCCAGCGCCGCCGTCGCGCTCGTGATGCTGTTCGACAAGGCGACGCGCGCCTGGAGCGCCAAGCCTGCCTCCGCGACCATGCGCGAATGGCTGCTTTGCGACGCCGTCACCTTCCTCCTCATCCTCGGTTTCCTGAACCTGCTCGGCTCGAATGCCGGCGAGAAATACGCTTCCGTTCATTGGGACATGCTGCATATCGCGGCATTCTTCTTCGTCTTCTGGCTGCTCGACCGCAAGCTGACGCGGCTGCGTTTTCTCGTCGCCTACGCGTACCTCATCGCGCTGCCGATCCTCTTTCTTATTTGGCGCGGAACGCAGGGGATCGAGGCAGCCAAGGATGCCGGTTTCTGGGGCAGCATCTGGCCCTTCTTCATCCTGGCGATCATCTTCTTCGTGCTGGAGATCTTCGCGCTGGCTGTGCGGCGCGACAGCGAGGTTCCGCCCGATGCCGGCCTCCTGCCGACGCTCAAGGACACGGTCTTCGTGATCGCCTACGGGGTGCTGCTGCTGATCGCGGCCTGAGACGGCAAGCCGCCGCGCAATTGCGCCCGACCGGGCGGATCAGGTAGAAAACTAAGACATTCGGCCCCGTTCTCCGGGGTCGCGGGGCAAGAATAAGAACGAGGCGGGGCAGCGATGTCGGGATGGCAGTGGTTCTGGACGCTGGTCGGCTTCCTCGTCTACATCATCGTCCTCATCTTCCTCTACTTCTATAAGCCCTTCGAAGAGCTGTTCAACTTCGTCGTCCGCGACACGACCTTCGGCAACGTCATCTTCTGGGCGGCGCTGATCGCCGGCATTGTCGGCTTCTGCGGCTACCACTGGCGCGCCTACCGCATTCACATCGTCCAGCAGAAGAACGTCGAGGCGATGGTCTTGAGCTCGCTGCGCGGCTCGACCTTCACCGCGATCCTGCTGAGCGGCGGGGCGACCTTGCAGGCGGTCCAGAACCTCTGCGTCTATCTGGTGCGCCAGGAGGTCGTGATCGGCGGCGAGCTCGGCAAGCGCGTTGCCGCCGTGCTGGCACTGATCGTGCTGACCGGCGTCTTCTGCCTGATCTTCTGGCTGCTGAAGGTGATGCGGAGCGGCACCCAGTCGAGCGCGCAAACGCCCACCACGTGAGCAAAACGGCCTACTGGGCCGCCTCGAGATAGCCCTCGCCGTTGCCGTGGGCGTTTCGGCTCGCCGCCGCATGCGCCCCCCCGTAGGGACCGCGCTTGACGAACATGCCGTCGCCGGCGCGGCCGACATACTGCCCCTTGTCGATCACCACCTTGCCGCGGCTGATCACGGTCTCGGTGAAGCCGCGCACCCGCATGCCCTCGAAGGCGTTGTAGTCGATGTTCATGTGGTGGGACTTGGGATTGTGGACGCTGATCGTCTCCTCGTGGTTGGGGTCGAAGACGACGATATCGGCGTCGCTGCCCACGGCGATCGTGCCCTTCTTGGGGAAGAGCCCGAAGATCTTCGCCGGCGCCGTCGAGGTGATCTCGACGAAGCGGTTCAAGTCGATC
>JARRKQ010000129.1:0-13726 GCA_037387885.1 Alphaproteobacteria bacterium | reverse complement strand
CGTCCCCGTCCCGTAGGGATCGGGGATAAGCGAACGGGTATCCAAATCATGTCGGACAAGAACATCGACTACACCGTCAGCGGCGACGGCATCGCCATCATCACCTGGGACATGCCCGGCCGCTCGATGAACGTGCTCTCCGAGGCCTCGATGCGCGAATACGCCGAGGCCGCGCGCCAGGCGATCGCCGACGACAAGGTCAAGGGCGTGATCGTCACCTCGGGCATGCGCGACTTCATTGCCGGCGCCGATCTCGACATGCTGTTCGCCTGGAAGGGCAGCCAGGCGATCGTCGACGGCATGACGACCTTCAACTCCGCCTTCCGCGAGATCGAGACCTCGGGCAAGCCCTTCGCCGCCGCCATCAAGGGCATGTGCCTGGGCGGCGGTTTCGAGATCGCGCTCGCCTGCCACTACCGGGTCGCCGCTGATGATCCGCGCTCGCAGATCGGCCTGCCGGAATCGCTCGTCGGGCTGATGCCGGGCGGCGGCGGGACGCAGCGTCTGCCGCGCCTCATCGGCATCCAGCCGGCTCTCCCCCTCCTCCTCGAAGGCCGCAAGCTTCGGCCCGGACCGGCCCTCGCCCAAGGCCTCATCCACGCCGTCGTCCCCGAAGGCCAGCTCGTCGCCGAGGCCAAGCGCTGGCTGCTCGATGTCGGCGATCCGGTCCAGCCCTGGGACAAGAAAGGCTTTAAGGTCCCCGGCGGCGGCGTACAGAGCCCGGCCGGCTACCAGACCCTCGTCGCCGGCAACGCCATGGTGCGCGAGAAGACCTACGGCAACTATCTGAACGCCCAAGCCATCCTGTCTTCGGTCTATGAAGGCGTGTCGTCCGGTTTCGACGCCGGCGTGCGCATCGAGATGCGGCACTTCGTGAAGATCGTCCAGTCGCCCCAGGCCAAGGCGATGATCCGCACGCTCTTCTTCTCCATGCAGGAGGCGAACAAGCTCGCCCGCCGACCGAAGGAGCCGCCGAAGACCGAGTTCAAGACGATCGGCATGTTGGGCGCGGGCCTGATGGGCCACGGCATCGCCCACGCCGCCGCTTCCGCCGGCATCGACGTGGTGCTGATGGATGTGAGCCAGGAGGCCGCCGAGACCGGCAAGAAGCGGGTCGCCGATATCCTGAACGGCTCGATCAGGCGCAAGCGCATGACGGAAGAAGGCCGCGACGAGATCCTCGCCCGCATCACGCCCACCACCGACTACGCCGCGCTCAAGGACGCCGACATGGTGATCGAGGCGGTTCTGGAGGACCGCGACGTCAAGGCCGACGTCACCGCAAAGACCGAGGCGGTGATTGCCGAGAGCGCGGTTTTCGCGTCCAACACCTCGACCTTGCCGATTACAGGCCTGGCGCAGGCCAGCAAGCGGCCGGGCAACTTCATTGGGCTTCATTTCTTCTCGCCGGTCCACCGCATGACCCTGGTGGAGATCATCCGCGGCGAGGAGACCTCCGATGCCGCGCTCGCCGCGGCGCTCGATTTCGTCAAGCGCATCGGCAAGACGCCCATCGTCGTCAACGACGCGCGCGGCTTCTACGCATCCCGCGTCTTCGCGACCTATGTCCAGGAAGGCCTCGCCATGCTTATGGAGGGCGTGAACCCGGCGCTGATCGAGAACGCCGGTCGCATGGCCGGCATGCCGATGGGCCCGCTCGAGGTCGCCGACGCGGTCAACATCGACCTCATTCACCATATCGGCGAGCAGACCCGCGCTGATATGGGTGCGGACTTCGTCCCGCGCCCGGGCGATCCGGTGGTCGACCTTTTCGTCAACACGCTCGGCCGCCCCGGCCGGAAGGCCGGCAAGGGCTTCTACGACTACACCGAGGACGGCAAGCGGCTCTGGCCCGAGCTTGGCGAGCACTTCCCGCTGGCCGCCGAGCAGCCCGATGTCGAGGCGGTCAAGCGCCGGCTCATGTATATCCAGGGCGTGGAAACCGCGCGCTGCGTGGAAGAGAACGTCGTCACCGACCCGCGCGACGCCGATATCGGCTCGATCCTCGGCTGGGGCTTTGCGCCCTTCACGGGCGGCGTGCTCTCCTATGTCGACATGGTCGGGCCGAAGACCTTCGTCGAGGAATGCGACGCGCTCGCCAAGCAGGTCGGCGACCGTTTCGCCCCGCCCGCCCTGCTCCGCGAGATGGCGCAGAAGGGCCAAGCGTTCTACGCTGCTTGACCTTAAGCGTTCTACGCTGCCTGACTTATCTTATTGACCGATTGCGCCGCCCGCCGGCACGCGAATGAAAGGACACGTCCCATGAGCCTCGATGAGATCACCAAAGCCGTGAGCGACCGGGTCGGCACCGACAGCGGCCTTGGCGCCTCGGTCAAGTTCGACTTCGAGGACCAGGGCTGCGTCCTGGTCGACGCCTCCAAGGTCCCCAACGAGGTCTCCAACGAGGACAAGGACGCCGACTGCACCATCCGCATGTCGATGGACGACTTCAAGTCGATGATGGCCGGCGATCTCGATGCGACGATGGCCTATATGAGCGGCAAGCTGAAGGTCGAAGGCGACATGGCCGTCGCCATGAAGCTCTCAAGCGTCATCTAAAGCCGAGCACCCCTACTCGATCCGGCCCGCCTCGGCCTTTGCCGCGGCGGTGAGCTCGGCGTCGAGCTCTTGGGCTTCCTGGGCGCGGACCTGCGCGATCGGCGCCAGCAGCGAAAAGATTACCGGCGTCAGATAGAGCGTGAACAGCGTAGCGAAGCCGAGCCCGCCCACCACGATCCAGCCCAGTGCCTCGCGCGCCTCGGCCCCCGCGCCCGACGAGATCACCAGCGGCACGCCGCCCAGCACGGTCGAGATCATCGTCATCATCACCGGCCGGAAGCGGATGCGCGCGGCGTTGCGAATCGAGTCTTCGACGCTCTCGCCGCGGTCGCGGAGCTGGTTGGCGAACTCCACGATCAGGATGCCGTTCTTGGCCATGATGCCGACCAGCAGCACCAGCCCGATCTGGCTGTAGTAATTGACCGAGCCGGCCGTCAGCAGCACCGCGTAGATCGCCGCCGCGAGCCCGAACGGCACGGTGATCATGATGATGGTGGCGCTGATCACGCTCTCGAACTGCGCCGCCAGCACCAGGAAGACGATCAGGATGGCGAAACCGAAAACGATCAGCGCCCCGCGCGTGCCCTCCTCCAGCGTGCCCGCCTCGCCCAGCAGGATCGTGCCCATGCCCTCGGGCAGGGTCTTGGCGGCCGCGGCGCGCATATCGGCCACCGCCTGGGAGAGCGGATAGCCCTCGGCGAGGCTTGCTCGGATCGGCACCGCCCGCCGCTGTCCCTCGCGGCCGAGCGAGGGCGCCACCGCGACCTCCTTCACGCTCACGATCGACGACAGCGGGATCACCGTGCCGTCGCCCGCCTTGATGAACAGATTTTCCACGTCGCTCGGATCGTTGACCGGGCGCGCGCCGCCGGTGACCTTGATGTCGATGATCTCGTCGCCGACGAATATCTGCGTCGCCGTCAGCTCGTCGACCATGCTGCGGATCAGCGTCGTCACCGAGGCGATGGGAATGCCGAGCTTCTTCGCTGCGACCCGGTCGATGGTCACCGTCATCTGCGGCTGCGTCGTGTCGTAGTTGAAGCGGACGTCGGTGAAGCCCGGCACCGACTTGAGCGCCGCGACGAGCTTTTCCGCCTCCACCGCCATCTTGTCGTAGTCGCTGCCGACGACGGCGAAGTTGAGGCCCGTCCCCGCCCCCCGGATGCCGAGGCTGTTGGGCGAGCGCATGACCATGCGCACGCCGGGGATCGTCGCCATGCGCCGCCGCAGCTCGGTCTGGATCTCCTGTTGCGAGCGCTTGCGCTCCGACCACGGAGCCAGCGGCACGATGATGAAGGCCCGGTTGGCGCTGCCCCGGCCGACCAGGGCCAGCACGTTTCGCACTTCGCCCGATTTGACGTAGTCGGCGAGGATGGCCTCGGCCTTGGCGACCTGCGTCGTCATATAGTCGAGGTTCACCCCTTGTGGCGCCTGCGCGATGATCAGCATCACGCCGCGATCTTCGGGCGGGGTCAGCTCCTGCGGCAGCGCGATATAGACGAGATAGGCGCCGACCGCAAAAACCCCTGCCACGATCAGCACCACGAAACGGAAGCGCAGGCACACGCCGAGGCTCGCCGCATAGAAATTGGCCGACCGCTCGCCGAAGCGGTCCCAGAAGCCCGTTGGCTTGGTTGGCTGGCCGTCTGCACCATCGCCCGCCGCGCGGCCGGGCACGCCGCGATAGAAGCGCGCCGCCAGGACGGGGCCGAGCGACAATGCCACGAAGGACGAGATCGCCACTGCAAAGGCGAGCACGAAGCCGAACTCCGAGAAAAGCCCGCCCGCGGTCCCCGGCAGGAACGAGATCGGGATGAAGACCGCCGCCAGCGTCACCGTGGTCGAGATGACGGCGAAGAAGATCTCGCGCGTGCCCAGCACCGCGGCCGCGCGCCCCGCGGCACCCATGCGGCGGTGGCGCTGAATGTTCTCCAGCACCACGATCGCGTCATCGACGACGATACCCGTCGCCAGCACCAAGGCCAGAAGCGTCAGGATGTTGACCGAAAAGCCGGCGATCCAGATGCCTGCGATGGTGCCGAGGATCGAGACCGGAATGGTGATCGCCGGGATCAGGGTCGAGCGGAAGGAGCGCAGGAAGAAGAAGATCACCAGCACCACGATTGCGGTCGCCAGGAACAGCGTCGTGATCACCTCGTCGACTGCGCCTTGAATAAAGACGGCATCGTCGGACGTCACCGCGACCTTGGTGCCTTTGGGCAGCTCGCGGTTGAGCTCTGCCACCACCGCGGCAACCCCGCGCGAAATGGTGAGCGTGTTCGACTGCGCCTGGCGCACGATGCCGATGCCGATCGCCGTGCGCCCGTCGACGCGGGTCGCCGAGGTCGGGGTTGCCGTCACCAGCCGCACCCGCGCCACGTCGCGAATGCGGGTCTTCTCGTTGACGAAGAGCGCGCCGATCTCCGCTGCGGTCAAGACCGGCGATTCGGTGCGCACAAGCAGCGACTGGCGCCGGCTCTCAAGCGTGCCCGACGGCGCGTCGAGCGAGGCGTTTTCCAGCGCCGTGATCACATTCTGCATGGTGAGCCCGCGGCTCGCCAGGGTCACCTGGTTCACCGCGACCCGGATCACCCGCGCCCGCATCCCGTACGCCGAGACATCAGCGACCCCGTCGACCGCGGCCAAGCGGTCGAGGATCCGGTCCTCCACCAGCCGTGTCAGCGGCCCGACCCCGAGCGTGCTCGAGGAGACGGCAAGGCGGATGACCGGCGAGGCATCGTCGTCGGCCTTCACGACCACCGGCGCTTCGGCTTTTTCCGGCAGCCGCCGGGCGACGCCCGCCACAGCGTCGCGCACGTCGCCCACCGCGACATTGAGATCGGTCGAGGGCGAGAATTCCACCGTGATGCGGCTGGAGCCGTAACGCGAGCGCGAGGTGATCGAGTTCACCCCCTGGACGCGCGCAACCGCGCTTTCCAGGATTTTGGTGACCTTCGCGTCGATGCTTTCCGGCGTCGCGCCCTCATAGGTCGTTCGCACGGTGACGACCGGCCGGTCGACGTCCGGCAGCTCGCGGATCTCCACGCTTGTCAGCGCCGCAAGCCCCGCGATGATGATGAGCAGGTTCATGACGACCGCCAGCACCGGCCGGCGGATAAAGAGCGCCGTGGCGCCTCTCCGTGCGCTGTCCTGGCGTGCGCTGTCCTCTCCGGCGCTCATGGCGTCGCTCCGTGCACGCGTGCGTCAGTCATTCTTGACCAGCGTGACCGTGCCGCCCGGCCGCACGTTGTCGTGACCCTCGATCACCACCTTGTCGCCGGGCGCGATCTTGCCCTCGACCGAGACCATGTTGTTCTCGCACTGGATGGCGAGCCCGTGCTTCGACGGCAGCTTGCGTCCCTCGATGCGCAGGCTCACAGAGAACGTCATGCCGGAGATGAGGCGCCCGTCGGGATTCGGCACCAATGCATGGACCTTCAAGGTCCGCGAGGCGGTATCGACCCGCGTGTCGAGCGCCGAGATCTTGCCCTGAAAGACGCGGCCCGACAGCGCCGGTGTCACGAGGCGGACCGGATTACCGAGCTTGAGCTGGCTTGCCACCCGCTCGGAGATGACGAACTCGACGACGAGCTGCGAGCGGTCGTCGATGGTGGCGATCGCGGTGCCTTCCTTCAGGAAGTCGCCTTTCACCAGCTTGGTAATACCCATGACACCACCGAAGGGCGCAACAATGGTGCGGCGCTTGAGCTCGTATTGTTTGGCCTCGAGCTCGGTCCTGGCGGTCGCCAGCGCCGTGCGCGCCTGTTCGAGCTGCACCTTGGCCAGCGCGTTCTGCGCTGCGAGGCGCTGGTAGCGTTGCATCGTCGCCTCGGCGTCGCGCACTTTGACTTGCGCCTGGCGTACGGCAATGCGCTCGGCCTCCGACTGCAGGATCACCAGCGGCTCGCCCTCCTTCACCGCCTGGCCGGCCGTAAAGCGAATTTCTTCGATGATGCCGGTGACATTCGCGGTCAGGGTGAGGCTGCGCAGGGCCCGGCCCGTGCCCACCGCGGCAACGCGGTTTCCGATGGTGCGCAATTCGACGGACGCGACGACCACGCGCGCGACCCGCGAGCCTCGACCACGCCGACCGCGCCGCCCCGCCCTGCGGCGAGCGGTCGAGCCGTCGGTCGCACTAGTGCCGCCGGATTTGGCTGCCGTGCTTCCGCCGTTTCCGTTACCTGGCTCGGATGCGCCGCGGAGCCCGTAATAGGCGCCGACGCCGACGATGACGGCCGCCACGACCACGAGGGCGGCTGTTCGCCCGAAACCATGCTTCATAGCGTCGCCACTCCTGCCTGCGTCGTCCGGCCGCCATCATCGTCGCGATGATCGCGGCTACACAAGCAAATAGTACGATCGCTCCGTGCGCTTCGGTCCTAACGGCCGTCTTTCAGATATCCGTCGCGGGTCTGCGGCAGTTTCTCGCCCAGAATACGCGAGGCGATGACGGTTTTGAGGATCTGCGCGGTGCCGCCGCCGATGGTGAACATGCGCGCGTCGCGCACCATGCGCTCGATCCCGGTGTTACGGCTGTAGCCCTTGGCGCCGAAAACCTGGAGCGCGTCGTTGGTGACGTCGATTGCCATCTCGCTCGCAAAGACTTTGGCCTGCGCGGCCTCGAGCGGATCGGGAAAGCCGTCGCCCGCATTCGCCGCCGCCTTGTGAATGAGCGCCCGCGCGGCCTCGATGCGGATCGACATGTCGGCCAGCATCCATTGCAGGCCCTGGAACTCGAAGATCGGCCGGCCGAACTGCTCGCGCTCCTTGGTGTAGTCGAGCGCCCGCGCATAGGCCCCGGCCGCCAACCCCAACGCCACCGTCGCCGCCCCGACGCGCTGGCCATTGTATGCGTTCATGAGATCGGCGAAGCCGTGCTTCAGGCCCCGCGGCGGCAGGACGAGGGCATCGGGCGTCAATTCCATGTCCTCGAAGATCACCTCCGCCTCGGGAATGCCGCGCAGCCCCATCGTCGGCTCGCGCTTGCCGATCTTGAGGCCGTCGGTCTCGTCGCGGAAGGCGAGGAACCCGCCGATCCCCTCCTCCTCGCCCGTCTCGTCGAACACCCGGGCAAAAATGAGATGAAGCCGCGAGACCCCGCCCCCGGTGATCCAGTGCTTCTTGCCGTTGACGATGAAGCGGTTGCCGCAACGGTTAGCTCGCGTGGTCATCTCGTTCGCCGCGCTGCCCGCGCCGGGCTCGGTGATGCAGATCGCCGGCTTGTCGCCGCCCAGCACCAGCTCGGCCGCGCGTTTCTTCTGGTCCTCGCTGCCGTAAGCCATTACTGCACCGATAGCGCCCCTGTTGGCTTCGACCGCGATGCGCCCGGTAACGCCGCAGACTTGCGCAAACTCCTCGATCACCAGCGCGGCATCGAGATAGGTGAGCGCGCGCCCGCCATAGGCCTCCGGAATGGTCATGCCGAAGAAGCCGGCTTGCGTCATCTTCTCGACCGTATCCCAGGGGTAGTCCTCGCTCGCATCGACCTCGGCCGCGCGCGCGGCGACATGCCCCCGCGCCAGGTCGCGCGCGGCACCCCGCAAGTCCTCCTGTGCCGCCGAAAGCCGCCAATCCATTGCCTCGCCCTCCCCGTCTTGACGGCCGCGAGTATGGTGCGCCGGACGGCGCCAGGGCAAGCGCCCACCCCCACGTGTGTCGCTTGAAGGGGCCGGGTCGCATGGCTACCCTGCGCGACCCGTTGCCGCACTGTCCGAGGCGCCGTCCATGCCGATCACGCTCTCCACCCCGCTCGATCTGCCCTGCGGGGCGCGGCTGTCCAACCGCATCGGCAAGGCGCCGATGACCGAGGGCCTTGCCGACGGAAACAACCACGCGACGCCCGCGCTCGCGCATCTCTACCGGCTGTGGTCCGAGGGCGGCGCCGGCTTGCTCATCTCGGGCAATGTGCTGGTCGACCGGCGCTATCTGGAGCGCCCCGCCAATGTCGCGATCGAAGACCGCTCGGGACTCGAGCAACTGAAGGCCTACGCCGCCGCCGGCACCAGCGCCGGCAACCATCTCTGGATGCAGATCAACCACGCCGGCCGCCAGACCCCGACCTATATCAACCCCGATCCGGTCGGCCCCTCGGCGGTCCAGCTCGAGCTCCCGAAGGGCTACGGCGTGCCGCGGCCGCTGACTGCGCAAGAGATCGCGGATGTGATCCGCCGCTTCACTCTCGCCGCCGAGGTCGCGGCCGAGGCCGGCTTCACCGGGGTGCAGGTCCACGCCGCGCATGGTTATCTCCTGAGCGAGTTCCTCTCGCCCAAGGCCAATCAGCGCGACGACGAGTGGGGCGGAAACCTGGAGAACCGCGCGCGCCTGCTGCTCGAGATCGTCAAATCGATGCGCACCGCCTGCGGGGACAGCTTCCCCATCTCCGTCAAGCTCAACTCCGCCGACTTCCAGAAAGGCGGCTTCACGCACCAAGACTGTTTGCAGGTCGTTCAATGGCTCGAAGCCGCCGGCGTCGATCTCCTGGAGATCTCCGGCGGCACCTACGAGCAGCCGAGCATGATGGGCGCGCGCGCCAAGAACCAGATCGCCGAGAACGTGGTCAAGGAGAGCACGCGCCGCCGCGAGGCCTATTTCCTCGACTACGCGCACAGCATGCGCGCCGTCACCAAGATGCCGCTCATGGTCACCGGTGGTTTCCGCAGCCGAGCCGGTATGCAAGAGGCACTCGATAGCGGCGACCTCGACGTCGTCGGTATCGGCCGTCCGATGTGCATCGACACCGACCTGCCCGCGCGCCTGCTCGATGGCTCGCTCGACGAGGCCGGCCGCTACGAAGCGGCGATCGTGCCGCCCAAGGCCGGGCTCGCCTGGTTCTGTCTGCAGCTCATCAAGATCGGCCGCGGCGAGGCGCCCGACACGGCGATGGATGGCGAGACCGCGATCGAAGCCTACAAGGCGAGCGAGCTCGCCGCCGCCGAGGCCATGCACGCCTGACAGCCACGAGGACCGCGCGATGCCCACCGACAATCACGGCCTGGAGATGACCGCCGCCAACGACGATGCGGTCCGCGCCTATGACGAAACGCTGGGCGCCTATCTTGGCTTCCGCCGCGACACCGGCGTGCATCTGAAGGCCGCCCTCACCGCCGACCCCGATCTTCTGATGGGCCACTGCATCAAGGGCTATTTCTTCCAGCTCTTCGCCAACCACACCCTCACCCCCAAGGCGCACGCGGCGCTCGACGCCACCAGCACATTGGCCGACAAGCACGGGGCAAACGAGCGCGAGCGCAAGCATGTCGCCGCGCTGGCCGCCTGGCTCAACGAGGACCTGACCGGCGCCATCAACGCCTGGGAGGCGATCCTGGCCGAGCATCCACGCGACGCGCTGGCGCTCCGCCTCGCCGATTACATGCATTTCTATCTCGGCCCCAGCGAGGCGATGCGCACCTCGATCGCGCGCGTGCTCGACGCCTGGGACGCGAGCGCGCCCTCCTATGGCTTCGTGCTGGGCATGGCGGCCTTTGCCCATGAGGAGACCGGCGACTACGCCGGCGGTGAGCGCTTCGGCCGCGAGGCCGTGGAGCGCAACCCGAAGGACACTTGGGCCGTCCACGCGGTCGCCCACGTCATGGAGATGCAAGGCCGCCACGCCGAGGGCATCGACTGGCTCACCGGGCTCGAGGAGCACTGGACCACCACGCACAACTTCCGCTTCCACGTCTGGTGGCACCGCGCGCTCTATCACCTTGAGCGTGGCGAAACGGACGCGGTCCTCACCCTCTATGACGAGCGCATCCGCGGCGAGGAGCCCGACAGCGACGACTACCTCGATCTCACCAACGGCATCGCGCTCCTGTGGCGGCTGGAGGCGCTCGGCATCGATGTCGGCGGCCGCTGGGCCGAGCTCGGCGAGAAATCGGCCGGCCGTGCGCACGACCACCTGCTCGTCTTCGCCGACGAACACTACATCATGGCGCTCACCGCCACCGGACGGGATGACGAGGCCTCGGACATGCTCGGCCGCATGGAGGCACTCGCCCGCACCAGCCAGGCGACCGAAGCGGAGGTGACGCGTCTGGTCGGCCTGCCGCTCGCGCGCGGCATCCTCGCCTATCAGGCGACCGATTTTGCCGGCGCCGCCGACGCACTCGCGCCGGTCGCCGACGAGGTTTGGCGTATCGGCGGCTCGAACGCCCAGCGCGATTTGTTCGCCCAGCTCCTGATCCAAGCCGAGCTCAAGGCGGGGCGGTTTGAGCAAGTCCGCGACCGCCTCGCCGCACGCACGGCCGCGCGGCCCGCGAGCGCAGCAAGCTGGCGTTGGCTAGCGGATGCGAACGATGGTCTGGGTGAGGCGGCGTCGGCGCAGGATGCGCGCGCCCACGCCGAGCGAACCTTGGCCAGCTAGCTCAGCGCACGCCGCGCAGCGTCTCCGACGGCGTCGCCCCGAAGCGCGCCCGATAGTCGGAGGCGAAGCGGCCCAGATGCGGGAAGCCCCAGCGCATGGCGATATCGGTGACGGTGCCGTCGCCCGGATGGGTGGTCTCGAGATCAGCTTTGGCGCGGTCGAGACGGAGCCGCTTCAGCCGCCCCATCGGCCCGACGCCGTGACACCGCCGGTAGCCATAATAAAGCGTGCGCATGCTGACGCCCGAGCTTGCCACGATATCGACCAGCGAGATCTCACGCGCGACATTCGCCGCAATGAAATCGTCGGCCCGCTTGACGTAGTAGGGAACGCCGCGCGGCAGCGTGTCGTCGAACGGCATGTCGTGATGGCTCGCGGCCATGAGCTTTGCGAACAGGGTTTGCTGGATTTGCCGCGCCGCCATGGGCGAGCGGAGAAGGCTCGCCTCGTTGCCGCTTTCCGCCAGCAGGAATTCGATGGTCCGGCGAAATCGTCGGCCGGCGGGCGTCGCCAGCGAAAACGCCTCGCCGAAGACCGGCGCGCCGCGGGCCGCGCCGCCGCTCAGCACGTCTACATAGTCGCGCACCATCGCCCTGTGGAGCCGCAACACGAACATGCGGCATGACGGGTTCCAGCGCATGGTCACCGGCGCAACGGGATTGATGATTTGAGCCCGGTCGCCGGCGAACTCGAACTCCTCGCCGAGGCTGCCCGAATAAAAGGCGCCGTCGAGGGCAATCTGCACGAGATAGAACCGTTCCAGCGCGTCAGTTTGGATCTCGACCGCATCGCCGTATTCGATCGTGGTCAGGCCGAGCCCGGCCACGCTGGAATGGTGGAGGCGCGCCTCGTAGGGGCCCGTGCCCGCGGACAGCGCAAAAGGCCGCAGGAGGCCGCTGACGACGTCCTGAAACTCGTCGAGGTTCTTTGTCTCCGCGAAGACGGTCGACGGCGGCTCGGCCTGGACCAACGCCATGGCCATCGCTCCTCAGCCCTCAAGCCCAGTGACCTTCAGTGGTTCTCGGTGGCTTTGGTCGGCGCCGTCGCTCAGCTCCGCCGGGATCCGCGCGCCGTTGGCGCCGACTGGTTTGCGCGAAGCTTAGCACCCTATCGGCTGTCATTCAGCAGCCGCATAAACGGCAATTCAGCCGCCGCCTGCGGTTTTTTGCAAAAAACGGATGATCTTGCCAATTCCGGCTATTCACACCGGCGTCCGCTGGCCTACGCCCGAGCTGCAACCAGACCCCAAAGGAGGGACATAATGGCAAAGGCTCGAAAACAAGTATTGGGCGGCCGCGAAGCGGTGAAGGTCGCGGTCGCGCAGATGGCGCCCGTCTTCATGGACCGCGAGGCCTCGATCGAGAAGGCCTGCAAGATCATCGCCGACGCGGCGGCCGGCGGCGCCGAGCTCATCGTCTTCCCGGAAGTCTGGCTCGCCGGCTATCCGTACTGGACCGAAGGCTGGGACTCGCCGCTCGAGCCGTGGGCCGGCGGCCGGGTGATGTTCCGCGACGCCGCCATCGAGGCGCCCAGCGAGGACACCGAGCGCCTCAGCGAAGCCGCGCGGGCGGCCAACGCCTACGTGGTGATGGGCTGCAACGAGCTCGACCCGCGCCCCGAGGTCAGCACGATCTACAACTGCCTCCTCTTCTTCGGCCGCGACGGGACGCTGATGGGCCGGCACAGGAAGCTGATGCCGACCTTCACCGAGCGCATGTTCTGGGGCATGGGCGATGCCTCCGATCTGGTGGTCTTCGACACCGACATCGGCCGCATCGGCGGGCTCATCTGCGGCGAGCATCTGATGACCCTGGTGCGCGCGGCGATGATCAGCCAGGGCGAGGAGTTCCACATCGCCGTCTTCCCGGGCTCCTTCGCGCTCCACACCGGCCCCGAGCTCGAAGAGCCGGATACCGAGGGCAATTTCTGGGGCCACAACTCGGTGCGCGCCCATGCCCAGGAAGCCGGCGCCTTCGTGCTCTCGGCCTGCGGCTACATCGACGACGACGCGGTGTCCGACCAGTTCCCTTATAAGGGCAAGATGAACATCCGCTACGCCCATGGCGGCAGCTCGATCATTGCGCCGCTCGGCATCCCGCTCGTGCCGCCGACCTTCGGCGAGGAGATCCTCTACGCCGAGTGCCAGGCCTGGATGATCAAGGTCTGGAAGTCGATCGTCGACACGATGGGCCACTACGCCCGGCCCGACATGCTGAAGCTGATGATCCGCGGCGAGGGCGACTGGGCCAAGGCCGGCACGTCGGCGGCCTTCGTGAGCGAGACGCTCAGCCGCGATCGGCTGCGCCGCGCCGCCGACGAGCACGAGGTCGAGGCCGACACGGTCGAGGAGATGGCAGAAGCGTTGGTCCGCCAGGCCTGACCCAGAGCCCACTTTCGGTCTGGGCACGGCGCCGCCGCACATTGGCGGCGGCGCCGCACCCGGTTAGGCTGCCGCCCCATGGCGCGCGCCTACATCGATGCCTATTGCGAGCGGACCGGCCCGGAGATCTGGAACGAGCCGCTCAACGCCGTCACCAATCTCGCCTTCATCGTGAGCGCGGTGCTGCTGGCCCGCTCGCTCCGCCGCGCCGAACCGGTGGTCCGCGCCGACTGGGCGCCCTGGGCGCTCATCGTGTTGATCTTCCTGATCGGCATCGGCAGTGCGCTTTTCCATACAATCGCCACGCGCTCGACCGCCCTGGCCGACGTGATCCCCATCGCGCTCTTCATCCTGCTCGCGACCTATCTCGCGCTGCGCCGTCTGGCTGGCGCCAACCTTTGGATCAGTCTCGCGGGGATGCT
>JARRKQ010000128.1:0-9479 GCA_037387885.1 Alphaproteobacteria bacterium | reverse complement strand
GGTTCCTGACCGTCTCGGTGGTCGCCGACATGGGGCTGCTGCTGGGCCTCATCTGGAGCTTCCATATCCAGTACAACCAGCCGCCCTCCTTCTATTTGAAGGCGCCCACCCTCCTTTATGTCTTTATTTTCATAGCCTTGCGGGCGCTGCGCTTTGAGGCGCGCTACGTGCTGATCGCGGGTTTCGTGAGCGCGCTCGGCTGGGGGTTCCTGATCGCCTACGTGGTCTATTCGCAACCCGAAGACCCGATGATCACCCGCAACTACATCACCTACCTCACCTCGAACAGCATTCTCCTGGGCGCGGAGTTCGACAAGATTGTCTCGATCCTGGTCGTCACCGGCATCCTGGCGCTGGCGATCTGGCGGGCGCGGCGGCTCCTCGTCCGTGCGGTGGTGGAGCAGGCGGCGGCACGCGACCTCTCGCGCTTCTTCGCGCCCGAGATCGCCGAGCGCATCAAGGCGGCCGATCACGAGATCCGCGCCGGCGAGGGCGAGGCGCGCGACGCGGCGATCCTGACGACCGATATTCGCGGCTTTACGAAGTTTGCCGAGGCCGCTCCCGCGCGCGAGGTGATCGCGCTGCTGACCGAGTACCAGGCGCGCATCGTGCCGGTGATCCGCAGGAACGGCGGCAGCGTCGACAAGTTCCTGGGCGACGGCATACTCGCGACCTTCGGCGCCGCCGTCCCAAGCGAGACCTATGCGGCCGATGCGCTCCGGGCCGCCGACGAGGTGATCGTTGCGGCCGATGCTTGGGCGGCCGAGCGCGAGGCCGACGGCAAGCCGCCCATCATCGTGTCGGTGTCGGTGACGACGGGCCGCGTCGTCTTCGGGGCGATCGGCGACGAGGAGCGGCTCGAATACACGGTGATCGGCGACCCGGTGAACCTCGCCGCCAAGCTCGACAAGCATTCGAAGGTCGAGAAGTGCCGCGGGCTCACCACGGTCGAGACGCTGACCCGGGCCGAGGCCCAGGGATACGTGCCGCCGACCGAGCGCAAGGTGCGCCCGCGCCGCACGGTCGAGGGCGTGGCGACGCCAGTCGACCTGGTGCCGCTGGGGTGAGGGCTTGCGCTACTTGTAAGGATCCGCCGCGTCGCGCAGGCCGTCGCCGAGGAAGTTGAAGGCGAGGACGGTGACGATCACCGGGATCACCGGGATCATCAGCCACGGATAGAGCGCAACCGCGTTGATGTCCTGGGCGTCGGTCAGCAGCACGCCCCAACTCACGATGGGTTTGCGCAGGCCCAGGCCGAGGAAGCTGAGCGCAGTCTCGCCCAGGATCATCGCCGGGATCGAGAGCGTCGCCGAGGCGATCAGATGGCTGGTGAAGCTCGGCAGCAGGTGCCGGCCGATAATGCGCTTGGGGCTCGCGCCCATGAGCTGGGCAGCGGTGCAGAAATCCTCCTCGCGCAGGGCCAGGAGCTTCGAGCGCACGGCGCGGGCGAGCCCCGTCCAGTCGAGCAGACCCAATATGATCGTGATGCCGAAATAGATCGCGAGCGGGCTCCATTTGGGCGGCAGCGCCGCGGAGAGCGCCATCCACATCGGCAGCGCCGGTAGCGAGCGCAGCACCTCGATGATGCGCTGGACGATCGAATCGATCCAGCCGCCGTAATAGCCGGCGAGGCCGCCGATCACGATGCCGAGCACGAAGCTCACCGTGATGCCGACGAGCCCGATGGTGAGCGAGATCCGCGCGCCGACGACGATGCGCGAGAAGACATCGTGGCCCAGGCGGTCGGTGCCGAGGAGGAAGAGCGTGCCGCCCTTGGCCGGGCAGACGAGATGGAAGCGCCCCTCAAGCAGGCCCCACCAGTAGTACGAGTCGCCCATACAGAAGAACCGGATCTTCTGCACGTTCTCCCGGTCGGTGTGATAAATGCGCCGGCGTTTGCGCTTCTCCTCGATATCGGGCTTGAGGCCGTAGACATAGGGTCCCACGAACTCGCCCTTGTGGAAGAGGCGCACCTGCTGGGGCGGCGCCAGGATGAAATCCGAATTGCGGGTGTTGAGGTCGTAGGGCACCAGCGCTTCGCAGATTACGGCGGTGAAGTAGAAGAACAGCAGCAGCATGCCCGACCAGACCGCAAGCTTGTGGCGCTTCAGCTTCCACCACATGAGCCGCCACTGGCCGGCCATGTAGTAGCGCTCCTGCTCGGGCGACACGGCCTCGATCGAATAGGGATCGAAGGGCGTCTTGGAGACAAAATGCTCGAGCTTGGCGGCGCCGCCGGTGTCGTTGGGGGGAGGCGTCATTTCTCAGCGCCCCCGTGCAGGCGGATGCGCGGGTCGAGCCAGGCGAGCGCCAGATCGGAGAGCAGCACGCCGATCACGGTCAAGAGCGCGAGGAAGATGAGGAACGAGCCGGCCAGATACATGTCCTGGCTGAGCAGCGCGTTGTAGAGCATCTTGCCCGTGGTCGGCAGGTTGAGCACGACCGAGACGATGACCGCCCCGGAGATCACCTCCGGCAACAGATTGCCGATGTCGGAGATGAAGGGGTTGAGCGACATCCTGAGGGGATATTTCACCAAGAGCTTGAACGGCGGCAATCCCTTGGCGCGGCCGGTCACGACGTATTGTTTCTGAAGCTCGTCGAGCAGATTGGCCCGCAGCCGGCGGATCATGCCGGCGGTGCCCGATGTGCCGATCACAATGACCGGTATGGCCAGATGCTGGAGGATCGAGACGATCTTGTCCCAGTTCCACGGCTGGCCGATGTACTTGTCGTCCATGAGGCCGCCGACCGAGAGCCCGAACCAGACATTGGCGAAATGCACCAGCACGAGCGCCAACAGGAAGTTGGGCGTGGCCAGGCCGAGGAAGCCCAGGAAGGTGAGCCCGTGGTCCCCCCAGCTATATTGGTGCGTGGCCGAGTAGACGCCGATCGGGAAGGCGACGATCCAGGTGAAGATGATCGTCGTGAAGCTCAGGATGAAGGAGAGCCACATCCGGTCGCCGACGATCTGGGCAACCGGCTTCTCGAACTCGAAGGAGTAGCCGAGATCGCCCTGCACCAGGCCCCAGACCCACAGGACGTACTGCTCCCATAAGGGCTTGTCGGCGCCGTATTGAATGCGCAGCGCCTCGAGCTGCTGGGGCGTGATCGACGAGCCGCGCGACTCCAGCTCGTTCATCATCGTCTCGAAGAAGTCGCCCGGCGGAAGCTGGATGATCACGAAGACGATCAGGCTGATCGCCAACAACGTCGGGATCATGATCATCAGGCGGTGAACGATGTAGCGGAACATGGGGGCGCTCAGGTCCCCGGCCGCGCTGGTACGGCCGGACATCCGCCGCGGCCGCTCACGCAAGCACGCGTCGAGCCGGGCGTCGTCACCGCGAACTGGGTTCGGCGCAAGGCACTACTTGGCACGATGCGGGACCTCATGGACCGTCGTTAGGGTGAACACCCCTGCCCCGCGATCGGTTTGTCGCCGCGAGTTTCCAGCAGTCTGCGCACTGTGCCGCAAGGGTCAAGCCCCGTCTGCCCATCCACGGAGACGAGGCCAATTTGCGTGCCGGTCGATGGCCGAATACTAGGGTCAGTTGGTGGCGGCCTTCGACGTCGCCGGCTTGGGCTCGAGCCAGAAGCGGTCGGGCTCGTAGATGCCGAAATGCGCGCCGGGATCCCAGTTGTAGACGCCCATCTTCGGCACGTTGTGGAGACGTGCGGCCACGACCACGGGCTGTTCGACGCCGGCGACCGTGCCGATCGTGTAGACCTGATCGGTGAAAATCGCCAGCATCTCATGCCAGATGCGCTTCCGCTCCGCCGCGGTCTTGGCCTGCTCCCAGGTGTCGTTGAGCTCGAGGAGCTTCTGCGCCATGGGCAAATCGACCTTTGCACCGACCTTTCCACCGGTTTCGCGGAACTGGCCCCATTTCGGCCATTGCAAGTGGATCTGGTGGGTCGGCGCCAGCTCTTCCGGCGACATCCCGGGCGTCGGCAGGCCGTTGTCGAGGCCCGACCACATCGACATCATCGTCTCGCCCGAGAAGACGCGCCGCCGCAGGACCTCGCGGCGATAGACCTTGCGGAAGAGGCGGATGCCGATCTTGCGCCAGGTATCCTCGACCAACGACAGCACGTCGCCATGCTCGCCGCTCTCACCGGTAATCTCGACGAGGACCTCCATCTCGCGACCGTCGGGCAGCAGGCGGTAGCCCTGGCTGTTGCGCTTGGTGAGCCCCATCTGGTCGAGCAGCTTGTTCGCGGCCTTGAGGTCGTAGCGCGCCCAGGCCTGCTGGTATTCCTTCTTGAAGAGCGGGCTTGCCGGCAGCACCGCGTTGGCGCCTTCGATCGCGAAGCCGAAATAGAGCACTTCGTTGATCTCGTGCCGGTTGATCGCAAGCGAGAGCGCGCGGCGGAAACGCACGTCGCGGATCACCTTGCGCCAGACTTTGTCCGCGACATTGAGGTTCGGATAGAACGCGATGTGCGAGCCTTCGCCGGTGCGCCACATATTCACCTTGAAGCCGTGCCGCACGGCGCCCTGAGCTAGGAAGGCGTATTTGTCCGAGGGCAGGTATCGCGCCTGCAGATCGGTCTCGCCGGCGCCGGTCTTGACCGGAATGATCTTGGGCGCGGCGAGCACCATGATCACCTGGTCGATATAGGGCAGCTGGCGGCCGTTCGTATCGATCCGGTGATAGAACGGGTTGCGCGTGAAGAGGAAACGCTCGGCCGGCGGCTTGGTGCGCAAAACCCAGGGCTGCAGCGTCGGCAGGTCCGGATTGTCGAACTTGTACATCCGGTCCATCGTGTGATGGAGCGAAGCCCAGTTGCTCCGCCGCAAGATCTTCTTGGCGAGCGCGCGTAGTTTTTTCCGCTCCACATAGCGCGCATGGAACTGCTTCAGGTAGTGCGCCGGCCGGTAGATGAAGAGCGCGGTGGCGCCGGCAAGCGCGGGCAGGAAGAACGGGTTGGGTTTCGACCAGCTGTAGCGGATCGTGTACTTGTCGATGATCTCGACCTTGGGCTTCTCGCCGTCGACCAGCAGTGTCTGCGGCGGGCCCAGCAGGGAGAGCTTCTTGTTGTTGGCGACGTCCTCCCAGTAGTAGCGGAAGTCCTCGGTCGTGAAGGGATGGCCGTCGGACCAGCGGTGGCCCTTACGCAGATGGAGGGTGAAGATGCGCCCCTCCTCCTCTTCGTAGCGCTCCAGCAGATCGGCGACGAGCTCGTACTGCTCGTCGTATTTCACGAGCCGCGCATAGCCGTAGACGACCATAAGCCGCGTATCACGCGGCCGCGCCATCAGGATGCGGAGCGTGCCGCCCTGACGGCCGAGCGTGTAGCGCTTGCCGTCCGGCTTGTAGATCCGCGGTATTTCGGGCAGGCGTCCCGCGATTGGCGGCAGCTTGCCGGCCTTGACCTCTTTGGCGAGATCCGGGGTTTCCTTGAGCTTGAGCGTCTCTTTGAGCTCGGGCGCCTGCGCAAACGAGGCGCCGGGCGCGGCCAGGATGAGTGCGACGGAGAGGACGAAGCGCAATCTCATGCAGCGATCTCCTTGGCGTCGGTATTCACGTTGGCGCGCACGAAATGGCCGTCGCCCAGGTCGATCAGCGTCGTGTGGTTGGTCTCGGTGATGGTGAAGGGGGCGGGCCAGGCGTCCGGGATCGAGGTCTTGCCTTCCATCAGCGCCGTAAAGTCGAGCTTGCGCGCGAGATCGGGGTCGGGCACGGCGGCGAGCAGCGCCTTGGTGTAAGGATGGCGCGGGTCCTTGAACAACAGCTCCTTGGGCGCGCTTTCGACGATGCGCCCGGCGCACATCACCATGATGCGCTCGGCGATGTAATGCACGACGGCGAGGTTGTGCGAGATGAACAAGTAGGTGAGGTCGAGCTCGGACTGCAGCTCCTTCAAGAGGTTCAGGATCTGCGCCTGGATCGAGACGTCGAGCGCGGAGACCGGCTCGTCGCAGATCAAGAGCTCGGGTTTGAGCGCGAGCGCGCGGGCGATGCCGATGCGCTGGCGCTGGCCGCCGGAAAAGCTGTGCGGGTAGCGGTTGAGGAAGCGCATGTCGAGGCCGACCAGGCGCATCAGCTCGCGCACCATGTTGCGCCGGGTTTCCGGCGTGCCGACGTTGTGGATCGCGAGCGGCTCGGAGATGATGTCGAAGATCGTCATCCGCGGGTTGAGCGAGCTGAACGGATCCTGGAACATGAACTGCATCTTCGGACGGAACTTGATCAGTGGCTCGCCCTTGAGCGCCAGGAGATCGACCGATTGGCCGCGGTCGTTGAAGGCGACGCTGCCGGCATCGGGCGAGAAGGCGCGCATGAGGATTTTCGAGAGCGTGGTCTTGCCGCAACCGCTCTCGCCGACGAGGCCGAGGCACTCGCCGCGTTTGAGGTCGAAGTCGACGCCGTTGACCGCGAAGACCTTGCCCTCGTCGGTGCCGCCGAACCAGCCGGACTTGCGGATCTGAAAGGCCTTGCGGATGTCGCGGACGCGCAAGAGCGGCCCCGCCTCGTCGGCGCCCTCCGGCCAGGGCTCGCGCTTGACCAGCATGTCGCCGCTTCCGTGCTCGATGGCGCGGAGCGGCACCAGCTTCTCGCCCTTGGCCATATTGAAGCGGGGCACGGCGCGGAGCAGGCCGTTCAAGTAGGGATGCGTCGGCCGGGTGAAGATGTCCTCCACCGTGCCGCGCTCCATGATGTGGCCGTGATACATGACCACGACCTCCTCCGCGACATTGGCCACCACCCCCAGATCGTGGGTGATGATGAGGACCGCCATGTTGAATTCGCGCTGGAGGTCGTTGATGAGCTTCAGGATCTGCGCCTGGATGGTGACGTCGAGGGCGGTGGTCGGCTCGTCGGCGATGAGCAGCGCGGGGCGGCAGATGAGTGCCATCGCGATCATCGCGCGTTGGCGAAGCCCGCCGGACAGCTCGAAGGGATAGGTGCGCAGCGCCTTCCTCGGCTCGGGGAAGCCGACCAGGCGCAGCATGTCGGCGGTGCGCGCCGCGCACTCCTTCTTGTCGACATCCTCGTGCAGCGCCAGCGCCTCGCCGATCTGGTCGCCGATAGTGTGCAGCGGCGAGAGCGAGGTCATCGGCTCCTGGAAGATGATCGAGATGCGCCCGCCCCGGATCGCGCGCATGTCGTTGCCGTCGGGGCGTAGCTTGGCGATGTCGATCACGGTCCCCGGCCGCTCGGGATCCTGGAACAGGATCTCGCCGCCGGCGATCCGCGCGACATTGGGCAAGATTCCCATAATTGCCTGGGAAACAACGGTTTTTCCGGATCCGCTCTCGCCGACCAGGGCAACCGTCGAGCCTGGCCGCACCCGGAAGCTCACCCCGCGCACGGCCTCCAGCACGCCGCCATGCACGTCGAAATGGACCTCGAGGTCCCGGACGGTCAGCAGATCGGTCACAACACGCTCCCCCGGCTGGCGCTCACCGCGCGGCCATCCTGATGCTCGATGACGAAGCCGAGGGCGGCGAAATTGCGGAGCGTGGACTCAGAAAGCGTAACGCCGTTCGATGCCGCGGCATGGGCGCTGCGCGCCGCGATATCGTCGAAGCCTTCGATGATCGAATCGATGCCAAGCTTGTGGCTCCCGCCGGTGATCTTCAGATGCATCCACCCTTTCGAGCGGTCGCGGCGCGTGGAATAGAAGGCGAGTTTGACCCGCTCGACCTCGCGCCATGGAAGACTAACGCGGCCCGCCCCCAAAATCGACCAGCCGTTTCGCTCAATTCCGTCATCGCCGACGTCGTAGACGCTCGTCTGTCGAAACCAGGTGCGCAGGCCGAAGATGACGAAGACCGCCATCAGCCCGCCCAGGATCAGACCGGCGTAGAGGTTGCCCCAGCTGGCGATGAGCGGCAGGGCGGTGAGGACGATCCCGAAGACCGCGCGCATAAAGTCGCCCCGCAGCTCGGCGGCGGGATAGCGATAGTGTCGGCCGCTCATGTCTGGGCGGCTCGGGCCGCCCGGGCCGGATCGCGTACCGGAAAGACAGCCTCGGCCCGAAGCCAGCGCGCGGCGGTATGCGCGCGAGTGCGGCGGATGAAGTCCTTGATGAAATCATCGGCGGGCGGGTCGTGGGCGAGGTGATGGGTGAGGAGACCGGTCGGCTCGTCGCGGTCGGCGGCGCTGGTGCGGCGCGCCGCTTGCGCGCCTCGAAGGTCGAGAGCCCGCGATAACCCATCTCGGGCAGCATCGGCACGATGTGCGCAGCGATCCGGTTCCACGGCGGGACCACGACCGGCAGCGCACGCGGCCCGAAGAGTTTTTGCAGGCGCTCCCAGCCCACGCCGAGCTCGGCGATGACGATCTCCGCCCGACGCTCGCGGCCGAGCTCGATCTTCTTGTCGCCCTCGCCCGCATGGTTGGTATGACCATAGCCATGCTGAAGCACGCCGACAGTGGCGCCGCTGTCATCGACGCGGGCCGCAAGCGCGGCTTCGGCGTTCTTGGGGATCACCGCGAGGGCCAGCGGGGCGGCGGTTTCCACGGCCGTGGCCAGCAAACGGTCGAGCGCGGCGCTCGGCGCCACCGCGTCGTCGTCGCGCCACCAGAAGCTCGCGACAAGATCGGCGTCGCCCCAGGCATCGAGCTCGCGCGTAAGATCGTCCCAATCAGCCATGACTGCCATCATGTGACCTGAGCCAGCCGCGGAGCAAGCGCAGGCTGGCATTGGCGCCGCCGAGATCGATCGGCGAGCGGCCCGGCGACATCGTTGCCGCAGCATCGATTGCTTTTGCGAGCCGGCTCGGCTCGAGCCTGTCTTCCGCGAGCATGACGGCGCGGCCGCGCGCGGCCAGGCGTTCGGCCCGCAAGGTCTGCTCGGTCTCGCCGCCGGCCGCGAAGGGAACGATCACGGCCCGGGCGCCCGCGCTCAGGATGTCCGCGACGGTATTGTAGCCGCCCTGGCTCACCGAGACAGCAGAGCCGGCGAGCACGGCCAGGAAATCGGCGCGCGACTCTTCGATCACGATGCCGCCGCCCGCGTCGGCTGTCGCTCGATCGAGCGCAGCGCGCGCCTCCGGCTCGATCGCATGGCCGGTCAGAAGCCGCCAGGTCTTGCCGACAAGACGGCTTTGCGGCCGCGCCTCGACCGCGGCCTGCATCAGCGCGGCCCCCACCGCCCCGCCGCCGGCCGAGACCACGACTTCGTCCCAGCCCGGATCGCCGGGGCGCGCCGCCGAGGGCGGTTCGGGCGCGAGGTAGCCGGTGTAATGGATGCGCTCGGCGAAGCGGTCGGCGGGCGGAAAGGTCTCCTCGAAACGCGCAAGCGCCGGGTCGCCATGGACGAGAATGTGATCGAAAAGCGCGTCGGCCCAGCCAGCCGCCTCGGCAATGCGCGCGGGCTTGCGGCCGGTCTGCAGGATGTCGCGGACCGAGCAGACGATGAGCGGGCGCGGGGTCATGGCGTGGGCGCGTTCGAGGAGCGGCAGCAGCTCGAAGCGCATCTGGCGCCGGCCGAAAGGGAACATCTCGACGATCAGCGCGTCGGGG
>JARRKQ010000127.1:0-17775 GCA_037387885.1 Alphaproteobacteria bacterium | reverse complement strand
CAAGGTGCTCAAGTCGGATAAACGCGCCATCTTCACCGCCGCCTCGAAGGCACAGGCCGCTGCTGATCTGCTCATGAAGCACGCCACAGACGCTGCGACACAGGCCGAAGACGAGGTCGCGCTGATAGCGGCCTAAACGAGGCGCAACACGAGGGGCTCGACAGCAGTCGACAACCCCTCGCCAGCGCACCGTCCCCTCGCACAGCCGCCGCGCCTACCGCCTCGCTTCACGGCGCTTGGGCGTCCCCAAGGGGACCAACTCGAGCTAACCGTGGGGCGGGGCGGACTTACAGGCCAACGAACCGTTCTGCACTGTAGCTAGGTGTGCGGTTCGTTCGGCCTGTTTTTTTCGATCAGCAAGGCCGTGTGTAGGCCCAGTGAACCCCACACGATGGCTCACGAAATCCTAGTTGTCCCAATAACTTAATGAGTTAGCAGTCTATCTCTGTGGGGTCCTGGACCCGCCCCTTTTTTCGTTTGGATTATGACGGCGGCCGGTTGTTGCGTCGCCGCACCGGGCAGACCATCATGTGACTGCGGGCAATACATGCAGGGGGGTCACACGATGTCATCCAACACCGGGGACGTGCTTCTGGTCGGCAGCGTGCCGTTCGACACTGTCGAGGAGGTCATGGCGACCTGCGCCCGCTCGCTCGGCTCCCATGCCTACGCCTTGCCGGATGGCGAGATTGGTCCGCGCACGAACTGGATCCAGGGGCTGCCGGGCATGACCTTTTCGAAGAACCCAGACTTGGAGCCGATCCGCGTGGTTCCGCCGGATGAGGTGAAGAGCCCCACGAGCCACGACCCTGAGGAGATGAAGGCCACCCGCAGCACCTACAGGCTGAAGCCCGGCGTGACCGAAACAACGCTGGATCTGCCGTATGGCAAGGAGGCCATCCGGTCGTACGAGACCTTCAAGACATTGCGCGCGGCGGGCGACATTCCCCCCGGGCTTCGCTTCCAGGTCTCGCTCCCCTGTACGCGCGCCGGCACGGTCGGCTTCTTTCCCGACCCGGCCGATCACCCCATGGTGATCCGCGCCTACGAGCGCGCCATTCGCTCCGACATCCAGGAGATCCTGCGGCACGTGCCGGCCGACGATCTGGTGATCCAATGGGATTATTGTTCCGAGCTGCTCGATATCCTGGGGGCCAGGGACAAGTATCTGGACGGCGACCCCGGCACCGGGACGCTCTCCTATGAAGAGCGCTTCGAGAAGTACACCTCGAAGGACTATCTGGCGCCGATGACGGATGCGATCCCGGAGGCGGTGTTGATGGGCTACCACATCTGCTACGGCACCTGGGGCGGCTGGCCGATGACGGAGCTCGAGGACATCGGCTTCTGCGTGCGCCTGGCCAATGCGTTGACCGTGAATACGCCGAGGCGCGTCGACTTCTTTCACCTGCCGGCGATGCGTGACGCCGGCGACGCGTTCTTCAAGCCGCTCGAAGACCTCGATGTCGGCGATGCCAAGATCTTTCTCGGGGTGGAGCTGGCGGACGGGGTCGAGGCGATGGTCCGGCGCGCGGCGTCGGCGCGCAAGTTCCTGCCCGAATTCGGCGTCGCGCACTATTGCGGCTATGGCCGGGAGGAACCGGCGCGGGTGTCGGAGCTGCTTGCCGACATCGTGGCCGGCGCGGATCAGCTCGCCGTTTCCTGACGCCGCCTATCGTTGCGTCGCTCTAGCCGTCACCAGTGTCGCGCTCTGCCGGCCGTTTGCGCAGGAGAACCGTGTCGAGGTGGCTCATCACCACCTCACCGTGCTGGTTGGCGAGCTCGATCCGGACGGTGACGATGCCCGCCTCGGGGCGCGAGCGCGAGGCCCGCTTCTCCACGCATTCCATGGCCAGGGTCAGCATGTCGCCGGGCCGCACGGGCTTCAGGAAGCGCAGCTCGTCGTAGCCTAAGGAAACGATGACCGCATCGGCATTGACCGGCGAGGTGGGCAGGAGACGCTGCTTGATTGCCAGCACATAGAGACCCGACGCGGTGATGCTGCCGAACGCGGCGCGGCCTGCGGCCTCGTCGACATGGATCGGCATGGGGTCCCATTCCCGCGCGAAGGCCAGCATGTGCGCCTTGTCGATCACGTGGCTCCCGCCGGTGAACCGGTGACCCGGCTCGATGTCGTCGAAAAAGACGCTCTCGACCATGCGCCGCTTACGCCTTCTGCAGCCACAGGCTCGTGCTGGGCGCGCCTTCTGGGTTGGGTAGACGGGCGATCAGGGTCGCGGCGAGCGGCGCGGTCATCCGCGTCTCGACATAGTGGCTGGCGAAGAGCGGTGTCCAGCCGCCGCCGAGGAGCATGGGGATGACGCCGAGCTGCTCGTTGTAGCCGCGCCAGTCCCAGTCGGCGGGATAGTCGTCGGGCAGGAAGACGTCGTGGACATGGACGATCGCGCCTGCCGGCAGCATCGGCAGAACGTGATTGAGCAGGATATCGACGTCGGAGCCGGGCATCAGGATATGGCTCGAATCGATGAAGAGGATATCGCCCGCCTCGAGCTCGTCGGCGATGCCGTCGCCGGCTTCCTGCACCGTGGCGCGGATCCACTCGACCGGCTTGCCGCCGGCCGTGAGCCCGTCGAGCACGGCGCGCGGCGCGGGATCCCACGTGGTGATCGGGGTCTGCAGCTCGCCATCATGGACGGCGCGGGCGAGAAACCGCGTCGAATGCCCCGATCCCACCTCGACGATCCGCGCGGGCCTGCGCTCGCGGACCAGCGCATAGGCCGCGGCGGCGTCGAGCGGCGGAAACCAGCTCTGATCGAACCGGGGCGCCGGGCGCGGCCCCTCAGCCTCGCTCGATTGCGCGCCGATGCCGAAGAGATCCGCGCCGAACCCTTCGATGCTGTGGAGCACCGCGCCGAAGGCACCTTCCTGCGCCCGGAACACGTTGGAGATCGCGGCATAGCGCGGGCGTGACCCGGCCGGCGTCACACCGTCGGCATGACGATAGGGAATAAAGAAGCCGCGCCGGCCGAAGCCGAGCAGCGTTGACAAGCCGAAGCGCAATCGGCGACGACGTTCGCGCGCACCCATGGCATGCCTTTCTAGTGCGAAATCGGAAATATTGGAATCGGTGACGGCAACTGTCGCGTGCGTCGTGGCGGCTGACATGGGGCGAAATTCTTGCCGGTGCGCGTCCCCCGACCGCTAACCCGCCGCCCGGATCATCTCGGCGTCCTGGAACAGCAGCCGCTTGCGCGCCTCGTCGCTGTCGATGGGCGTGCGTTCGAGGGCGTTGGCGTAGTCGTAGGCTTCCTTGACCGAGGCGCGCTCGGACATGGCGTCGTACCAGCGCTTGAGCTCGGGGTAATCGGCTAAATCCTGCGCCATGCGCGCGTGGGGAAAGACCCAGGGATACATCGCGATGTCGGCAATCGAGAAGCTGCCGGTCACATAGTCACGACCCTTGAGCTGACGATCCAGAACGGCGTAGAGCCGGCTCGCCTCGCGCGTATAGCGGTCGATCGCGTACGGCACCTTCTCGGGCGCGAAATCGCGGAAGTGGAGGCATTGCCCGCCATAGGGCCCGAGGCCCGACACCTGCCAGATCACCCATTGCGTGGTTTCCCAGCGGCCGTGCCAGTCCTTGGGCAGAAGCTTGCCGCTCTTCTCGGCGAGATAGAGCAGGATCGCACCCGATTCGAAGAGCGAGACCGGCATGCCGCCTCCCGGCGGGTCGTGATCAACGATGGCGGGGATCTTGTTGTTGGGCGCGATCTTGAGGAAGGCCGGGTCGAACTGGTCGCCGCGGCCGATATCGACATGGACCAGCTTGTGCTCGATCGCCATTTCCTTCAGCGCGATCAGCATCTTGTGGCCGTTCGTCGTCCCCCAATAATAAGCGTCGATCATTGTATTGTATCCGTTCGTCATTTCGCTCATCTCACGTTTCGGGCGGCACCAGCCGCGGCTTGCGGTCCTGGTCGACCGCGACATAGGTGAAGACGCCGTCGGTAACCAGCACCCGCTCGCGCGTGCCGCGCCGGATCGCCCAGGCCTCGACCCGAATGGCCATCGACGTGCGCCCGACCCGCTCGACGCCGGTATAGCATTCGAGCACGTCGCCTACGAAAACCGGCAAATGGAAGGTCATCGCCTCGATCGCCACGGTGGCGGTTCGCCCTTGCGCGCGCATGGCGGCCGCTTCGCCGCCAGCGATGTCCATCTGCGACAGCAGCCAGCCGCCGAAGATGTCGCCCACGATGTTGGTGTCCGTGGGCATGGCGAGGGTGCGGATCATGAGCGTCCCGTTGGGTTCGGCGGACGCTTTACCGCCGGTCGATGACCGCGCCATGGGCGGCTCCTTTGGTTCGTCCTCGGGGCTAGTTGCGCATCACCACATAGGCGACGAAGGCCTGCAAGCGCCGCGGCAGCAGACCGGTCGACCAGGCGAGAAAGGCGTTGAGCAGCCCCGCCACGACGCTCGGCTTGCCGCGGAAGAGCGCGTTCAGGCCCTCGCGGACGGTGCGCGGCGCCTGCATCATAGTGAGCTTCTGATAAAGCGTACGCCGCTGGCCCGCGACGTCGAGGAACTCGGTCTCGGTCACGCCGGGCGACAGTACCGTCACCTTCACGTTCTTGCGCTTGAGCTCGAAGTTGAGGGCCTCGCCGAACAGCAGCTCGAAGGCTTTCGCCGCTGAGTAGATGGCATAGGTCGGCGTCGGCTGATAGGCGCCGATCGAGGAGACCTGAAGAATATGGCCGCCGCCGCGCGCGATCATGTCGGTGGCGAAGAGCTTGGTCAGATGCGCAACGGCGACAATGTCCACTTGCAACAGCTCGCGCTCGCGCGCCCAGTCCGTATCCGCATAGCGGCCATAGATGCCGAACCCGGCGTTGTTGATCAGCACATCGACCGGCAGGTTCTTCTGCTTGATCGCGTCATAGAGCGCCTGCGGGCCGTCGTCGGACGAGAGATCGGAGACGATGATTTCAATCTGCGTCGCCGTCGAGGTCTCGCCGATTTCCCGTTTCAGGGTCTCCATCCGGTCCCCGCGGCGCGCCGCCAGAATGAGATTGTAGCCGCGCGCAGCCAGTTGACGCGCGAATTCCGCGCCCAGACCACTCGATGCACCCGTTATCAGGGCATAGTCGGCCGTCGCATTCGTCATCCTGCACCCCCTTCCCCGCCTCGGCCATCATCGGGTGTCCCGATGGCCGGTGCAATCATTCAATAAAGCAATATCTTGTGATGACCACCGGCACAGAATACAGTATACGGCGTCTCGCGAGAGCTACTGACATTAACTATATGTACTGCAATCTGCTTCCCCGGAGTGCGGCATGACGGCGACGCCGGATCTATTCAGTCAGAAAAACCAGGCAAAATCAGGACGTAACGTGGCGGTGACCGGACGCCGAAAGGCGAAATCGGCCGAAGACAGCTATACGGCCAAGGATATCGAGGTGCTGGAGGGTCTGGAGCCGGTGCGCCGGCGTCCGGGCATGTATATCGGCGGCACCGACGAACGGGCGCTGCATCATATGGTCGCCGAAGCGCTCGACAATGCGATGGATGAGGTGGTGGCGGGCCATGCGAGCTGGATCGAGCTCGAGCTGGCCGCCGACGGCGCCGTCACGGTCCGCGACAACGGCCGCGGCATTCCGGTCGACCCGCATCCCAAGTTCAAATCGAAATCGGCGCTCGAAGTGATTGTCACCACGCTCCATGCCGGCGGCAAGTTCGGCGGCAAGGCGTACGGCACGTCGGGCGGTCTGCACGGGGTCGGCATTTCCGTGGTCAATGCGCTCTCCGATCAGTTCGATATCGAAGTCGCGCGCGACCGCGTGCTTTGGAAGCAGAGCTATTCGCGCGGCAAGGCCAAGGGCAAGCTGAAGCAGGCGGGCAAGGTCAGCAACCGGCGCGGCACCACGGTGCGTTTTCACCCCGATCCCCAGATCTTCGGGGCCAAAGCGGCGTTCCGCCCCTCGCGGGTCTACCGGATGGCGCGCTCGAAGGCCTACCTTTCGGGCGGCGTCGAGATCCGCTGGTCCTGCGACAAGAGCCTCGTGCCCGAAGGCAGCGATACGCCGCAGTCGGAGACCATCTGCTTTCCGGGCGGCATCCGCGACTTCCTGAGCGAAGCCATCGGCAAGCGCCCGACCTACATGATGGACCCCTTCGCCGGCTCGGTCTCGCTCAATGGCGAGGGCCGCATCGAATGGGCGATCGCCTGGCCCGGCGACGAGGACGGCTTCATCAATTCTTACGTCAACACGGTGCCGACGACGCAGGGTGGCAGCCACGAACAAGGCCTGCGCGCCGCGCTCACCAAGGGGCTCCGCGACTACGGCGAGCTGATCGGCAATAAGAAGGCGGGGCTGATCAGCGGCGACGACGTGATGGAGGGTGCGGCGATCGTACTCTCGCTCTTCGTCAACAATCCCGAATTCCAGGGTCAGACCAAGGAGCGCCTCGGCATGCCGTCGGCCGCAAGGCTGGTCGAGAACACGATCAAGGATCACTTCGACCACTACCTTTCGGCCGATCCGGCGGCGGCGCGCCGCCTGATGGAGCGCCTGATCGAGAAGGCCGAGGACCGAAAGCGCCGGAAAGCCCAGAAGGAGCTCGACCGCAAATCGGCGACCCGCAAGCTGCGCCTTCCCGGCAAGCTCGCCGACTGCTCGCGGCAGACCGCCGAGGGAACCGAGATCTTCCTGGTCGAGGGCGACAGCGCCGGCGGCTCGGCCAAACAGGCGCGGATGCGCGAAACGCAGGCGATCCTCCCGCTTCGGGGCAAGATCCTCAACGTCGCCTCGGCTTCGGCGGAGAAGCAGAGCCAGAACCAGGAGCTGCGCGATCTCGTGCAGGCGCTCGGCTGCGGCACGGGCGCGGCCTATGAGGAAGACCGGCTGCGCTACGAGCGCGTGATCATCATGACCGACGCCGATGTCGACGGGGCGCATATCGCCTCGCTGCTGCTGACCTTCTTCTACAAGGACCTGCCGGGGCTGATCGAGGGTGGGCATCTCTATCTCGCCATGCAAGGGCGGCGAGGTGATCTACGCCCGCGACGACGCCCATAAAGACGAGATCATGAAGAAGCAGTTCAAGGGCGCCGGCAAGGTGGAGATCAGCCGCTTCAAGGGCTTGGGCGAGATGCCGTCGGCGCAATTGAAGGCGACCACGATGGATCCCTCCAAGCGCACGCTGATGCGGGTGGTGATCCCGAGCGATGCGGACGAAACCGCCGCCGGCAACAAGAAGGGCCACACGCTGCGCACGGTCGATGCTCTCATGGGCCGCAAACCAGAGCTCCGCCTCGCCTTCATCCAAGAACGCGCACGTTTCGTCGACGAGCTCGACGTATAGGCCGAGAGCGGCTCTCGCGCGTGTTCTGATCGCCGTGTGGTGATAAACTGCACGCGACCCAGCACGGGAGCGTCCCGATGAACGAGCAAGTCACCGACACCACAGCCCTGCGTGAGATCATCGGCGAGCCGGCGGCGATCGCGGCGACCAAGGAGATGCCGGCGCTCGACCGGCATTGCCGGCATTTCATCTCTCTGTCCCCCTTCCTCTGCCTCTCGAGCATGAACGCCGACGGCAAGGCGGACGTCTCCCCGCGCGGCGACCCGCCGGGCTTCGTCAAGGTGCTCGACGACAAGACGGTGCTGATCCCCGACCGCAAGGGCAATGGCCGGCTCGATACGATGGAGAACATTCTTGAGCAGCCGTCCGTCGCGGTGATCTTCTTCGTGCCCGGTATCGAGGAGACGCTGCGCCTCAACGGCAAGGCCAGCATTACCCGCGACCCCGCCCTGCTCGAGGACATGGCGGTGCAGGGCAAGACGCCGCCGCTCGGCATCAAGATCGAGATCGATACAGTCTACTTCCACTGCGCCAAGGCGCTCAAGCGCTCGCGTCTCTGGGAGCCGGAGACCCGGATCGACCGCGCCGACTTCCCGCGCTACGGCCAGATCGTCAAGGACCAGCGCGATCCCGGCGGCACGGCCGACGACATCGAGGACTACATCCAGACGAACTACAAGACTGAGATGTACTAGCGCCGGCGAACGCCCCAGACGCCGCGGATACCGTCTACTAGAGCGTCTCCTAGTAGACTTACGGACGGTTCGCTGATCCGGCGGCCCTCACGCGCACGATCGCGTTGCCCCAATCGCTCATTTGTGAATTGGCGACGGCCGAGCGGTCGCCCATCTGCTCGTGATGTAGGCACGACAAGGCATCCAACGCGATCGCAGCGGCGTATCTAACAACAGCGAGATGCCCCCACGCTCGAATGATGTTGGGAGACGACAGGCCATGCGAACGACCCTGCTTGCCGTCATTGCCACGATCCTCAGCGCCACGGCGGCGCACGCCGCCCCGCCGCCGCGCGCGCTGATCGCGAACAGCGAGATCCGCCGCAATGTCGAGTTCGGCGGCATCCAGCGCTACGAGGTGCTGCAGCTTTCCCCCGACGGCACCTTCACGGGCGTCTACGAGAAGACCCGGCCGGTCACGCGCGGCAGTGCGGAGACCTGGTCGGGATCAATGCGCGGCCGCTGGTCTTTCGAGGGCGGCGCGTTGTGCTTCGAGGGGATCGGTCTCGAATATGCCGGGCGCAGCTGCTACCAGCTCACCAAGGGCGGATACGGCAAGACCGAATGGTCCGGGGCCGATGCGCGCACCGGCGACGTCTGGCAATTCTTCATCGCGCCGCGCTAGCGCTGCAGCCAGTAGCGCAGGAGGGCGGTCACCGCCTCCGGCTGCTCCATCGTCGAGAGATGGCCGCTGTTCTCGACGACCACGAGCGTGGCGTCGGGGATACCGGCGGCGATCTCCTCGCTCAGTGCGAGCGGCGTCAGGGTATCCAATCGGCCGCAGACCACGAGCGTCGGGATCTTGATCTTGGCGAGGTCGTCGCGGCCATCGGCCCGGCCCATGATGGCGGTCTGCTGGCGGATGAAGGCATCCCGGCCAACGCGTTGGGTCATCGCCATCACCTCGTCGACCAGCTCGTCGTCGTCGAGCCGGCTTTCGGGGACGAAGAGCGGCAAAAGCGTCTTTGTGACGCCTTTGAACTCACCCTTCTGCGACAATTCGATCAAGCCGCGGCGGCGGGACGATTGCTCCTCGGTATCGGCGCGCGCACCGGTGTCCAGCAGCGCCAGTCGTTCGACCCGCTCCGGGGCCTGACGCATCACCTCCTGGACCACGTAGCCGCCCATCGACAGCCCGGCGAGCGCGAACGGCCCGGACGTCATGGCGAGGATCGAGGCGGCAAACTCGGCCATCGTGTCGCCGCTCGTGAAATCGGCGACCATCACCTCGGCGAGATCGCTCAGATGGTCACGCTGGTGACGCCATAGCGCCTCGTCGCAGAGCAGGCCCGGGGCCAGGATCAGGGTCGGTTTGCTGCTCAAAAACCTCTCCTCTTGCAGCGCGATCGCGGATCATTTGATGAGCTTCGAGAGCTCGCGGAAGGCATCGCTTCCGGCCGCCTTCAGCCATTCGAAGACGACCATCTCGGCGGTGACGATCTCAATGCCGTTGGCGGCCAGGCGATCGAGCGCGGCGGCCGTGTTCGCGGGATCGCGCGACGTGACCGCATCGGCCACCACCGCGACCTGATAGCCGGCGCTCTGTGCGCCAAGCGCGGTCTGAAGGACGCAGACATGGGCTTCCATCCCCGTGAGCACCGCCTGGCCACGCCCCAAACCGTCGAGCCGGGCGCGATAATCGGGGTCGTCGGTGCAGGAGAAGTGGATCTTAGGGTGGATCGCGCCCGCTGGCGCGAGCTCGGAGAGCGTCTCAACGGTGGGGCCCAAGCCTTTGGGATACTGCTCTGATATCAGGATTGGAACGTCGAGCCGGGCGGCCGCGGTCATCAACAGCGCGGTCTTTGCGACAACCTGGCCGGGCTCGGCGGTGGCTGGCGCCAGGCGCTCTTGCACGTCGATCACGCACAATACCGACTTTTCGGCGTCCAGAAGCATCGCCGCCCCCGCTCAACAAACCCCGGCCGGACCCTACCCGAGCCCGCCGGCCGATACCATCCGGCAACACCGTCCGGCGCTTGCACGGCCGGATTCTATGCTCGCAGCCTGTAAGCGGCAGAAACCATAGGTATTTCGAGAAATCGCGGCGAGCGCCGCGACAAAGGAAATATGTTGATTTTTAGGCGAAACAGCCAATTTATAGAGTATCTAAAATCCCGGCATACGATATTTGCCCTTCTTTGATGACTTTTGACGTCCCGAACGGAACCATATGACATTCGAAACTCTCGGCCTTAGCGACGGCGTCCTCAAGGCCGTTGCCGACGCCGGTTACGACGAACCCACTCCCATTCAAGCACAGGCGATCCCGGTGGTCCTCATGGGCCGCGACGTGCTCGGCTGCGCCCAGACCGGCACCGGCAAGACGGCGGGCTTCGTGCTGCCGATGATCGACATCCTGGCCGAAGGCCGGGCGAAGGCGCGCATGCCGCGCTCGCTGATCGTGGAGCCGACGCGCGAGCTGGCCGACCAGGTCGCCAAGAACTTCGAGATTTACGGCGCCAACCACAAGCTCACCAAGGCGCTGCTCATCGGCGGCGAGAGCTTCACCGACCAGGAGCGCCTGCTCGACCGCGGCGTCGACGTGCTGATCGCCACGCCAGGCCGCCTGCTCGATCTCTTCGAGCGCGGCAAGATTCTGCTGTCGGACGTGAAGATCCTGGTGATCGACGAGGCCGACCGCATGCTCGACATGGGCTTCATCCCCGATGTCGAGCGCATCGTCTCGCTGCTGCCGAAGATCCGCCAGACGCTCTTCTTCTCCGCGACCATGCCGCCGGAGATCCGCCGCCTGGCCGATGCCTTCCTGATGAACCCCAAGGAGATCTCTGTCTCGCCGCCCGCCACCGCCGCGGAAACGGTGGATGATTTCCTTGCCGTGGTGTCCTCCGAAGATTGGCTGAAGCGCGATGCCTTACGCAAGCTGATTGCCGCCGAAGACGTGAAGAACGCGCTCATCTTCTGCAATCGCAAGCGTGACGTCGATATCCTCTACAAATCGCTCGCCAAGCACGGCTTCAATGCAGCGGCGCTGCACGGCGACATGGCGCAGTCGAGCCGCACGGAAACGCTGCAGAAGTTTCGCGACGGCGAGATCACCTTGCTGGTGTGCAGCGACGTGGCGGCGCGCGGGCTCGATATCCGGGAGCTCAGCCACGTTTTCAATTTCGACGTCCCCTATAACGCCGACGATTACGTCCACCGGATCGGCCGCACCGGCCGCGCCGGGCGCAATGGACGGGCCTTCACCCTCGCTTTCCCCGAGGACGGCAAGTTCGTCTCCGCGATCACCAAGCTGATCGGCCGCGAAATTCCGCCCGTGGATATCGAGGGGATCGAAACCCAGGAGCTGTCCGAGGACGACCGGCCACGGCGCGGACGCGGGCGGGGACCGGCCCGAGGCCGTGGCGGACGCTCGAGTAAACCCCGCCGCGAGCGCGCACCGGACCGCGAGCGTGCGCCCGACCGCGAACGCAAGCCCGCCGATCGTGAGCGCAAGGCCGAGCGCGACAGCAAGCCGCGCGAAGAGCGCGCGCCGGCGCCGGCCGAGAAAGCCCGGGAGAATGGCCGCGATAATGGCCGTGACAGTAGTCGCGAGAGCGGCCGCGACAATAGTCGGGAAAGCGGCCGCAAGCGCGGCGGCAAGCGCGCCGACGACAAGGCCCGCATCGAGAAGGAACGCCGCCGCGAGCGCAAGCCCGAGCCGGTTTCCGATCACTCGGGCCCCGGCATGGGCGACCATGTCCCGGCCTTCCTGAACAAGCCGGTCCGCGTCGACAGCTGACCGGGCGACTGCCCCTCCTCCCGCCGGCTCTCCCCGACTCCCCCAGCAGGAATCCGGAGTTGCTGGCAGGCCGCCGAAAGTGATCTAATCCGGGCGGTGGCGGCGTCTGCGCCGCGAATGGGGGTCCCCCGCGTGCAAACAATCTTCGTCATGGTGAAATGCGAGCTCGGCGAGACCTATAAGGTCGCAGCGCAAGCCGTGGACGAGATCGATCAGGTCTCCGAAGTCCATTCGATTTCGGGGCAGTTCGATCTGCTGATGAAATGCGCGCTCGATCCGGGCGTCGATGTCGGCCATTTCATCGCCGAGAAGATCCAGAAGCTGCCTGGCATCAAGGACACCTTCACGCTCATTACCTTTAAGGCGTTCTCCTAAGCGCGCAACGCGCCTGAGATTTTCAGGCCAAATGTTCGCGCAAAAAGGCGCCGATCCGTGCGATCGCGCGACGCGCTTCGGGAAGCTCGGAGGGGAAAAGCTGGAAGACGTGGATCATCTCGTCCCAGATCTCCAGATCTACTGACACGCCAACCGCGCGCGCTTTCTCCGCGAACGCCCTCGCGTCGTCTAGAACCACTTCCCGGTCGCCCACTTGGATCAGGAGCGGCGGGAGACTGGTGAGATCCGCATAGAGCGGGGATGCGAGCGGGTCGCGCGGATCGCCCGACGCGCCGAGATAGTTGCGTGCGACGGCAAGCAGCATCGGGCGATTGTTGAGCGGATCGCGCGCCGCACGGTTTTCATAGCTTCCACCCGTTGCCGCGAGATCGGTCCAGGGTGACAGCAGGACAGCGGCCGCGGGGCGCGGCTTGTCGCGGTCGCGTAAGGACAGCATCGCCGCCAGCGCAAGGTTCCCACCGGCCGAATCGCCAGCGAATGCGATTTGCCCGGGTTCGATGCCCTGGTCGAGGAGCCAGCCATAGGCGGTGAGCACGTCCTCCAGGGCCGCCGGGAACCGGTGTTCCGGCGCGCGCCGGTAATCGACGCCCAACGCACGGGCGCCGCTTTCGGCTGAAATGGCGGCGATCAGCGCGCGATGCGAGCGCGTCGAGCCGATCTGAAAGCCGCCACCGTGAAGGAACAGGACCACCCTGTCGTCGCTGGAGCCGGAGGCCGCAATCCATCGCGCGGGAACACCGCCGGCAGAGACCTCAATATATTCGTCGGGTTCGGGCGCCGCGGCGAAGAAATCCTCCCAGCCGGTGCGCATATCCTCGACGGTCGTCTCCCGGCCCCAGCTCGCATACAAGGTCTTCAGGCGGGCGATGACGCGCTCGAGCGGCTCGTTTTCCGCCTCGCCCATTGCCCCGCCCAATTCGTCGCCCATTTCGTCGCCCGAGGGGGTCAGCCGGCGCCCATGCCCATGCCGCCCGAGACACCAAGCGTCTCGCCGGTCACATACGCGGCCTCGTCGGAGGCAAGGAAGGCGACGGCCGCCGCAACCTCCTCCGGGCGCCCGAGCCGCTTCAGTTGCGTCGCCCCGGTCATGGCCTCCATCAGCCCCCCGCCACCGTGCCGAACGGCGTCGAGCAGCATCGGGGTTTCGATCGGGCCGGGCGCGATTACATTGGCGGTGATGCCGTAGCGCGCATTCTCGCGCGCGATCGATTTGGTGAACGCGATCACCCCGCCCTTGGCCGCGGCATAGACCGCGCCGCCCTTCGAGCCCAGGCGGCCGGCTTCGGAGGAGATGTTGACGATCCGGCCGTGCGCCGCCGCCTGCATTGCCGGCAACACCGCATGGGTGCAGGCGAACACCGATTCGAGGTTGACCGCGAGCAGCCGTCGCCAATCGGCAGGCTCGGTCGCGGTGAAGAAAGCGTGCTGGTCCATGCCGGCGTTGTTGACGAGGATGTCGAAGGGGCCGTGTTCGGCAATGACGGAGGCCACTTGTGCGACATCGGTGACGTCGAGTGCGGCCGCTACTGCGCCGATCTCCTCGGCCAGCGGCGCGGCCGCTTCGACATCGATATCCGCGATAACGACGTTAGCCGCATCGGCGGCAAGACGCCGGGCGATCGCCGCGCCGATGCCCTTTGCGCCCCCCGTCACGAAGGCGCGTCTGCCCTTGAGTGGCTTTTCGTGCGGCTTATCGGACGACTTCACCATCGGCAGCGCAGTGCTCTAGCGGCCGCTGAAGACCGGTTTCCGGCGCTCTATTACGGCGGCCAGCCCCTCGCGGGCGTCCGCGGTGCCGGACAGCTCCGAAACGGTCCGTGCTTCCTCGGGCAGACACGCCTCCACGCCCAGCCCCAGGCCGCTCCAGAGCAAGCGTTTGGTCGCCGCCAGGGCCAGCGGTGCGCCCACCGCCAGCTCTTTCGCCAGAGCCATTGCGGCGTCACCAAGCTGATCCTCGGGCACGACGCGGTTGACGATGCCCAGTGTCTCGGCCTCGTCCGCGGAGATCACCGGATTGGTCAGCAGGATTTCCGTCGCCTTCCGCAAACCGACGAGGCGCGGCAGCGTGACCGAGACGCCGGCATCGGGCGCCATGCCGACGCGAGTGGCGCCGGCAAGAAACTTCGCGGTGTCCGCGGCCACGACCATGTCGGCTGCGCAGACCAGGCCGAACCCGCCGCCCCCGGCGGCAAAGCCCTGCACCGCGACCACGACCGGCGCTTCCAGCCGCATCAGCGCCGCCACGACGTTCTGCAGATAAGCGGTCGCCGGGCGCACGTAATCGGGCAGCTTCTCGCCTTGCGCCGCGAAGGTCTGCACGTCGCCGCCGGCGCAGAAGTTCCTGCCCTCCCCGCTCAACAGCAGCACGCGGAGCTCCGACATGCCGTGGCAGCGCATGATGGCTTCGTGCAGCGCCTTCAGAAGCTCGACGCTCATGCCGTTGGCGGCGTCCGGCCGGTTGAGGCGCAGATGCGCGATACCGCCGCCGAAATCGAGCAGTACCGGGCCGTTCGCGATCACCGCCTGCAGCGTTTCGTCCTCGCTCAAATCCCACCTCCCGCTTGGTCTTGGGCCGGACGGTCAGATCAGGAACGACAAGGTATAGAGAGCCTTGTCGTTGTTGACCAAATCCACCTTCTTCCGGGCCATGCGCAGCGCGCCGTCGACGCGCCGCAAGAGATACTCGTTGCGCGCGGCCCAGACCGTGTCGCCGCGCAGGCTCGATTCGAACACCATGGCGTTGGCACCGACCCGGATCCCGTCATCGTCCTCGCCCAGGACCTCGACGTTGGAGACGATCCGCCGCAGCTGCGAGCGCGGCTCCTGGGAATGGCGGCGGCCGGTCTTCAGTTGCTTGATCCGAAGCGCGATGCGCGAGCGGTTGTCGTAGATGATCGACATCTCCGCCTCCGGGTCGATGTCGCTGCCGTTCGCCGGCACCCAATAGACGCCGTCATCGGTCCACAGCGCCTCCCGCCGCCGACATCACGCGGCCTCCATGAGCGCACGGTAATGCCGCCAGATGCCGCGCGAGGGCACTTCGTCGGTGGCATGGCCGATCAGGAAGCCGTTCTCGTCGCGCCGCTCGCGATGCCCGCCGCGGCCGAGATAGAGCCATTCGGGATCGCGGTACTGCACCCCGCGTTGCGTTCGCTCGTACATTGCCGAATCGTCGGCGAGCAGGAAGCCGGCGGGGCCGACCGAGCCCATCGTCTGCTGCCGCATGCGGCGGTTGAGATCGGGCGCGCCCTTGAACTGCAGCGCCGTGACGTGTTGGACCGTGTCGTCGACCGCACGCGCCTGCAGCACGAAGATCTGGATCTCGGCGATGAAGAGGTTCGGAAAGATCATGGTGTGCGGCGTGCCGTCGATCATGATCTCGCGCGCCTTGTCGGCACCGTAGGCCGCCTCCATCCGCGAAACGTAATCCGGCAGGCGGTCGGGCGAGGTCCCGAACCAGCAGAGCGGCTTGCCGAGCTTGCGGAATTCGGGCCGCAGATCGATTTCGGTGTGGCCATTGCAGAAATCGCGCGCGACCGCGGTCGATTTCGCGCCGTAAAGATCGCCGATGCCGCTTTCCGCGACGCTGAAGATCGAGGAATGGACGAAGGCCGGGTGATAGCCGTCGGTCTCGTTCTCCATCAGGAACTTCCAATTGGCTTTGACCCGATGTTTCAGGAACCCGGCCGTGATCTCGACCTCGCCTTCGGGCGAAGTCTCGACCAACTGGTCGATGCTCGCGGTCGCCCCGCCCAGGTGTTCCTCCAGTGACGGCCCATCGTCGGCAAAGGAGCCGAAAACGAAACCTCGGTAGGACGCCACCCGCGCGACCCGGCCGAGGCCGAGCCCGGCCGTGTCGGCGTCGTCATAGCCGTCGGGGAACGCGTATCGGGTCAGGCGCCCGTCATTGGCGAAGGTCCAGGCGTGGTAGGGGCAGGTGAAGGTCTTGGCGTTGCCGCGCTCGGCCGTGCAGACCTGGTTGCCGCGATGTGGGCAGCGGTTGAGCAGCAGATGAACCTGACCGTCCTCGCCGCGCGTCATGATGACGGGCTGCGGGCCGATCGATTTCATGACGAAGTCGTTCGGCTCGGCGACCTCGCTTTCGTGCCCGACATAGACCCAGGTCCGGTACCAGATATTTCGAAGCTCGGCCTCGAAGATCGCCGGATCGTGGTAGAGCGAGCCGTGCACCCGGTCGTCGCGGATCAGGTCGCTCCATTGCGGTGTCGGTGCTGAAAGGTTCATCGATCCGTCCTTTGCCTGCGCGGCGACTGAAAGCCGTTCAAGAACACCTCCGAGACCATGCTCGCGAGCTCGTCCGGCGCCACGGGTCCCTTGGGGTCGTACCAGGTGTAGATAAAGTTCATCATGCCAACGAGCAGCATGGTGTAGGGCTTCTTGCTCTTGCTCTGGATGCGCGTGGCGCTATCGGCCCGCTGCAGAACATCGGCCACGGTATCAACGATTTCGTTCTGCATGCGTGTGATGGACTTGCGGTCCTTGGCGTCGAGGTACCGCTGTTCGTTCATCAGCACCACGGCCTCGTAGCGCGACTGCGTGTTGAGCCCGATCATCGCGTGGATCACGTTGCGGCATTGCTCGGTCGGATCGTCGCTCGCGTCGATCGCGGCCTCGACGCGCGTGGTCATATCGCCGACATGCCGGAACACGATCTCCTTTAGGATCGCTTCCTTGGAATCGAAATAATGGTAGAGCGCGCCGCGCGACGACGTCGTCGCCTTGGCGAGATCGACGATCGTGGTCCGGGCATAGCCTTTCTGCGCGAACAGCTTCGCCGCGTTGCGCAGGATACCCAGCTTGATCTCCGGGTAGTGCTCTGACTGGGTTCGTGCCATGGCTACTGCTTCAGCATGACGCGCTGCGCCTTTGCCTCGTAGCGCGGCAGGGTCCCGACGGGATGGCACTCGACGGGAACCTTGAGGCCGAGCCGGCTCTGCAGGCTGCGGGCGACCGTTTCCGCGAGATCCGCGGGATTGCCGTTGAACCCGCGCTCGCTTTCGATGGAGACGGTCACGCTGGTCGGCGACTGATCGATCTTGTCGACGTAGATCTGCCAGGCTTCCTTGACCGCGCCCGGCGTGCCGGCGATCACGTCCTCCACCTGCGAGGGATAGACGATGACGCCGCGGACCTTCAGCATGTCGTCGGAACGCCCGATCACGCGGCCGATCCTCGGGAAACCCTTGCGGCCGCACTCGCAGTCTTGGGCCGCATCGGAGAGCCGCACCAGATCGCGGGTGCGCCAGCGCACGACCGGCGAGGCTTCCTTGTCCAAGGTAGTCACCACGATCTCGCCGACCTCGCCGGGCGCCACCGGTTTCATCGTGTCCGGGTCGAGGATCTCGGTCAGCACCGTGTCCTCGTTGATCAGGTGCATTTCGTCGCGGTCGTGCGAATACGGACACGATGTCGAGACCTACGGCACCACCGAGGCCGGCGGGCCGGTGGTCTCGACATCGTGCCCGTATTCGCACGACCGCGACGAGATTCACCTGATCAACGAAGATACGGTACTGACGGAGATCCTCGACCCGGAGACAATGAAACCGGTCGCG